>JABXIA010000331.1 GCA_013373325.1 Paracoccaceae bacterium
CGGCCCTGCTGCTGTTTCCGGTTGCCTTTGCCGGCCTCGCCTACGCCCTGCGCGAAGACGCCTTTCCCAAGGTCACGATGATAACAGAGCTGCTTCGCCCCGGCGCCCGGCGGCTGCTGGATATCGTGAACCATATCCTGATGCTGGGCGTTGGCAGTTTCTTTGCCTATGCCGGCGTCAGCGCCACGATCCGCTCGTTCAACTCCGGCGTTGCCTCCGAAATCCTGCACTGGCCCCGTTATTTGTTCTGGGCCCCCGGCGCCACGGCGCTGGTGCTGTTCTCACTTTATGCCGCGCTGCGTCTGATCCGGCTGATCCGCACCCCGGCCCCGTCGGGAGACCTCTAATGGAATGGTATACTGTCGGCCTCGGCCTGCTGGGGCTGCTGATGATGTTCATCACAATCGGCCTGCCCATCCCCTTTGCCCTGGCGGCGGCCTCGCTGCCGTTCCTCTGGCAGATCCAGGGCTGGGAAACCTCCATTGTCTCGTCTGAACTGAAGCTCTGGGGCGTCTGGATCGACTATATCCTGCTGGCGGTGCCGCTGTTTGTCTTCCTGGGGGAACTGATCGGACGTTCCAGCATCGGCCCCAACCTCTACCAGTTCCTGCATCAGGGCGTGCGGATCAAAGGCTCCGCCGCTTATGGCTCCATCGGTGCCAGCGCAGGCTTCGGGGCGGTCTGCGGCTCCTCGATGGTGGGGGCGCTCACCATCGGCGGCGTCGCCCTGCCGGAAATGCTGCGGCTGGGTTACGGCAAGCGGCTGTCCAGCGGCGTGCTGGCCGCAGGCGGCACCCTGTCGGTGCTGATCCCGCCCAGCCTGATCTTGCTGTTCTACGGCATTGTCACCGACCAAAGCATCGGCGACCTGTTCATAGCGGGCGTCATCCCCGGGCTGATCCTGGTCTCCAGCTTTGTGGTGGTGGTGCTGATCTGGGGCATGATGAAGCCCGAGGACATCCCCGGCAGCGAAGACGCCGCCAAGATGCCGCTGAAGATGATCCTCAGCACCATCGGCCCGGTCATCCTGATCGGCCTGGTGATCACCGTCGCGATCTACGCAGGCATCGCCACCCCGACCGAGGCCGCCGCCGTTGCCGCCCTCCTGACCGTGGTGCTGGCCTTCTGGGTCGGCGACCTGAACTGGCTTGGCTTCAAGGGGGCGATCTTTGCCACCATGCGCACCATGGGCTACCTTGGGCTGCTGTTGTCGGCCGGCGTGCTGTTCGGCTTTGTGCTGACCTACTACCGGGGGCCGCAGCAGTTCACCGACCTGTTCCTGTCCTTCGAGCTGTCGCCTTATACCGTACTCGCCATCGTGCTGGTCTTCTACATCGTGCTCGGCATGTTCCTGGAACCGGTGTCGATGACCTTCATCACGCTGCCGACCATCTATCCTTTAATGGACGCGGCGGGCTTCGACCTGATCTGGTTCGGCGTTGTTTACACCATCACCATGGAAATCGCGGTGCTGACGCCGCCAGTGGGACTGAACCTCTATGTGATCCAGGCCATCGGCCGCGAACAGGTGAGCATCGGCGACGTGATCATGGGCTGCCTGCCCTTCATCGCCGCCATGATCCTGCTCATCTCCATTCTCATCCTGTCGCCCGACGTGGCGCTTTGGCTGCCGGAGCAGATGCGCTAATGCCGAAACTTCCCTATGTGCGTGCCGGATCCGGCCCGGTTCTGGTCTTGGTACACGGCTACCTGGGCGGCGCTGCCCAGTGGCAGAGCGAGATCGATGCTTTCAGCGGAGAGTACGATGTGATCGCGCCCAACCTTCCGGGGTTTGCCGCCGCCGCCGGCCTACCGGGCTGCAGCACAATCCGCGCAATGGCAGAGGCGGTTCTCACGCTTCTCGATGACTTGGGCGTTCGCGAGTTCATTCTGATGGGCCATTCGATGGGCGGCATGATCGCGCAGGAAATGGCAGCGGCCCGGCCCGCCGCTGTGCAGAAGCTGATCCTCTATGGCACTGGCCCGCTAGGCCTCATGCCAGACCGTTTCGAACCCATCACGGTATCGCGTGAAAGGCTGCTGTCTGACGGCGTGGCAAAGACCATCACACGCATCGGGGCAACCTGGTTCAAAGCCGGAGACGCCGCGCGGGGCTACCCTCTGCTGACGGAAATCGGCGCACAGGCCAGCCCCCAGGCCGCTTTGGCCGCTCTGGAAGCGATGGCGGGCTGGGATGGACGGCAGGCACTGCCGCGCCTGACCATGCCGACGCTGGTTGTCTGGGGGGACTCCGACCGCTCTTACCGGTGGCCCCAGGTTGAATCGCTGTGGACCAACCTGCCCAACGTGCGCCTATCAGTGGTGCCAGGTGCATCCCATGCGGTTCATTTGGAGAAACCGGCCCTGTTCCAGTCCCTGATCCGCGACTTCCTGCAGGAAGACTGAGGTGCCAACAAGTAACCATCGGATTTGCAGCGGCACTTGCTGTACCGGGAGCAACCGGTTCTGCCTCTCCGCTTTCCGCAAGGGCAGTAGCTGGCAAAGGTCTGTTTAGTCCCGCTCCTGGTGAATTGACCGTTCCTGCCTCGCTGCGCGCAGCACAAATGGCCGGTTTCATCGCCGCTTCACAGCGCCAGATTTCAAGCGCATGCAGCATTTCTTCCGCTGCGAGCGCGCGCAGACAAAAACCGCAATGACCGGGTAGGGCTCGAAGCGGCCATGCGGCAGTACAGCCCCGAAAAACCGGCGCCAGCCTGCCCCAGGCCAGTTGTGATCGGCTCAAGCCAGCCC
>JABXIA010000126.1 GCA_013373325.1 Paracoccaceae bacterium
CCGCTGATGGTGGAATGGCTCTCGCAGTTTGACGACGGCACCCCGACCTCAGACGGTATCTGGCCCGACGACGACTGATCCCGAGCGGACGTGCGGGCCGTCCCTACCCCTGTCACTTAGGCCCGCTTCACTGACTGCCGTTGCCTCTGGCTCCGGCAGTTTCTTTTTTACGCAGGCGGGCGGGTGCGCTTCCGCCCCCGCATCAGACTGCAGGCTGCGCCTGCCGCCCGCGCGGCGTTGGGCCGGGCAGCGCGCATTGCACGCTGCGGGCGGCAGCCGGCAAGGCAGCCGCAGAACGCAACCGCGCCGCGCATCGCGCGGCGCCACGCCCAACGGTGAGGTGCATCTTCTGATGCCGCGGAACCGGCGGGAGCCCCCCGCCGCCGCCGCACGTCAGCTCGATTGCGGGTAGGAAATGACCGACAGATAGCGCGCGGGCAGTTTGACCAGCTCCTCCGGCCCGTGCGGCGCATCCGCGTCGAAAAACAGCGTGTCCCCCGGCTTCAGCGGAAACACCTTGTCGCCGTGACGGTAGTCCACCTCGCCCTCCAGCATATAGAGCATTTCCACCCCGTCATGCTGGAAGGTCGGGAACACATCCGACTCCTCGGTCAAGGTGATCATGTAAGGCTCCACCATCACACCGGAAGCATTGGCGCCGAGATGCCCCAGCAGCTGGTACTGGTGCCCGGCCCGCGTGCCCGCGCGCTCGGTCTCCGCGCCTTCACCGGATTTGGTGTGCACCGCCTCGCGGCTCTCCTCGAAGCGTCGGAAGAACGACGTGATCGGCACGCTCAGCGCATTGGCGAGCAGCTGCAAAGTGGTCAGCGACGGCGAGGTGTTGCCGTTCTCGATCTTCGACAGCATCCCGATCGACAGCCCGGTCAGATTGGCCAGATCCGCCACTGTGATCCCTTGCTGCCGCCGGAACGAGCGCACCTCGCGGCCGATCGCCACTTCCAGAACTTTTTCTGCACCATCGCGGACCCGGTGCGGGTCTTGGGAAAGGTTATGTGCCACTGCGTCACTATCGTCTTTGAGTTTAGCCACTGTGTTATCTTCCTTATGGATGGCGTCTGACAAGCGCGCAGCAGCCGATATGTAAAAACTTTCCCAAGCGCAAGGAATGCTGCGAATATTATTTTACTGCCATTACTCATTTTCCCCAACCCCCAACCGCCACAGGAAAGAAAATTGTTGCCTCCGCGCTTCCCTGCGTGCTGGCGTGCGGCACACCATTGCCCGCGCCTCCTTCCGGCGCCTCTCAGGCTGGCGGAAATACACTGCTCCCGCCAGGCAAGCCACGCGCCGTGCAGCACCTGCCGCCCAGGAACCAAAAAGGCACCAATTCTGCGACCCGCCAAAGCAATGCGGCGGCTCAAGAACTCAAAACGGCATAAAAACAGCGGCCTAGGGCAGTTTTGATACCCCCTAGAAAACACCGCCGAACAGGACCAATTCGCCTGAGCGTCCTTGCTGACCTGCGCCGGAACCGCTAATCTGAACCCCAATCACCGCCGTGGATAACACCTGCAGCACCGCCACCCGCTCCGGCATGTGCAGCGTGTGCACAGCACTCAGGAGCAGGGTTTCCCGCTCAGACAGCCCGGAACACGACACATCATGAGCTCAGCGGAAGACACCACCTCGCAGATCCTGACCACCCACTCTGTCGGCGCCACCGTGCAGGTGGTGATCGACACGCTGTTTGCCCGGATCAAATCCGGGACTTACCCGGTGGATACGCGGCTGCCCTCCGAACGCACGCTCGCATCCGAACTGGGCGTGGCCCGCAACACCGTGCGCGAAGCGCTGGATGTCCTGGCCGCCCAGAATGTCATTCACCGCCGCGCCGGCTCCGGCAGCTTTGTGAAATTCCGTTCCGACCCCAAGCCCGAAGCGGCCTCCTACAGTTCGCTGGCGAACGAAGTGTCACCGCTCGACCACCTGGTGGTGCGCGGCATTCTGGAACCGGAGATGGTGCGGCTGGCAGTGATCAACATGACCCCGCGCCAGATTGAGGAACTGGATCAGATCCTGTCGCGGGTGGAGGCCGTGCGCACCGACCCGGGCGACTTCATCGATGCAGAGGAGGACCTCTACCGCAAGATCGCCGAGGGCACCGGCAACCCGCTGCTGCATTCCTGCTATGAGCTGACGATCGAGGCCTGCCGCCTGTCCTACCGCACCGCGCTGCGCCGCCGCCACCTGACACCGCAGCGGATCCAGGACTATCAGAAACGCTACAACACGCTGTTCAATGCCATCGCCTCACGCGATGTGGAATCCGCGGTGGAGTTCATCAAGCTGCACCTGATCGACGAGCAGAAGCTGCTGCTGCAGGAGGTCTGAGCCGCCTCAGCCCTCCACCGCGCGCGAGCTGACCTCGCTGCCCGGCGCATCGCTCTCCAGACGCTGGTGCCACAGCTGCCCAAGCCCCTCCATCTCCGCTTTCAGCAGGGCGGAATGCTGCGCCAGCCAGCCGGGGATGGACTTGAACTCCGCAATCCCCGCCTTGCCGTCCTGGATTGTCACCACCGGCCAGTCGCCAACCAAGGCATTGGAAATACCGAATATTTCCTCACCCCACCATTCAGCATGACCAAAGGCATGGGTGACATGGCCCAGCTGCTTCATCGCTGCCAGAACCGATGGCGGCGCGACCGACCCAGCCTTTTCCACCGCGCTGTGCCAGATATCCAGAATCGCCACATATTCCCAGCTCACCGCCGACCAGCTGCCGGGAAAACGCCGGTTGTACTCCTCGTAGAACTCATGCGGCCGGTTAAAGAAAAACGCCTTCTCCCGCAGCATCGGGTCGTCGAAATCCGGGAACTGGAACACCACACCTTCCATGAAGTCCGGCGATGTCCGCGCCACCAATCGGTCATAGCCATCCATGGTGCAGCTGATGATCTGCCCCCTGAATCCCTTGGCGTGGGCATATTCGGTCATCGCATGCACCATCGGTGCATAGGAGGAGCACCAGCACAGGATATCGGCGCCGCTCTCCAGCATCGGATCCACCACCGGCGCCGGATCACTGGCGCCCGGGTCATACTGCAACTCCCGCAGGATCTGCAGGCCTTCGGCCTTGAACGCCGCCCGGTAGACCGCCTGCGCCGGCAGCCCCAGCAGATCGGCTTGGCTGCACAGCGCAACCGTCTTCAGCTCCGGCCTGTTCTCCGCGAGCCATGCCACACCGGTCACGTTCTGTATCGGATGCGCCTCGCTCGGCGCAATCAGATAGGGCGTGTCGGGTGACAGATCGCTGGGCAGCAGGGTGGAGGTCAGCACCTTGTTGCGCATCAGGAAGTCGCGCACTGGTGCAAAGGTATCGCCGCCCAGCATCAGCATCAGCTTGACGTTGTGGTTCTGGACCAGTTCAACCGCACCTTCCAGCGCGCGTTCGGGATCATAACCGCAATCGTAAGAGTGGATCCGGATCGGATAACGGCGGCCGCCGATCAGCACTCCGCCAGCCTTGTTCAGTCCGTCCTCCCAGATCCGGCAGCCGTTCAATCCGGGCAGCCCCCAGCTCTCCACCGGTCCCGAAAGCGGGCCGAGGAAACCGATATTCACTGATTCTGCCATTCCCACGGACAGCCGCGGCAGGGCCGCGCGGGCGGTCAGCTGGTGCACAAAACTATTCGTCGTCATGTTTGAAATCCTACCAATAAAACAACGTGTTTCCAGTCCAATTGCGCCCAAAAACATTCCGCATGTGAAAAAATGTTGACTTATTGGTGCAAGTTTGGACCTAATTGGACCAGACCAAATGATCCAAATTACAATATTGGTCCGAACCAACTGGAGAACCAGATGACCAAGAAACGTATTGCCATTATCGGCGCCGGCCCCTCGGGCCTGGCCCAGCTGCGCGCTTTCCAATCCGCAGCCAACAAGGGTGAGGAGATCCCGGAAATCGTCTGTTTTGAGAAGCAGGACGACTGGGGCGGCCTGTGGAACTATACCTGGCGCACCGGCCTGGACGAGAACGGCGAGCCGGTGCACTGCTCGATGTACCGCTACCTGTGGTCCAACGGCCCCAAGGAAGGCCTGGAGTTCGCCGACTATTCGTTCGAGGAGCATTTCGGCAAGCAGATCGCCTCTTACCCGCCGCGCGCCGTGCTGTTTGATTACATTGAGGGCCGGGTGAAGAAGGCGGATGTGCGCAAGTGGATCCGCTTCAGCTCCCCGATCCGCTGGGTCGAATACAACGAGGACAAGGGCAACTTCACCGTCACCGTGCATGACCACACCAAGGACAGCACCTACAAGGAAGACTTCGACCACGTGATCTGCGCTTCGGGCCAGTTCTCAACCCCGAACGTGCCCTTCTACCCCGG
>JABXIA010000113.1 GCA_013373325.1 Paracoccaceae bacterium
CGGCAAAGGTATGCTCCACCAGCTTGTCCGCCAGCGCCTGCTGCTGCGGAATGTGGTAGAGGTTGGAGACATGCCACAAAGCTTGCGCCTGGTTGGTCAGCGCCTCCACCAGCGCCGGATGGGCATGGCCCAGCGCATTGACCGCAATGCCGCTGCCCAGATCCAGAAAGCGGCGCCCGTCCGCCGTGGTCAGCCAGGCGCCTTCGCCTTTGACGAACTCAAGCGGGGCACGGTTGTAGGTCGGCAGAACGGACGGGATCATCGGGATCATCCTTTTCAAAGGTGGAAGCCAAAGCTGTGACGGAAGCCTGGCCTTGGGTCAACGGTGGATCAATGGATTTCGAGTGGGGGATGTGCTGCACGGCAGGCACAAGGGATCAAGGGCCGGTTACGCCAGGCGGCGTCGGCGTCGCGAGATGGGGGTATATGCGCGTTTGATCATGAGATGGTTCCATAGTGGAGGTTTTGGCGAAAGAAAACCCCTTTTGTGCAACCCTTCCCGCCAATGTGCCGCAACACGCTGCCCGTCCTTTTCACCTTTGGCGAAATACTCCGGGGTGAATTGGCCTTAAGGCCAAGAGGGGCAGCGCCCCTCCGTCTCCAAAGTTGCGGGGCAGCCCCCTGCCCTGGCGGCATATTGCGGCGGCTGCCGAAGCCTTTCCCCTTGCATCCCGCGGCGGCTTGCCGCACCGCTGTTGCCATGACGCGCAACACTCCGCAGAACCCGGCCCTGGCCGCCGCCCTGATCCTGGCGGCCACCACCTTCATTGCGGGCACCACTCTGCTGGCCAAGTCATTGGGGACAGATCTGCTCGGCGCACCGCTGCATCCGCTGCAGATCAGCCACGGACGCTTTCTGTTTGCCTTCGCGGGCATTTCGACCGCTGTGCTGATCCTGCGCCCGCGCTTCATCCGCCCGCATTGGGGCTATCACATCGGGCGCACCACCTTCGGCTGGGCCGGGGTCACGCTGATGTTTGCCTCGGTGGCCTATATCCCGCTGGCCGATGCCACCGCGATCACCTTCTTGAACCCGGTCTTCGGCATGCTGCTGGCTATTCCGCTCCTGGGCGAGCGGGTCGGCCCCTGGCGCTGGGGCGCCGCGCTGATTGCGATGATGGGGGCAATGATTCTGCTCAGGCCGACGCCCGCCAGCTTCCAGCCCGCGGCACTGCTGGCCCTGGGCGCGGCGGCGGTGATGGGGCTGGAGCTGATTTTCATCAAGAAGCTCGCTGGCCGCGAAGGGCCGCTGCAGGTGCTGTGGTTCAACAACTTGCTGGGCATGCTGATTGCCAGCGGCGCGGTGCTGCCGGTCTGGCAGATGCCCAGCCCGGCGCAATGGGCAGCGCTTGCGGCGCTGGGGCTCTTGATGGCCTGCGCGCAGGCCTGTTTCATCAACGGCATGGCGCGGGCCGATGCCTCCTTTGTCGCCCCGTTCAGCTATGCCACGCTGGTGTTTGCGGCGCTTTACGATTTCTTCGGCTTTGGCGTGGTGCCGGATGCCATTTCCTTCCTCGGCGCCTGCATCATCCTGGCGGGCGCCGCCGTTCTGGCCTGGCGCGAAGGCCGGGTGCGGCCGCCCGCGGGCCGCGCGGCAACCGCGGGAAAATAGCCCCGGGCCGCCGCCCCTCACGAAAAGTTATTTTCCGACACTGGCCCAGCCGCGACGCTGAGGTCGAAAACCGGCAATTTCCGCTTGCCCGGCGCGCCACCCTGCACCTAAGCAGGACAGGAGCACGCAGATGCACGAGAGGCGGATTCCAGAATGGCTGCGCCACGCGCCGGTGCCCTCGGTGCGGGATTTCGGCATCCTGGCGGGGCTTGAGGCGGTGGTGCGCGGCACGTTGATCTCGGTGTTTCCGCTGATCATGTACCGGGCGCTGGGGGATGCCGGGCTGGTCTCGGCCTCCTATTTCGCGGTGGGCATCCTGTCGCTGCTGGCCGGGCTGATGGTGCCCGCGCTGGTGCGGCTGGTGCCGCGCCGCTGGGCCTACTCCCTGGGTGCGGCGATGTTCGTGGCCTCGGCAGCGCTGGCGATCGAGGGCAGCCCGGCCTCGGTGCTGGCGGCGCTGGCGCTCAACACCGTGGCGGCGGTCACCACCTTCATCTGCTTCAACGCCTATGTGCTGGACTACATTTCCCGCGTCGAGTTGGGCAAATGCGAGACCTCGCGGATGTTCTATTCGGCCCTTGGCTGGACCGCCGGGCCGATGGCCGGCGTGCTGCTGCTGGACTGGTGGCCGCCGGCCCCGTTCCTGATCTCTGCCGCGGCGGCGCTCCTGATGCTGGCGGCCTTCTGGTGGATGCGGATGGGCAACGGCAAGCAGATCGCCCGCGCCCGCGGCCCGGCCTCCAACCCGTTGAAATACCTGCCGCGCTTTCTGGAGCAGCCACGGCTGATCACCGGCTTCCTGTTTGCAGTGATCCGCTCAGCAGGCTGGTGGATCTATGTGGTCTACCTGCCGATCTTTGCCATCGAAAAGGGGCTGGGGCAGGAACTGGGCGGCATCCTCTTGTCCGTGACCAATGCTTGCCTGTTCGGCGCGCCGCTGCTGCAGCGCTGGGTGCAGCGGCATTCGATCCGGCTGGCCGTGCGCACGGGGTTTCTGACCGTTGCGGCCTGTTTCGGTGCCGCGGCGGCGCTGCAGGGCTGGCCCGCGGTATCGGTGGGTCTGCTGATGGCGGGGTCCGCGGCGCTGATCCTCTTGGATATCTGCGGCGGGCTGCCCTTCCTGATGGCGGTGAAACCCTCCGAGCGCACCGAGATGTCGGCGGTCTATTCCAGCTACCGGGATATCTCCGGCATTCTGACGCCGGGGGCTGCCTGGCTGGTGCTGATGGTGTCGCCGCTGGCCGGGATCTTTGCGGCAGGCGGTGCCGCGGCGGCCTTTGCGGCGCTGCTGGCGGGCAAGCTGCATCCGCGGCTGGGGCGCAAGAAGGCGGCACCTCCGCCTGCAGAGGAGCCCCTGCCCGCGGAATGAAGGCGTCAGGGTTTCAGCCGGTATCCCGTGCGCAGCATCACCCAGGCCAGCAGGCAGACGGCAAAGGTGGCGCCGCTGCAGACCGCCAGCCCCAGCAAGGGCGGGCTGTCCGACGTGCCGATCACCCCGAATCGCACCCCGTCGATCAGGTAGAACACCGGGTTCAAATGCGAGATTACTTTCAGAACCGGCGGCAGCGCCTCCACCGAATAAAACGTGCCGGACAGGAACGCCAAAGGGGTCACGATGAAATTGGTGATCGCCGCCATCTGGTCGAACTTGTCGGCGAACACGCCGGCGACGATGCCCAGACCGCCCAGGAAGGCCGCGCCCAGCACGATGAACACCAGCGCCGCCAGCGGGTGCGCGGGCACGATCTGCAGGACCGCCATCAGCCCCAGTCCGATGCCCAGCGCCACCAGCGTGCCGCGCGCCACCGCGCCGGCCAGATAGCCCAGCAAAATCTCCAGCCCCGACAGGGGCGGCATCAGCGTGTCGACGATATTGCCCTGCACCTTGGCAATAACAATGGAGGATGAGGTGTTTGCAAAGGCGTTCTGGATCACCGTCATCATCATGATGCCCGGCGCCAG
>JABXIA010000327.1 GCA_013373325.1 Paracoccaceae bacterium
GATCAGCGGCAGGCCGGTTTCGCGGGCGGCAGCAATGTGAATGCGCAGGGACTCCTGCTGCACCTTGGCGCTGTCGGCGGTGTAGTGGTAGTCGAGACCCGTCTCGCCAATGCCGACAAACTTCGGGTGTTTGGCCAGCGCCACCAGCGCATCCACCGAAACCAGCGGCTCGTCCGCGGCGCTCATCGGGTGGGTGCCTGCGGCGTAGAACACCGGCGCGTGGGCTTCGGCAATCGCGCGCACGGACGGTTCGTTCTTCATCTTGGTGCAGATCGTCACCATCCGGGTCACGCCGGCCTCTGCCGCGCTGGCGATCACCTCATCCAGGCGGCCTTCGAAGTCCGGAAAGTCCAGGTGGCAATGGCTGTCCGTTATCTGGGGGGGCGTCTCGGTCATTTGTCCTCTGGTGCCGCTTGCACCGCGCCAAAACCCTAGCGCGACGCGGTTTCCTGCATCTTGAAAACCGTATCTAGGACAAGGGCGGCGGGGTCAAGGTTCACCGCCTGCCCGTGGCGGGCCCGCGCTGTCACTTCTGCGGCAAGGTCGGCCCAGGCGCGTGCCTTGCGCGGGTCGGGCGACAGGCGGCTCAGCATCGCTGCCTCCAGCGGTGCGGCCTCGGGCGCTGGCGGTGCGCCGGTGGCGCCTGTGTGCGCCAGCCGGGCCAGCGCCATCTCTGTCAGCGACAACAGCAATTCAAACCGGTCAGCCGCACCGCGCTGGGCAGCCGCCTCGGCCAGGGCCATGGCGCGCTGGCGGTCCAGCCGGGGCATGGAATCGAGGATCTGCACCAGCTCGGCATAGATCTTGAGCCCGCCCAGGTTGATCAGCCGCAAGGCAGCGCCGACAGAACCGCCCGCCAGGGCTGCGAGATTGTCCATGTTCTGGGGCAGCTCGACACCCGATTGCGCCAGCGCCGCCTCCATGTCCGGCGCGCTGAGCGGCCCCAGCCGCAGCGTGCGGCAGCGGGAGCGGATCGTCGGTAAAAGGCGCGAGGGCTGGTGCGAGATCAAGAGGATCGTTGTGCGCGCAGGCGGCTCTTCCAGCATTTTCAGCAGTGCGTTGGCGGAGCTCACGTTCATGTCGTCGGCGGCGTCCACGATCACCACCCGCCGACCGCCGTCGGTGGCCGACAGGCCGAAGAAGCGGTTCAGTTTGCGGATGTCGTCGACCACGATCTGGCTGCGCAGTTTGCCCTTGTCGTCATAAGACCGGGTGATCGGCGCCAGGCCGGGTTCGGCCAGCGCTTGGATGCGGTGCGAAACCGGGTGCTCAGGGTCAATGTCCAGCGTCTGCGGCGGCGGCGGGGCGCCGAACAGGCCGTCCTCGGCCGGCGGCGTTGCCAGCAGAAACCGCGCAATCCGCCAGGCCAGCGTTGCCTTGCCGACACCCTGCGGGCCGGTCAGAAGCCAGCCGTGGTGCAGCCGGTCGGAGTTGTATGCAGTCAGGAAATCCTGCTCAGCCGCGTCCTGGCCGATGAGGCGCAGGGTTTCGCGCGGATGCGGTGCACCCTCGGCCTGGTCGGCACGGGGGAGGTCTTCGTCAGCGCTCATGCAGCAGGCCCTTCCAGCGCTTCATCCGCCAGCTTGCGGACGTCTGCGGCGACCTCCTCCACCGGGCGGGCGCCGTCGACCACGCGGAAGCGGGTGGCAAATTCCTGCGCCAGCGCCAGGAAGCCCGCGCGCATCTTTTCCTGCAATTCGACGCCGAAATCCTCGAACCGTTCTTCTGTACCCTGCCGCCCCTTGGCGCGCGCCAGCCCTTCTGCCGGGTCCATGTCTATGAGCAGGGTCAGATCCGGCTCGCGGCCGATCATCAGCTTGTGCATCTGGTCCACCGCCGCGCGCAGGTCGCCGCGCGACAGGCCCTGATACATCCGGGTGCTGTCGGCAAAGCGGTCGCAGATCACTACTTTGCCAGCCGCGAGGGCGGGCTCGATGGTGCGCTCCAGATGGTCGCGCCGCGCAGCCATGAACAGCAGCAGCTCTGTTTCAGCCGACCAGCGGTCGGGGTCACCCTCCAGCACCAGGCAGCGGATTTCCTCGGCGCCGGGCGAGCCGCCGGGTTCGCGCGTCAGCACAACATCGCGGCCCTCTGCCTGCAGCGCCTCGGCCAGCAGGCGGCATTGGGTGGACTTGCCGGACCCGTCGATGCCTTCAAAAGTGATGAACAGGCTGCGCCCTGAGCCAGATCCCGTGCCAGCTGTCACAGCGCCCCCTCGGGACCGGTCAGGAATTGCTTGATCAGCACCTGGGCTGCGGTTTTCACCCGCACCACAAAGCCGCCAGCGGGCACATCGCTTTCGGCGACCAGCGGCAGCCGCACCTCCGGCAGCTCCTCAGGCTGCAGCACCAGCTCTGCCAGGCGCTGGCCCTTGGCCACCGGCGCCTCAATCGGGCCGCTGTAGACGACCTCGCCCTCGATGGTGCCGCTCGCCAGTGACGGCAGCAGGATTTCCAGGTCCTCCGCGGGCACCAGCCCTACCGATCGCTCGGCCCCCCGCCAAATCTCGGCTTCGGCGATGGGGATGCCCGCCTTGGCAACGGTTTTTTTGGTAAATTGGCGAAACGACCAGTTAACGAGGGCTTCAGCCTCCTCTGCGCGCCCGCGCTCAGTGTCGAGCCCGGAGACCACGAAGATCACCCGCCGGTCGCCCTGCTTGGCAGAGCCGACGAGACCGTAGCCCGCTTCTTCAGTGTGGCCGGTCTTCAGCCCGTCGGCGCCGATGCCCAGCTTCAGCAGCGGGTTGCGGTTGCGGACATTGGAGGGCGCGCGGCCGTCAAACTCGAACTTGGTTTCGGCAAACAGCGGATAGTATTCCGGGAAATCCTCGATCAGCCGCTCGGCCAGAATCGCGAGGTCATGCACCGACATCCGGTGCCCGGCGGCGGGCCAGCCGTTGGAGTTGGCAAAGGTCGAAGCCGTCATGCCCAGTTCCTGGCCGCGCTTGGTCATGTAGCGGGCAAAGCCCGCCTCTGTTCCATCCGGGCTCAGCGCCTCGGCGATCACCACGCAGGCGTCGTTACCGGACAGCACGATGATGCCGCGCAGCAGATCCTCGACCCGGACCCGGTCCAGCGTGTCCAGGAACATGGTGGAGCCCTTGTAGCTCATCGCATGTTCGCTGACGGGCAGGGTTTCGTTCAGGGTCAGCCGGCCGTCGCGCAGCGCCTCAAAGGCCACATAGAGCGTCATCAGCTTGGACATCGAGGCCGGGGGCAGCGGCACATCGGCGTTTTTTGACAGCAGGACAGTGTCGGTCCCCGAGTCCAGCACATAGGCGGCGCGTGCCTTGGTATCAAAGGCCGCGGCAGACAGCGCTGACAGGCTGACGGCCAGACCGGCAGCAAGACCCGTGCGCAGCGATGATTTCAGGAGACGCGCCAGATGCGCGCCGGGGGTGTCAGTTCGTGACAGCATAGGCATCAGCGAATCCGGTGTCCTTTACGCTTTTCAGAAGCTGGCTGCGCTCCGCCTTGCTTTGCGCCGGGCCGACCAGCACCCGCCAGAAAGTCTTGCCGCTGGTGGATTGCTTGCGCACTTCCGGCACCATCCCGGAGCTGCGCATAGCGTTGGCGGCATGTTTGGCGTTGGCTTCGACGCTGAAGATGCCGATCTGGATGTAGGGTTTTCGGAGCGACGTCTTCTGTTGCTTGGGCGCCGGTGCCGGCTCAGCCTTGGCAGCTGCTGCAGTTGCATCCGGGGCGGTGGGCGCGGAGGCCTCAATTGCGGCGGCGGCACCGGCAATCGGATCCAGCGGCGTCTCGGAAATCTCGCTGCCGCCCAGCGCGGCTTCGGCCGCTTCTGTGCCTTCCGGCAGGGCGTCCTCTCCGGCAGCAGCGTCCTCCGGCTGCGGTTCCGGGGCGACTTCCTCGCGGCGCAGGGCGGTGACGTTCACTTCGACCGGTGCGCCGGCGAGCATGCCCAGGGCGGCTGCCGCATCCGAGGACACCTGCAGCCGCGGTCCCGGAATGTCGCGCTCGCGCCGGAACAGGGCGCCGATCACGAACTGGCCGTTGGCATTATTGCGGATGATCACCCTTTCCGGGTCCTTGGTGTCCGGGTGCGCCACCCAGACGCCGCCGATCGACGGGCGCCCGTCCCACAGGCCCGCTTCGGTCACCTGGAACACGTCGGGCGCTTCCACGTCGCGTTCCACGAGCTTGGTGCTGCTGGAGGCGCGGACCTCGCCTTCAGCCTTGGGTTTCGGTTCCAGGAAGCCCAGTTTCGGCCCGTCCTCGCAAGCCGCCAGGACCAGCAGGCCCAAGGCCGCTGCGGCCGCCCGCGGGGCCCTTCTTGCTCTCGACACCGTGTTTGACATGCTTTTATCCTTGCCTGTGCCCGCGGCGCTTTTGCGCCCCTGCCGGAATGCCCGGTCTTCTTGATTTGCGGCATGATAGCCTGCGCTTCCGGTCATGAAAACCCTGCCGGATCACGATGCAAGGGAAAGCCGCGCCGGCGGCAGATTTCCGCGTGTCTAGCGGCGGCTGGAAAATTTCTCTTGCGCACATTCCGCCGGCCAAGGATTTCCGCTTGCCTCGCCCGGCGTTGCATCCTAAACCGCTGACGGACCGGGGAGGTGGCAGAGTGGTCGAATGCGGCGGTCTTGAAAACCGTTGAACGTGAGAGCGTTCCCAGGGTTCGAATCCCTGTCTCCCCGCCACTAAATCAAGCACTTAACTGCCACCTTGTGAGACCGCCCCGGCTTTTGAACCGGTCAGTTTGTTCTGCTTCGGGCTTTCCGCCTGATTGTTCCCGGATATTCCAAGGTGACCTGAGCTCCAAGTTTCCTTCACGCCTGAGGGATGCCTTGGCCTTGTTTCGGCGGCGTTACCCGGCCAGTCTGTCACTCACCGCCTTCTGCACAAGGTCTGCGGCGCCGGGTCTGGTGCAGTGCACAGGCCGGAGAAGCACGGGTTAGAGGCAGGCGAAGCAGGGGTAAGCCATAGATTTCTTTCTCAGCTGCTGCGGATGTGAACATTCTCGCCTGTAGAGTCGGCAGGGCGATGGCGCCGGCAGAAGATGCAGGAAAGGTTTGGACATGGCGATCGAAAAAACTGATACGCTGGTCGTCGGTGCCGGTCAGGCCGGGGTGGCCATGAGTGAACATCTGACCAGCCATGGCGTGCCGCATCTGGTGCTGGAAAAGAACCGGATTGCCGAGGCCTGGCGCACGGGCCGCTGGGACTCGCTGGTGGCCAATGGCCCGGCCTGGCACGACCGTTTTCCGAACCTCGAATTCACGGATACCGATCCGGAGGCGTTTGCCGGGAAGGACCGTATTGCGGACTATTTCGTTGAATATGCCGGGCGTTTCAACGCCCCGATCCGGACCGGTGTCGAAGTGACCAGGGCCGAGCGTATCAAGGGCACCGGCGGTTTCCAGGTCGAGACCTCAAATGGCGTGATCGAAGCGAAGCGCATTGTTGCCGCCACCGGCGCCTTTCAGCACCCCGTTATCCCGCCGCTGGTGCCGGAGGGCGCAGAGGTGAACCAGCTTCATTCCTTTCACTACCGCAATCCGGAACAGCTGCCGGAAGGCGCGGTGCTGGTGGTCGGCGCGGGGTCATCCGGTGCGCAGATCGCTGATGAGCTGAACCGGGCAGGCCGCAAGGTTTATCTTTCGGTGGGGCCGCATGACCGCCCGCCGCGGATGTACCGGGGCCGCGATTTTGTCTGGTGGCTGGGGGTGCTGGGCCTGTGGGATCAGGCCGCGCTGGAGCCGGGCAAGGAGCATGTGACGATCTCCGTCAGCGGGGCCTATGGCGGTCAGACCATGGATTTCCGCCGCCTGGCAGGCGAGGGGGTGACGCTGCTGGGCCTGACCGAGTCCTATGAAAACGGGGTCATGAATTTCGCCGGCGATCTGCAAGACAATATTGCAGCAGGTGATGCGGACTACCTGAAGATGCTGGATCTTGCGGATGCTTACGCCGAACGCACCGGCATTGAGTTGCCCGAGGAGCCGGAAGCCCGCAAAGCCTTCCCTGATCCGGACAGTCTGACAAACCCGATCCGCGCACTCGACCTGGAAGACGAAGGTATCACAACCATCCTTTGGGCCACCGGGTTCCGTCAGGATTTCTCGTGGATGCACGTCGATGCCTTTGACGGGACCGGCCGCCCGCAGCATCAGCGCGGTGTTTCCGCGGAGCCGGGGATCTATTTCCTGGGCCTGCCCTGGCAGTCGCGCCGCGGCTCGACCTTCATCTGGGGGGTCTGGCATGATGCCAAGCATGTGGCCGACCAGATCGCCATCCAGCGCCATTACGAAGGCTACCGCGCACCTGATGAGGCCTGACCTTCCGGTTCGCAGCAGCACATGACAGTTGTGCCGGTCAGCACAGGTTTTGACCGGACACGCCATCCCGCCAGGCCAGGAGGACACCATGGCTCATACCCGTATCCGCAAGTTCAACACCAAGATCACCTACCCGGAACAGAACCTCGACAACGACCTGTGCCAGGCGGTGGTGACTCAGGGAGGCAAGACAGTCTATTTGCGCGGCCAGTGCCCGCAGAACCTGGATGACGCGAAGAATATCGCCAGCCACGACCCGGTGGAGCAGACCCATAAGGTGATGCAAAACATCAAGCAGCTGATCGAAGAGTGCGGCGGCACAATGGAGCATCTGGTGAAGGTGGTTGTTTACATCACCGATGTGCGCCACCGCGAGGCGGTTTACCGCACCATGGGCGAATACATCAAAGGGGTGCACCCGGTGTCGACCGGCCTGGTTGTGCAGGCGCTGGCACGGCCCGAGTGGCTGGTGGAGATCGACGGCACCGCGGTTATTCCGGACTGATCCGGAAGCGGGAAGGGGGCTGTCTGCCCCCTCTTGAGCCTGAGGCTCAATTCACCCCCGAGGATATTTCCGGCCAGATGAAGAACGGATCCGTTTCCAATGGCTGCTGAGGAGGAAAGACGATGACATTTTCGCTTGTGGCGCGCTGCGCGGAGACGGGCATGTTCGGGGTGGCGATTTCGTCCTCCTCGCCGGCGGTGGCGGCGCGCTGTTCCTTTGCGCGGGCGGGTGTTGGCGCGGTGGCAAGCCAGAATGTGACCGATCCCAGCCTCGGCCCGCTGGCACTGGACCTGATGGAGCAGGGCATGAGCGCTGCTGAAGCGGTTGCGGAAGTTCAGCGGCGCGGCAGGTTCATTGAATACCGGCAGGTGCTGGCCGTAGACAAACGCGGCGGCACGGCCATTCACTCCGGACCGAACTCTCTGGGCATCTGGACGCAGGCAGAAGGCCAGGATGTGGCCTCGGGCGGCAACCTGCTGGCCAACGATGGCGTCTGCCAGGCCATTGTGGACGGGTTCGCTGCTTCAACCGGCCATCTTGGCGACCGGCTGATTGCCGCCATGCGGGCCGGGCTTGCGGCAGGCGGCGAGGCCGGGCCGGTGCATTCGGCAGGCATGAAAATCGTCGACAAGGTGAGCTGGCCTGTGGCCGACCTGCGCTGCGATTGGTCTGAGGGCTGCCCGATCGAGAACATTGCCATGGCCTGGGACATCTACAAGCCGCAGCTGGATGCCTATGTCCAGCGCGCGCTCGACCCGCGCGAGGCGCCGTCCTACGGCGTGCCGGGCGACGAATAATCAGGAGAGAGACGATGCTGGACTATTCATTGGACGACTGGAAATCCCGGGCTGCAGCTCTCTCATTCCGCAGTCAGGCCTTTATTGACGGCAAGTTCATAGATGCGGCCTCGGGCAGGACATTTGCCAGCGTGAATCCGGCAACGGGCGAGGTGCTGGCGCAGGTTGCCGAATGCGATGAAGAGGATGTGAACCGCGCCGTTGCGGCGGGCCGCAGGGCGTTTGAGGATGGGCGCTGGTCGCGGATGGCGCCGGGGGACCGCAAGGCGGTGATGCTGAAACTGGCGGACCTGATCCGGGAAAATCTGGAGGAGATGGCGCTGCTGGACAGCCTGGACATGGGCAAGCTGGTGACCGATGCGGCCACCATCGACGCGCCAGGGTCTGCGCATTTCTTCCAGTGGTATGCCGAGGCCATCGACAAGATCTATGACGAGGTGGCGCCGACCGGGCCGGGCGATCTGGCGCTGGTCAGCCGCGTGCCTCTGGGGGTGGTTGGCGCGGTGACGCCCTGGAACTTCCCGCTGGACATGGCGACCTGGAAAGCAGCGGCGGCATTGGCCGCAGGCAACTCGGTTGTTTTGAAGCCGGCGGAACAGTCGCCATTGTCGGCGCTGCGGCTGGCGGAACTGGCGGCTGAGGCCGGGGTGCCGGATGGGGTCTTTAACGTGGTGCCGGGCTATGGCGCAACCGCGGGCAAGGCGCTGGGTCTTCATATGGATGTGGACTGCCTTGCCTTCACGGGTTCTACCGCAGTCGGCAAGATGTTCATGCAGTATTCCGGGCAGTCGAACCTGAAGCAGGTCTGGCCCGAAACCGGCGGCAAGAGCCCAAATCTGGTGTTTGCGGACTGCGAGGATCTGGATGCGGCTGCTGACATGGCTGCCTTTGGCATCTTCTTCAATCAGGGGGAGGTCTGCTCGGCCAACTCGCGGCTCTATGTGGAGCGCTCGATCAAGGATGCCTTTGTCGAGAAGCTGATTGCCCGCGCCGCGGCTACCCAGCCGGGGGATCCGCTGGATCCGGCCTCGAAAATGGGCGCCATCGTGGATGAGAAGCAGACCGAAGGCATCATGCGCTTTGTCGAGGCGGGCAAATCGTCGGCCAGCCTGGTTGCGGGCGGCGAGCGGGTGACCGTTGATGGCAAGGGCTGTTTCGTGCAGCCGACGATCTTTGACGACGTGAGCCACGACAACCCGCTGGCCCGGGATGAGATCTTTGGCCCGGTGCTGTCGGTGATCCCGTTTGACCGCGAGGAGGAGGCCGTCGCCATGGCCAATGACTCGATCTATGGGCTGGCGGCGTCGGTCTGGACGGATAACCTCAGCCGCGCTTGCCGGGTGGCGGACAAGCTGCAGGTTGGCACCGTTTCGGTCAACACTGTAGACGCCTTGTCAGCTCAGACACCGTTCGGGGGCATGAAGCAGTCCGGGTTCGGGCGTGACCTGTCGCTGCACAGCCTGGAAAAATATACCGCGCTGAAAACCACTTGGATCAAATACCGGGCTTGATCGGCCCGGTCCTGCTCCGGCATAGTCGCTGACATGCCTTTGCGTTTCACCTTGCGCCAGCTGGAGTATTTCGTCGCCGTCGGCGAGGCCGGGTCCATTGCCCTGGCCTCGGAGAAGGTGAATGTGTCCTCGCCGTCGATCTCTGCGGCTGTGTCGCAGCTGGAAAACGAATTCGGCCTGCAGCTGTTTGTGCGCAAGCACGCGCAGGGCTTGTCGCTGACCCAGGCCGGGCATCAGTTCATGGATCAGGCGCGTGCTGTTCTCTATGAGGCCGGGGCGCTCAGCCGTCTGGCGGACAATATCTCTGGCTTTGTGCAGGGGCCCTTGTCGGTGGGATGCCTGCTGACCTTTGCCCAGCTGATTGTGCCGGGCCTGCGCCGCCAGTTCGAGGCGCTTTATCCCGCCGTCACCATCAGCCAGACGGAGCGCGATCAGGCCGGTCTGATCGACCTGATCCGCAAGGCGCGGATCGACGTGGCGCTGACTTACGATCTGAATATTCCTGCAGACCTGAAGTTCAGCCCGCTGGCGGAGCTGCCGCCCTACGCCCTGCTGGGTGAGGATCACCCGCTTGCTGAGCGCGAGAGCGTGTCTGTGGAGGAGCTTGCGCCGCATCCGATGGTGCTGCTGGACTTGCCCTTGAGCGCCGAATACTTCCTGTCCTTCTTCGAGGATGCCGGTGCCGCCCCGCAGATCGCCGAGCGCACCCGCGACATGGCGGTGATGCGCGGGCTGGTGGCAAACGGCTTTGGCTATTCCATCGCCAATATCCGCCCGGTGACAGATGTGGCGCCGGACGGGCGGAAGCTGCGGTTCGTGCCGATTGCAGGCAAGCCCAGACCGATGCGGATGGGGCTGCTGACGGCTGAGGGCGCCGAGAACGTTCTGACCGTCAAGACCTTCATCAGCTACTGCCAGGAACGGATCACTGATGGCAGCGTGCCGGGCATACGCATCGGGGAGAGCGGCGGCGCTTAGGCGGCGGCTAATCAATGCTTCCGCAAGCGCAACTTTCGCCTTTGGGCCGGTCCTGTACCTTTGTGGGGCTCTTGCACCGAAGGAGATGGAAATTGCGCGATCCCCGCTATGATATTCTGTTCGAGCCGATGAAGATCGGCCCGCTCACCGCCAAGAACCGCTTTTACCAGGTGCCCCACTGCAATGGCGGCGGCTACCGGGACCCCTCTGCGGCGGCAGCGATGCGGGGCATCAAGGCCGAGGGTGGCTGGGGCGTGATCTTCACCGAACAGTGCGAGATGCATCACACTTCGGAAATCACGCCCTTCATCGAATTGCGCCTGTGGGAGGATAAAGACATCCCGCAGCTGAGGAAGATGTCGGAGCGGATGAAGACCCACGGCGCTCTCGCGGGCATCCAGCTGGCCTATTCCGGGATCAATGGCCCGAACCTTTATTCCAAGGAGGTGCCGCTTGCGCCCTCTGCGCTGCCCATCCGCACCTTCACCAATGACCCGGTGCAGGCCCGTGCGCTGGACAAGCAGGATATCAAGGACCTGCGCCGCTGGTTCGTGAATGCGGCGAAACGGTCGAAAGAGGCGGGGTTCGACCTGATCTGCCTTTACGGCGCGCATGGGTTCGGCATCTTCCAGCACTTCCTGAGCCGGGCGACCAACCAGCGGTCGGACGAATACGGCGGCTCCTTGGAGAACCGGGCGCGTTTCAGTCAGGAAGTCATCGCCGATATGCGCGACGCCGTGGGTGACACCATGGCGATCACCCTGCGCGTCAGCTTGGATGAAACCATTGGCGAACTCGGTTTCTCCAACGCCGAGGTGCGCGATTACATCGAGATGAACAAGCACCTGCCGGACCTCTGGGACCTGGCGCAGGGGACGTGGGAGGATTGCTCCGGCCCGTCCCGTTTCAAGGAGGAAGCTGCGCAGGAACAGCTGGTGCGCGGCATTCATGAGCTGACCGATAAGCCCATCGTGGGTGTCGGCCGCTTCACCAGCCCGGACGTGATGGCCAGGATGGTGAAATCCGGCACGCTGGACTTCATCGGCTGCGCGCGGCCTTCGATTGCTGACCCCTTCCTGCCGAAGAAGATTGAGGAAGGCCGCATCGAGGACATCCGTGAATGCATCGGCTGCAACATCTGCATCACCGGCGACATGACCATGTCGATCAGCCGCTGCACCCAGAATCCGACCTTCATGGAGGAATGGCGCAAGGGCTGGCATCCGGAGAAGATGAACACAAAGGGCGAAAGCTCCAACGTGCTGGTGGTCGGCTCAGGCCCGGCAGGCCTGGAAGCCGCCTGGGCGCTGTGCCGCCGCGGCTATGATGTGGCGGTGGCCGAGGCGAAGGACGTGATCGGCGGCCGTGTCACCCGCGAACGCCAGCTGCCGGGACTGAACGCCTGGGGCCGTGTGGTGGACTACCGCGACTACCAGCTGAGCCAGCGCCCGAATGTGGAGATCTACCGCGAAAGCCCGCTGGATGCGGACAGCATTTTGGAATTTGGCTTTGAGAACATCTGTATCGCCACCGGTTCCACCTGGCGCCGGGACGGGGTTTCCCGCCAGCATGTGGTGCCGATGCCGATTGGTGACGGTGCAAAGGTCTATACCCCCGACGATCTGATGGATGGCACCATTCCAGAGGGCCGCGTGGTGGTCTATGACGACGACCATTACTACATGGGCGGGGTTCTGGCCGAACTGCTGGCCTCCAAAGGTGCGCAGGTAACGCTGGTCACGCCCTCGGCTTTTGTCAGCGACTGGACCAACAACACGCTGGAACAGGTTGCCATTCATCCGCGCCTTGTTGAGGCCGGGGTGGAGATCGTGCTGAACCGCGGGGTGACGGAAATCCACCCGGGCCATGTGGTCAGCAATTGCACTTACACGGACCGCACCTGGAACATCGAGGCGGATGCGGTTGTGATGGTCGCCTCGCGCACGGGTAACGACAGTATTTATGAGGACCTGCGCGCCCGCGACGCGGACTGGGGGGATGCCGGCATCAAGTCGGTCAAGATCATCGGCGACGCCAGTGCGCCGGGTCCGATTGCCTGGGCGACCTATGCAGGCCACCGCTATGCGCGGGAGCTCGACGGCCCGGACATCGGTGACGCGCTGCCTTTCCGCCGCGAAATCACCGAGCTGGCCGTGGACTGACAATGACAGCGACGCTGGACATACTGGAGCGGCTGACCGGGTTCGACACGGTCAGCCGCAATTCCAATTTGGAGCTTGCCGCCTATGCGGAGGGTTACCTGATTGAGCGCGGTTTCGCTGTGATGCGGCTGCCGTCGCCTGATGGCGCCAAGACCGGACTTTACGCCGAGAAAGGCCCGGCAGGGCAGGGGGTTCTGCTGTCTGCCCACACCGATGTGGTACCGGTCGACGGGCAAGACTGGACCCGCAACCCCTTCCGGCTGACCCGGGACGGAGACCGCGTCTATGGCCGCGGTACCACCGATATGAAGGGCTATGTTGCCAGTGCCTTGGCATTGGCAGACCGGGCGGCGAAGGCGGATCTGAAAGAGCCGCTGAAGATCGTGCTGTCCTACGACGAGGAGGTCGGCTGTGTCGGGATCCAAGAGATGCTGGAACGCCTGGCGCCGCTGATCGGCCAGCCGCGCGCCTGTTTCGTGGGGGAGCCAACAGGGATGGAAGTCGCCATCGGGCACAAGGGCAAAGCGGCCCTGCGCGCGGTGTGCCATGGTGAAGCCGGCCATTCTGCCCTGGCGCCGAATTTCACCAATGCATTGCACTTGGCCGGGGATTTCTTGGCTGAACTGCGTGCGCTGCAACAGGATTTTGCCGCCAATGGCGCGCGGGATGCGGCCTATGCGGTGCCGTACTCCACCGTGCATGTTGGCAAGATGAACGGCGGCACCGCGCTCAACATCGTGCCGGACCGTGCGGAAATGACATTTGAGTACCGGCATCTGGCGGCCGACCGCGGTGCGGACATTCTGGTCCGCATACAGGCCGCCGCCGAACAGATCAGCAGCCGTTACCCGGCTGAGGCCCGTATCGAGGTGGAGCAGTACAACGCTTACCCCGGCCTCGAGGTGGCGGCTGATAGCCCGGTCGTCCTCTTTGCTCAGAAGATTGCCCAAAGCGATGGCACCGCCAAGGTCGCCTTTGGCACAGAGGCCGGGTTCTTTGACCAGCTGGGTGTGCCCACTGTTGTCTGCGGTCCGGGCTCGATGGAGGGGCAGGGGCACAAACCCGATGAATATCTGGAGCTGAGCCAGCTTGCCGCCTGCGACGCGATGATGGACCGGATCCTGGACGATCTGACAACTTGAAGAGCAAGGCATGGCACAATGACTGCCTGGTTTGACGCCCAAGGGCAGATCGGCGCGGTGATTTTTGCCAAGATCATTTACCTGGTCGCGCGGTCTGTTTCCGGCCGGCAAGTTTCCGTTCAGCGTGGGGAATTGCCTTGGTGGATAACTGGTGATGATCCCGCTGATCGCGTTCCCGGCCCTCGTGCGAAACCGGCGGGCCGGAGTTGAGGGAAAACAGCTGCGGCCCTTCTTCGGGATTTTCTAAGATGTTGTTTCGCGGAACTTTAAAGGGTTAGGCAGAGGCTAACATTTGCTGAGGGAGTCAATTCTTAAAGCAACCCCCTGGCCCTCCTATGCTGGCTCAAACGACACGCGGCAGAGGGGAGGCGCAAGTGCCTGGCAACAAGACAGATGCGATTGACGTGCGCAATGCAGTCAAGCGCTATGGGGACTTCACCGCCCTCAAGCGGATCTCGCTGACCATCAGGGACAATGAGTTTTTCACCCTGCTGGGCCCCTCGGGCTGCGGCAAGACCACCCTGTTGCGGATGATCGCCGGGTTCGAGGATGTGACCGAGGGCGAGATCCTGCTTTATGGCGACGAGATTGAAAGCCTGCCGCCGCATCTGCGCCCGGTGAACACGGTTTTCCAGAACTACGCGCTGTTCCCGCATATGACCATTCTGGACAATGTGGCCTTTGGCCTGGAGATGCGCGGCAAATCCAAGGATACCGCCCGCAAGCGTGCGGGGGAGATGCTGGAACTGGTCCAGCTGTCGCAATTCGCTGCCCGCAAACCGTCCCAGCTCTCAGGCGGCCAGCAGCAGCGTGTGGCGCTGGCGCGTGCGCTGGCGCCACAGCCAAAAGTCCTGCTGCTGGATGAACCGCTTTCGGCGCTGGACCTGAAGCTCAGGAAGGCCATGCAGCTGGAGCTGAAGCACCTGCAGCGGGAAACCGGGATCACCTTCATCTTCGTGACCCACGACCAGGAGGAAGCGCTGACCATGTCCGACCGCATCGCGGTGATGTCGGCGGGCGAGATGCAGCAGCTGGGTTCCCCGACCGAGATCTATGAGCAGCCGCGCAACATGTTCGTGGCGGATTTCATCGGGGAGACCAACCTGCTGGAGGTCTCCGTCGATCAGGTGATGAATGGCCGTGCAGTCTGTCATTTGGGCGGCGGCCACGCGCTGACCTGCAATTCGGTTGAGGGCATCGGTGAGGGCGCCAAGGTGCATATGTCGGTGCGGCCCGAGCGGCTGTTCATGTCCGATGTGCCGGTGGAGACCGAGAGCCTGAAGGGACGGGTTGCCGAGAACATCTTTGTCGGCACCGACATCAGCACGCTGGTCGATCTGGCCGAGGGGCCGCAGTTTATCGTGCGGACCTCCAATTCCGACCGAGGCAACAAGCGGATCTTTGAGCCGGGCAGCGAGATTTTCGTCAACATGGAGCTGGGGGCCGGGCGCCTCCTGATGGACTGATGGCAGCAGGCGCAGCAAGCGGCGGGTCAGCCCGCGCAGATACATACAAGGACGCCCGCGGCTGGCTGCTGCTGCCGTCCTGGGCGGTGCTTGGCATCTTTGTGCTGGGTCCCGTCTGCATGATGCTGATCTATTCTTTCCTGACCAAGGAATTCCGCGGCGGGGTGATCTGGGAGCCTTCTCTCGCGGCCTATGATCAGTTTTTCTTTGACCGCGGGCTGTTCGGGGATGAGCCGCCAAAGATCGAATGGACCTATATCAGCATCTTCTGGCGTTCGATCTGGCAGGCCGGGGCGGCGACGCTGCTCAGCCTTCTGATCGGCTTCCCGACCGCCTATTTCATTGCCACACGGCCTGAAAACGTGCGGCCCGTCTGGGTGTTCCTGATCACCATTCCCTATTGGGTGAACCTGCTGATTCGCACGGTTTCGATGAAGTTTCTGCTGCGTGATCAGGGGCCGCTGAATGACTTCCTGATCGGCACCGGGCTGATCGACAGCCCCATTCACATCGTCAACACCAACTTCGCAGTGCAGCTGGGGCTGTTCTATTCCTACCTGCCGTTCATGGTACTGCCGGTCTATGCGGCGGTGGAACGCTACAACTTCTCGCTGTCTGAGGCCGCGGCGGATCTCTATGCCAGCAAGTGGACCACCCTGCGCCGCATCGTGCTGCCCGCGGTGAAACCGGGCGTGGTAGCGGGCTGCATCCTGGTGTTCGTCCCCTCGATGGGCTCCTTCCTGGCGCCGGATCTTCTGGGCGGTGCCAAGAACTTCATGATCGGCTCCCTGATCGAGGAGCAGTTCAAGGGCAACGCAGGCAACTGGCCGTTCGGTGCCGCCGCCTCGATGATCCTGCTGACCATGGTGCTGATCATCCTGATGTTCTCCGCCCGCCAGCAGGCCAAAGCAGACAAGGCAGGGGGCTGAGCCATGGCGCATGTGAATGACAATATCAAAGCCTACAAGGGCTTCCGTTCCATTACCCTGCTGTGCCTGGTGGTCCTGTACGCGCCGCTGGTGATCGTCACCATCTACAGTTTCAACGCTTCCCAATCGATCACCAACTGGGAGGGGATCTCCTTGCGCTGGTACGCCGATGTGTTCACCGGGCCGGAAAGCGAGAAGTTCAAGGTCGCGGCGTTCAACAGCTTCACCATCGCCATTATCGCGGCCACGGCGAGCACGGCAATTGCGACCCTCGCGGCAACCGCCATGGTCCGGGGCGGCAATTTCAAACTGCGCACGGTGTCTTTCGGCCTGATCTCATTGCCCCTGATGGTGCCGGAGATCGTAACGGCGGTTGCCACGCTGATCTTCTTCAACGCGATCGGCTTCACCCGCGGCTACATGACCATTCTGGTGGCCCATATCGCCTTTTGCATCCCGTTTGCCTATCTGCCGATTTCGGCCCGGATGCAAGGGATCGAGGACAGTTTCGAGCAGGCGGCGATGGATCTGTATGCCACACGGCGGCAGGCCTTCACCAGGATCCTTATGCCGCTGATGGCACCGGGCATCATCTCCGGCTTCCTGCTGGCCTTCATCGTCAGCTTGGATGACTTCATCATCACCAACTTCGTCAAGGGTGCAGGTGTTGAGACCCTGCCCACCGCGATCTTCGGCTCGGTCAAGCAGGGCATCAAACCCAACATCATGGCGATCTCGACCATGTTGCTGAGCATCTCAATCGTGATGGTCACCATCAGCTACTTCGTCAGCAAATCCGACAACACAAAATGATCCAACCTGGAGGGAAGCACATGAAAAACCTGATGAAATCCAGCGCCGCTGCCGTTGCACTGACTGTTGCTGCCAACGCCGCCGCGGCCGAAGGCAAACTGGTGCTGTACCATTGGTTCGAATACATGCCGCAGGAGGTGCTGGACAAGTTCACCGCCGAGACCGGCATTGAGGTGACCATGGACACCTACGATTCCAATGAATCGATGCTGGCAACGCTGAAGGCCGGCGGTATGGGCACTTACGATGTAGCTGTACCGGGCGACTACATGGTCAGCATCATGGCGGGTGAGGGCTTGCTGGACACCATCGCTGACGGCGAACTGGCGAACAAGGGCAACATCGCCCCGGAATGGGCCGACCCCAGCTTTGACCCGGGCCGCTCGTCCTCGATCCCCTACCAGTGGGGCTCCACCTCTTTTGCGGTGAACCGGGACGCCTACAACGGTGACATCCAGACCACCGACATCCTGTTCAACCCGCCCGCAGAGCTGTCGGGCAAGATCAACATGCTGGACAGCCAGGGCGAGGTGATGGCGATGGCATCTCTGCATATGGGCATCCCGCAGTGCTCCACCGACAGGGAACAGCTGAAGGCGCTGAATGCCATGCTGCAGGACGCCAAGCAGCATTGGGCGTCCTTCAATTCCGACACTGCCAAGGAGGTTCTGGTGTCGGGTGATGCGGCTGTCGGGCAGATCTACGACGGCTTCGCTGCCAAGGCGCGCGAAGAAGGCGCCAATGTGGAATACGCCTATCCGACCCAGGGCTATGTTGCCTGGATGGACAATGTTGTGCTGCTGAAAGACGCTCCCAACCGGGAAAACGCGCTGAAGTTCATGGATTTCCTGCTGGAGCCTGAAAACATCGCCGCAGTCACGAACTATGCGCAGTATAATGCCGGGGTGACCGGCGTGAGCGAACATCTCGATCCATCGCTGGCCGCGCAGCCGGAAAAGAACCCCCATGCAAATGCGGGTGAGGGCGTGTTCATCGAGGTTTGCGACCAGGAAACTCAAGCGGTCTATGATCAGATCTGGACCAACCTGAAGAAGTGATGCCCCCTGTTTACGGCCAAGACAAACTGCCCCGGGTCCTGAATGCCCGGGGCAGCATGAGCCGTAGCCCCTAGCCTGAACCTCTGCCTCCGGAGCTGTTTCGCAGACGCTTGGAAAGTGCCTGGCGCCATAGTCAGTCCTGCTCAAGATTTAAATACGACTTTACAATACTTATTTAATGATACATGAATGCGGCGTGCATGTATGGAGAGGTGCCATGAAGGATTCGCCGCACAAGCAGCCTTGGTTGTTCGAGGTGACAGCCGATGAGATCGCCTTGGTTGTCGCCCGTTTTTATTCCCGGGTCCGCGCGGATGCTGTACTGGGGCCGGTGTTCAATGCCGCGGTCACTGACTGGCCGGAGCATGAGGCGCGCATCGCTGCCTTCTGGCGCGGGGCAATCCTGCGAGAGCCTGGATATTCGGGCAATCCAATGCAGGTTCATCTGGCCAATCCCAGGATCCAGGCGGAGCATTTCACGATCTGGCTGGCCTTGTTCCGCGACACCGCGGAGCGGGAACTGAAGCCGGAGACTGCCCAGGCCTTTGCCGCCTTGGCGGACAGGATTGGCAAGGGTTTGTCCTACGGGCTGGAAAACTTCCGGCGCGAGGCGGATGCGCCGCCGGTGCTGACATGACCCGGGGTGCGTGTTGTGCGGAGGATAGCTGACATGCCCGAACCGCTGTACGCCAAGGCCCGGGTCATTTCAGAGCCGCCCGCCCGCGTGGTGCGGCGCTGGCTGGCGGCGGGCTGGACCGATTTGCGCGACAATCCCGGATACTCGCTGGGTTATGGCGCTGCGCTGGTGTTTCTGGGGTGGATCGCAATCTGGCTGCTGGCCGCAACTGGCACCGGCTGGATGCTGCTGCCGCTGCTGGCGGGCGGGGTGCTCGTCGGGCCTGTCGCCACGGTCGGCCTGTACACGGCGGCCCGCGGTCGGCGCGAGGTGGCCTCGAAAGGTCAGATCGCGCTGGTGGGCGCCATCCTGATGGTGTTTGCCCTGACCTGGATCAGGGCCGCGACGGTGCTGTTCGCGATCGTCTATGGCCTCAGACCCTTTGCCGGCTTCGTGGAGACGCTGGTGCTGATGATCAGCACGCCGGCGGGCTGGGTGCTGCTGATTTCCGGGTCGCTGACCGGCGGGCTGTTTGCGGCACTGGGGTTTGCGGTCTCGGCCTTCTCCTTGCCGATGCTGGTGGAGCGCCGGATCGACGGTTTCTCTGCCATGGGGCTGAGCTTCAACGCCGCCACGCATAATTTCCGGCTGTCGGTCTGGTGGGGGGCGGCGATCACCGTGCTCACCGGGCTGGGGGTGCTGACAGGACTGCTGGGGCTGGCGGTGATCTTTCCGCTGCTTGGCTACGCAACCTGGCATGCCTACGCAGATCTGTTTCATGGAGGCGGGGATGAGAGCTGACGCCATGAGACCGGGATGCCAGGACAGGTTCCCCTTGAAAATGGAGTGTCCCGATGCTGCGTAGAATTCCCTTGGAAGACACCGCCATCCTGTGCGCTTTGTGCCTGGTGCTGCTGGGCGGTCTGGCGATCCTGGGCTGGGGCGTGCCGGTGCCCTATGTGCTGCACGGGTGGCTGATCGCGCTGGCCGCGGGTTGGGGCATCCTGTGGATGGTCAACCGTCTGGCTGATGCCCCGGCTCAGGCGCCGCAGGCCTATAGTGACAAGGTGATCCGCTTTGGTGTGGTCGCAGCGCTGATCTGGGGCATCATCGGCTTTGCGGTGGGCGATATCCTGGCCTGGCAACTGGCCATCCCGGCGCTGAACGGCGATATGGCCTGGACCAACTTCGGGCGGCTGCGTCCGGTGCATACCTCTGGAGTGATTTTCGGCTTTGGCGGCAACGCGCTGATTGCCACTTCGTTCTATGTGGTGCAGCGCACCTCAAGAGCGCGGCTGGCCAGTGAAACCCTGCCGTGGCTGGTGTTCTGGGGCTACAACTTGTTTCTGGTGCTGGCGGCTTCCGGCTATCCGCTCGGCATCACCCAGTCCAAGGAATACGCCGAGCCCGAATGGTACGCGGACCTGCTCTTGCTCGTGGTGTGGCTGGGGTATCTGGCGCTGTACCTGAAAACACTGGCGCGGCGGGCAGAGCCGCATATCTATGTAGCCAACTGGTACTATCTGGCGTTCATCGTGGTGATTGCGATGCTGCACACGGTGAACAACCTCTCGGTGCCGGTCTCGATCGCATATCCCAAGAGCTATTCGCTGTTTGCGGGCACCCAGGATGCGATGACGCAGTGGTGGTACGGGCATAACGCCGTTGGCTTCCTGCTGACCGCCGGCTTCCTCGGCATGCTCTATTACTTTCTGCCCAAGGCGGTGAACCGGCCTGTCTATTCCTACCGGATGTCGATCGTCGGTTTCTGGGGGATTACCTTCCTCTATCTCTGGGCCGGCTCGCACCATCTGCATTACACGGCGCTGCCGGACTGGGTGCAGTACCTCGGCATGACCATGTCGATCATCCTGCTGGTGCCGAGCTGGGCCTCGGTCTTCAACGGCATCCTGACCATCAATGGGGCTTGGGACAAGGTGCGCACCGACCCGGCTGTGCGGTTCATGATGGTGGCGGTGCTGTTCTACGGGCTGGCGACGTTTGAGGGATCGTTCATGGCGATCCGCCCGGTGAACTCGTTGAGCCACTACACCGACTGGACCGTGGGCCACGTGCATGCAGGTGCCTTGGGCTGGGTCGCCTTCATCACCTTTGGCGCGATGTACAAGATGGTGCCTTGGGTGTGGCAGCGCGAAGGCGTCTACTCCCTGAAGCTGGAGGCCTGGCACTTCTGGCTCGCCCTGTCCGGGACGCTGATCTACGTCGGTGCGATGTGGAACAGCGGTATTACGCAGTCGCTGATGTGGCAGACGTATGATGCCGACGGAGCCTTTCTCTACTCCCTCCTCGACAGCGTGGTGGAGATGCATCCCTACTATGCTGCGCGCGCGGTGGGCGGGCTGCTGTATCTGATCGGCGGCTGCATCGGCGCCTACAACATCTGGATGACGGTGAGCGGGCCGCGCAAGACCAAATCCCTGCAAGCGGGGCCAATCCCCAGCCAGCCCGCGGAGTGATCAGCCATGAGCACACAGCACCAGAAGCTTGAACGGAATTCCATCGGGTTCGCTTTGGCAATTCTCTTGGTTGCCTCGATCGGCGGCATCGTCGAGATCGCGCCGCTGTTCACCATCGAGAATACGGTGGAGGAGGTGGAAGGGATGCGCCCTTATACGCCGCTGGAGCTGGCGGGGCGTGACATCTATGTCCGGGAGGGGTGTTATGCCTGCCACAGTCAGATGATCCGCACCCTGCGCTCGGACGTGGAGCGTTATGGTCATTACAGCCTCGCGGCGGAAAGCATGTATGATCATCCGTTTCAATGGGGTTCAAAGCGCACCGGTCCGGATCTGGCGCGCATCGGCGGCAAGTATTCGGATGCCTGGCATGTGGCCCACCTGGAGGCCCCGCGGGAGCTGGTGGAGGGCTCGGTGATGCCGGGCTATGCCTTCCTGTCGGACACGCGGCTGGCGACCGGCCATCTGCCCGCAGCGTTGAAGGCGTTGAGCCGCGCTGGGGTGCCCTATACCGAAGCCCAGATTGAAAACGCAGAGAAGGACGCGGTCTGGCAGGCAGACTTCGAACAGAACTTCGAGGGCGAGTTGCAGGAAAGCTATGGCGCAAAAGTGCAGGTGCGCGATTTCGACGGCCAGCCCGGGCGGCTGACCGAAATGGACGCGCTGGTCGCCTATCTGCAGATGCTGGGAACGCTTGCAGAGCTGGACACGCTGGACCCGGAGGAAAGCAGCCGATGACCCATGATGCCGTTCTTGTGTTCTCCAAGACCTGGGGGTTGGTTTACCTGCTGGTGGTGTTCCTGGCCGCCGTTCTTTGGACCTACTGGCCGTCGCGGCGGCGGATCTACGACGATGCGGCGCAATCCCCGCTGGACGGGCGGGAGGACCAGCCATGGCAGTAAGGGAAAAGGATCCGGTCTCTGGCACCGAGCTTACCGGCCACGAGTGGGACGGGATCAAGGAAATGGACTCGCCCGTGCCCTGGGCCTCCCGCTGGGCGTTGTGGGCCAGCATTGCGGTTTCGGTGCTGTTCTGGCTGCTGTACCCGTCGTTTCCGCTTGTCACCGGCTATGCCAAGGGCCTGCTGGGCTATTCCACGCGGGCGGAGGTGGCAGCTGCGGTGGATCAGGCAGAGGCGGAGCGGGCGCAGGCCTTTGCGCCGTTTCAGTCCGAGGACATTGCAGCGCTGGCGGCGGACCCGGCGCTTGAGGCGCGGTATGGCCAGGCGATCGGCAAGCTTTATGCCGACAACTGCGCCGCCTGCCACACGGCGGGGCTGACGGGCCAGGCCGGATTTCCCGATTTGACGGACGGGCATTGGCTGTGGTCCGGCAGTCCGGAGGAGGTCGAATACAGCATCCGTTATGGCATCAATGCGGCCCATGATGACACCCGCAGTGCCCAGATGCTGGCCTTTGGCGCTGGCGGGATGCTGGACAAGGTGCAGGTCAGGCAGGCAGTGGAATATGTGCTGTCGCTGTCAGGACAGGCGCATGACGCGGAGCTGGCCGTAGCGGGCAGGGGGGTGTTTGAGGAAAGCTGCGCGGCCTGCCACGGTGATGACGGGCGTGGCGGCTATGAAAACGGTGCGCCTGACCTGGGGGATGACCGGTGGATCTATGGCGGCAGCCGGGGCGACATTTACCGCAGTGTTTACTATGGCCGGATGGGCGTCATGCCGGCCTGGGAGGGGCGGCTGAGCGATGCCGAAATCCGGATGCTGACCCTGTATGTGCTGTGGAATGGCAATGATGCAGCGGACTGAGAACACACAGTCTGAAGAGAACCCGCGCTTCCGCAGGACGATGTACCTGCTGATACTGGCGCTTCTGGCAGGCTACGCCGGGTTCAAGGCCTGGCACCTGTCAGTGGCTTTTGAAGCCTGGGAGGGGCAGGTGCTGGAGGGCACTGTTTCCGGTGCTGCCAAGTGAAGAGGGGGTAAAACAGCAGCGGCCTTGCAGGCTGCTGCTGCCTATTTCAAGCCCTGCTCCGCTTCCAGTTTTCGGATCAGGTTCTTCATGCCGCGGTTTCCTTCCAGCACGTCCTTCAGGGTGCGGCTGTCCAGTGCGGCAAAAAAGGCTTCCTGCGCCTCAGACAGGATCGGCAGCAGCCCGCAGGCCGGAGTCATCACACAGCAGCCGCCGTCCTCTTTCATGCATTCCACCAGCGGCGTGCCGTGTTCGGATTTTCGCAGCAATGCGCCGATTGAAATTGCCTCGGGCCGCTTGGCCAGGCGCATGCCGCCGTTGCGGCCGCGGACCGATTCCACATAGCCCTCGTGTGTCAGCCACTGTGAGATCTTGGCCAGGTGGTTGAACGGCAGCTGCTGCATCCCGGCAATTTCGCGGGTGGTCATCAGCCCGTCCTCGTGGGTGGCGAGGTGGATCAGGATGCGCAGGGCGTAATCGGAAAACTTGGTGATCTGCATAAGCGTTCATCTCATAAATAATATGCACTGAAAAGACGTATTTTGTTGACATGTATCCGGGCGATCAAATAATAGGCATTGAAAATACCTATTAAATGGAGGCAGCGTATGCAGCCAGTTGTTCTTATCATCTCACTGATCCTGATGGCGGCGCTGTCAGCGGTCTTTGTTGCGGCGGCTCGGGCCTCGCGCGGTCCGGCGCCGGGGCCTGGCGCCAGCGCGAAACGCAGCGGGCTGATCTGGGTGATGACGATTTTGGGCGTGATCGTCTCCGTTGCCTCGCTGCGGGACTGGCCGCATGCACTGGCCGGCACCGGTGATGCGCTGGAGGTGAATGTCAGCGGCGGCCAGTGGTGGTGGGACATCGACACCACGGAAATCCCGGCGGGCAAGCCGGTCAATTTCAACGTCACAACTGAGGACGTTACCCATGGAATGGGCATCTATGACAGCAGCCTCACGCTGCTGACCCAGGTGCAGGCGATCCCCGGCTACACCACGCAGATCACCTACACGTTCGAGGAACCGGGCAGCTACCAGATCCTGTGCATGGAGTTCTGCGGCGTGGCGCATCACGACATGGTCAATGAATTCGAAGTCATCGCGGCGGAGGGGTAAATGAGCACAGTATCCGAAAATTATGTGCCCGGGCATGCGGCGGCTGCGCCGCAGGCAGGGGCGGTCAAGCTGACGATGGTCCTCTCTGGTGCCGTGTTTGCGCTGATGATGGCCTTCGGCCTCCTCATGCGCGCGGCGCAGGGGCAGTGGATTGATCTGGACCCGGCACTGTTCTACCAGCTGCTGACGGCACATGGTGCGGGCATGGTGGGCACTGCGGCGCTGTCTGGTGCGGCCATCATGTGGTACTTCTGCGGCCGCCATCTGGTGCTGTCGGGCGGCATTTTCTGGGCCTTCCTGGGCCTGTTCCTGCTGGGAGTGGTGCTGATACTTGGCGCCATCTTCATCGGTGGCTACGGCGGCGCCTGGACCTTCCTGTTCCCTCTGCCGGCCCTGTCCGGCGGTGCTTGGGAGGCGGGAGCAGCCGCAGCCTTCATGCTGGGCTATACCGCTATCGGAGTGGGATTTCTGCTGTATTACCTGGAGCTGGGCCGCCGGATCCATGCGCGCTATGGCAGCCTGGTACGGGCGCTTGGCTGGAACCTGATCCTGGGGCGCGAGGACAACGATCCGCCGCCGCCGGCCATCGTGGCGGCCGCAGCTGTGACAATATTCAACTCGATTGGTATCATCCTGGGCGCGGCCGTTCTGGTGGCGAGCCTTGTGCATCTGCTGGTGCCGGGGTTTGAGGTTGATGCGCTCTTGGCCAAGAACCTTATCTACTTCTTCGGCCATGTCTTCATCAACGCCTCGATCTATATGGCCGTGACAGCTGTTTACGAGATCCTGCCGGAATACACCGGCAAGCCGTGGAAATCGAACCGGCTGTTTGCAATTGCCTGGAATGCGGTGCTCATCTTTGTGATGGCGGTCTACTGGCACCACCTGCTGCAGGATGTGGTCATGCCGCCCTGGATGCTGGTTGTGGGGCAGCTGGTCTCCTACTTCAGCGGCATTCCCCTGATTGCTGTCACCGCCTTTTCGACCTTTCTCTATGTGCGCGGCTCCAGGATGACCTGGGATCTGGCGTCATCGCTTCTGGTTCTGTCAGTTGCAGGCTGGTCGGTGGGGTCGGTTCCGGCCTCCATTGACGGGATGATCAGCGTCAACAAGGTGATGCACAACACCATGTGGGTGCCGGGGCACTTCCACACTTACCTTCTGCTGGGCGAGGTGGCGATGGCCTTTGGCTTCATGGCCTGGCTGGTGCGCGGCAAGACCATCTCGCAGATGGACGGTTTGGACCGGGCAGCCTTTGTTACCTACCTGGCGGGTGCCGTGGGGTTCGTGACGGTGTTCCTGTTCTCCGGTGCAGCCTCGATCCCGCGTCGCTGGGCGGTGCATTATGAGGAATGGCTGTCCCACGACCGCATTGGCACCCTTTTCGGCGGGCTGGTTGTGCTGGGGACGCTGGTCTTTGTCCTGCGCTTTGCGGCGCGGCTCGGACGGCGCGAAGGCTGATGGCGGCCCGCTTTCTCCCTTCGGTTCTCGCCGCTGTGGCCGGCGGCGGGATCCTGTGGCTGGCCACGGACGGGGCGCAGGCCTTCACCAGCGAGGCGGCGCGGCGGCTGGATGTGGTGCAGTCGCCGCGTCAAGTCCCCAAGGTGCTGCTGGAGGACATGATGAGCCGGCCGGTGCCATTGCTGCCGCAAGCGGGAGAGGTTGTTCTGGTCGAATTCATCTACACCGTCTGCGGCGACATCTGCCAGATCGCCGCAGCCGATTTTGCAGAGATCCGCGACCGCCTGCAGGCGCAAGGGGTAAAGGCCCGGCTGCTCTCAGTCAGTTTCGACCCGGAACGCGACACGCCGGAGCAGATGGCGATCTATGGCGATGCGCATGAGGCTGATGGGATCATGTGGACCATCGCACGGCCGGAGAAGACGGCGCTGCCAGAGCTGTTGGGCCTGTTTGACGTGATTGTCATCCCCGATGAGTGGGGCGGCTACCAGCATAATGCTGCGATCCATGTGATCACCGGCGATGGCCGCTTCTCTGCAGTTTACGATACGGATGCGGTGGAAGATGTGCTGGCGCATCTCAGCGCGGTGCAGCCATGAGGATGATTTGCCTGGCCCTGCTTGCCTTTGCCGAAGCCATTGCCCTGCGTCAGGCAGCAGAGGCCAGCCCGGTCCAGCATGTGCTGGTGCAGATGCCCTTGCTGGTGCTGGCGGGCGTGCTCATAAGCTGGGATATACGCGGGCGGCGTGTTTGGGCGGTTCCGCTGCTGCTGACCGCACTGACGGCCTTTCTGTTCTGGATGCTGCCGCGCAGTGTGGACTGGGCGCTGACGCCAGCCGGGGAGACCGCCAAATACCTGAGCCTGCCTTTGCTGCTTGGCGTGCCGCTGCGGCTGAGCTGGCCGTGGCTGGCTCCCGTTCTGCGCGGCTTTCTCAAGGCCAATGCACTGTCGATGCTGGGGGTTTTGGGGTTCCTTTACACCCATGCCCCCTTGCGGATCTGCAATTCCTACCTGGTGTCTGCCCAGCAGGATCTGGGATTTGCCTTTCTTCACCTTGCCGTGGTGCTGGCCTGCATTTGGGCTGTCCCGGTTTTGTTCGGACATCCGCGCTGGCTGCCGTCAGGCAGCGCCGGATGTTCCAAATGCGGAGCATGACGTGACATGACCTATGCCGAGACGGTCCTGAACTTTGCATATCTGGCCCGGCAGAAAAGCCTCCACCTGCGCACGGATCCGCTGGCCTTCCTGATCCTGGCGCTGAAGGCAGGTGCCTTTGTCGGGGCCGGAATTCTCCTGATCTTTTCGGTGGGGCAGGGCGTGGACGGGGCTTTCCGCCCGATTGTCATGGGCGCAAGTTTCGGTATCGCGCTGACGCTGGTGGTTTTCGCCGGAGCCGAGCTGTTCACCGGCCACACCATGTACATGACGCAGGGCCTGCTGACCGGCCAGACTTGCCTCGGCGACCTGCTGCGCTGCTGGGCGGCCAGCTGGGGCGGCAACCTGGCCGGGGCGCTGCTGCTGGCGGCCGTGTTCACTGCAGGCGGCGGCGGGCTGATCCTGGGCGCAGGCGAGGATGCACTGCTGTACAAGGTGGCAGCGAAGAAAATGCATGGTTCTGCGCTGCAGCTGTTCGCCAAGGCTGTTCTGTGCAACTGGCTGGTGTGCCTGGCCTTGTGGTGTGCGGCACGGGCCAGGGACGACGTGACCAAATGCATCATCATCTTCTGGTGCCTCTATGCCTTCATCGCCGCCGGTTTCGAACACAGCATTGCCAACATGACGGTGTTCTCGGTGGCGCTGATGTCGGATCACCCGGACAGCATCACAATTGCCGGTGCAGCCCATAATCTGACCTTCGTCACCCTTGGCAATACCTTTGCAGGGGCTGTGATCATGGGGTGGGGCTGCTGGCGCGCGGCCTCTCGTCCGCAGGTCGAAGCCGCTGTCAGGTCCGGCTCTGCTTCAAGCTCCGGCTGAAAGTTTGAAGGGTAACAACTCCAAGCGGGTGCCGGCGCGAATATGGGAGCCTCTCAGGGCTTGTCCGGTGGACGAAAGCGGCGGAGCGCATGCAGGAGCTGAGGCACCGCACAATTTCCGGACGTTTCCCGGAGGCGCTAAATAGGTGAGTTTTATTGGAGGTAAGTGGCAGCCCGTAGGGGAATCGAACCCCTCTTTCCAGGTTGAAAACCTGGCGTCCTAACCGATAGACGAACGGGCCACTCTGTGCGTGA
>JABXIA010000008.1 GCA_013373325.1 Paracoccaceae bacterium
CCGATGTCGGCGTATTCCGGGTGGATCGGGCAGACGTGATGATTTTCTGCCAGGGTGCCGCGGCCGTCATAGCCGAGTTCCAGCAGCACCGCGTTGTCGCAGGCCAGCGCCAGGGCGCGGCGGACACGGGCGTCGGCATAGGGGGTTGCCCCGTCCACGATAGCATCGCGGTTGGTGCGAAGCACCAGAGTATTGGCGGAGACCGACTCGCTGACATTCCACCCGATGGAAGTGAATATGTCGACATATTCGCCCACGGTTTCATAGACCATGTCGATCTCTTCCGCCTCGGCGGCGGAAAGGTGGGTGGCGCCGTCGGTGCCGAAGTCGATGTACTCGATCCGGTCCAGATGGGCGCCTTCGCCCCACCATTCATGGTTGGTGTTCTTCTCCAGCGCCACCTTCACGCCGACTTCGTATTCGACCAGCTTGTAGGGGCCGGTGCCAACAGGATCAGCGCCCGGATCACCCGACCAGCCGTCCGGCACGATGGCAGCGGGGTATTCCGTCACCGCAGGGATGATGGTGATGTCCGGGCGGGTCAGTTTCAGTTTCAGCGTCAGGTCGTCGATGATCTCCAGCGCGCCCTCGGCCGGGCCGTCACCCGCCTCGTTCTGCAGCGAACCCATGCGGGCGGCCATCGAGTTGCCTTCCCATTTGCCATCGCACCAGCGGGCAAAGTTATAGGCGACATCCTTGGCGGTCAGGGTGCCGCGGCTGTCGTTCCAGTTTACGCCCGGGCGGATGTGCAGCAGGTATTCTGTGGCGTCCTCGTTGACCTCCCAGCTTTCCAGCAGTCGGGGTTCAAAAGTGCCGTCGGCGTTGTATTGAACCAGGTATTCCAGGTAGCCGCGCACCAGGTTGCCCAGCTGCGGCCAGTTGAACAGCGGCGGATCCAGCAGCGCGCGCACCACTTGCTGGATGCGGATGGTGCCGCCTTCCTGCACATTGGCCGCGGCTTGCACCGGCTGGCTGAGGCCGATCATGCCGTAGGCGGCAGAGGCGGTCACCCACAGCGCGGTAGCCCGGCTCAGGAATTCGCGGCGGTCCAGCTTACCTTCAGCCGCTTCCTCAGCGTGCATCCGCACTGCGGGGTGGAGGGTTTCCCTGTTGTAGTATTGTGTCATTTTGCTTCCTTTGTTGCTGTGCTCAGCGCCAGAAAGGGTGCGGGCAGAGGTGCGGTGGTTGGAACGGCCGCCCTGCCCGCTGGCCGCCATTCCCGGGGAGAGCTCTATTCAGCGGGCTCCTGAGTGATGGTGGAAGCCACGCCTGCCTGCGCACGGCGGCCGTCGTTGTAGATTGCCTTGATCAGCGCCGCGCATTGCAGAACCATCACCAGAGAGAAGGGTAAGGCACCGATCACCATTGCCGTCTGGATTGCCTTCAGGCCACCGACCAGCAGCAGCGCTGTGACCACCGCACCCAGCGCCACACCCCAGAACAGGATATGCGGGCGGGCCTTGGGGCCTTCATCACCGGCGGCGTTGATGGTGTTGACGATCAGCACGGCGCTGTCTGCAGTGGTTACCAGATAGGTCATCAGCAGAACCACGATCATCACCGACATCGCCCAGCCCAGCCAGGGTGACAGCATGTATTGCACCATGGCAAAGATCTTGTCGCCATCCGGCGCGCTGGAGATCTGGCCGCCGGCGCCGCCGTTCAGCTCAAGGTCGATAGCGGTGCCGCCGGCCCAGGTGAACCAGACAAAGCACATCAGCGAGGGCACGATCATCGCTCCCAGCACGAACTCGCGGATGGTGCGGCCTTTGGAGATGCGGGCCAAGAATAGCCCGACAAAGGGCGCAAAGGCAATCCACCAGGCCCAGTAGAACACCGACCAGCCGCCCTGCCAGCCTTCCAGTTTCGATGCCACGCTGTCCGGGTTGCCGTCGCCGGTCCAGACGCGGAAGCTCATATCCGGCAGCGCCGCCAGATAATCCCACAGGCCGACAACCAGCGCCTGCAGGCCAAAAAAGGTGGAGCCGAACAGCAGAAAGAAGCTCAGGAGCGCAATGCTGAGCACCATGTTCAGGTTGGACAGCCACTTGATGCCCTTGCCGACCCCGGACAGCGCCGAGGCGGTGGAGGCGGCCATGATCACCGCAATGGCAACCAGCACGCCGGTGGTGTTGGCGGTGCCTGCCTCATTGGTCAGACCTGTTATACCGATCCGGGTAAGGCCGGAGACAAACTGCTCCACCCCGAAGCCGAGGGTTTGCGCGACGCCAAGAATGGTGGCGACCACAGCGACAATATCCACCAGATGTCCGATCGATCCGGACAGGCGGGCGCCGAACAGCGGTGTCAGCGAGGAACGCATGGTCAGCGGCAGGCCGCGGCGGTAGCTGAAGAACCCCAGCGCCAGCCCGGCTATGGCATAGCAGGCCCAGGCGCCCAGGCCCCAGTGCAGAAACGACCACTTATACGCCATACGGATATTGTCGGCGGTGCCGCCGTTGGTCAGCCCCTGGATCACTTCCGGGTTGTTGTTCCAGTGGTAGATCGGCTCGGCCACCGCCCAGGTCAGCATGCCGACTCCGATGCCGGCCCCGAACATCATCGAGAACCAGGAGAAGTTGGAGAATTCGGGCGCGTCGCCCTGCTGGCCCAGTTTGAGCCGCCCGGCGGTGGGCCAGATCGCCAGCGCGATGCAGCACAGCACGAACAGCGCCACGGTCCAGATGTACCAGGCGCCGAAGGAGGCGAGGATGAAGCCGTTGATCGAGTTCAAGACCGCGCCCGATTGTTCCGGGAAGGCAATCGCCCAGACAACCAGTCCGCCGATCATCAGCTTTGATGAAATGGTGACGATCTGGCTGAAGCCCCGGTAAAATCCGCTGTCGGACGTGCCGATCGGAAGATCCGTTAAAGGTGGTTTTTTTGACATGCCGTGTCCCTGTCTTTTCTGATCTGCCAGGAGATGCCGCCGGGGCTGCGGCCTTAGCAGAACTTACGCAGGGCATTTTTTGTTATAAAAATTTTCCCTTTTGCAGTAGGCAATTTTTTATGAATGACATTAGCAGTGTTAATAGGAGGCTGAGCTACAACCTGGTCGCGCTGCACACCTTCGACCTGGTAGCCCGGCATGGCAACTTTACCGGCGCAGCTGAAACGCTGGGGCTGACGCAGTCGGCGGTTTCTCAGAAAATCAAGGGCTTGGAGACAGAACTGGGCATAGCTCTGTTCCGGCGCGAGCACCGCGGCGTGTCGCTGACGAACGAGGGGGGCCGGCTGCTCAATGTTGTCCGCCCCGCAATGACGCAAATGGGCAACTCGGTGTCTTCTCTGATGGAGCGCAAGTCGCGGCCAAGGGTACGGATATCAGCGGACTTCGCCTTTTCCAGTTTCTGGCTTCTGCCGCGGCTGTCGCATTTGAGGGCTGAATTGGGAGATGAAATTGAGATCCAGATCCTTGCGGCACAGGTGCCGCCGGACGATTACGGCGATGATTGCGACATCAAGATCCACGTTGCTCCGCGCAGCAGCATGGTGGACGGCGATGTGATGCTTCTTCAGGAACGGGTCACGGCTGTCAGCAGCCCTGCCTATCTTGAGGATCACGGTCCGGTTGCCGCGTCTGCCAAGCTGTTGGACTGCCACCTTCTCAGCCTGTCGAAACCGGCTTCGGCGGAATGGCAGACCTGGCAGGGCTGGTTCGATCGGCTTGGCATCGCGGGGGAACGCTCCAAGAATTACATCAGCTTCAACAACTACGACATGGTGGTGCAGTCGGCGGTGGCTGGTGACGGTATAGCGCTAGGATGGCTGGGGCTGATCGACAACCTGCTGGCTGATGGGAGGCTGGTGCAGGTGACTGGGGATGTCGTTACCAGTGACGCGGGCTATGTGATGTCACGTGACTATTCAAGCCGCCTGCGCGGCCCCAAATTGGTTTTCGAGTGGATTGCCGCCCATTCTGCCGGTCTGCCGTAGAGGTAATAAAGAACCGGATCTGAAAAACGTAGTCGTTAGCCTTTGTCTTTCCCATTGAATACCGTGGCAGCATGGTGCGTTACAGCTCAATAATGCTTGAGCCTATCAGCGCTCGTTTTTTCGGGTGGAAGTATCTGATCACCTGCAATCAATGGGTCCGGACCTAAAGTGACGCCGCCGCGCGGCTGGCCTGGTCATAATGACCAGACAGTGCACGCAGGCTGCGGGCCAGTTCGCGCAGGTCCTTTCCTGGCAATTCACCTGCGTCCAGCCCATCCAGCAGGCAATGGCGGCGGATGTCGCGGTAGGCGGCGCAGAGGTCCGCGCCCTCTGCCGAGGTGCGGTAGAACACCTCCTTACCGCGTTTCTCTGAGTCCAGCAGTCCTGCCTTCAGCAGTTTTCGCAGCCCGTAGTTTACCGTGTGGCTGTCTTCAATGTTAAGCAGGAAGCAGATGTCGGACAGGCGCTTGTCCTTGCCGCGGTGGTTGACGTTGTGAAGGATCAGGATTTCCAGCGCGCTGAGGTTGGGCTGTCCGGCTGCGCTCATGCAGCGGATCATCCAGCGTGAAAAGGCGTTATAGGCTACGATCAGGCCGAATTCCAATTCCGACAGCTCCCAGCCTTCACCTTCGGCCAGATGGCGTGATGAGACGATTCGGCGGGATTTTGGCAATTTTTCACTCATTGAATGCCTCTTCTTTATCAGTAAAACCCCGGTGTTTTGCCTATGTTTGGAGCTAAAAGGGCAGGATTTCAAGGAGATCAAGCAGATATTTGGTATATGCTTGCATAACGTTGACAAAATGTAAGCGTTATGAGTACGAAATATAGGTATATCGCATTGGGAGGAGAAAATGCAGATCACGCGTATGCTGGGCAGCGCTGCTGTCCTGATTGCCGGGCTTTCGGTTTCGGTGCAGGCGGCAACCTGGGACATGCCGACCCCGTACCCGGACGCCACGTTCCACACCAAAAACATCGCTGAGTTCGCCGGTGACGTCGCCGAGGCCACTGGTGGCGGGCTGGAGATCAAGGTCCATTCGGCCGGCTCCCTGTTCAAGCACCCCGAAATCAGTAAAGCGGTGCGCAGCGGTCAGGTGCCTGCGGGTGAGTTCTTCCTGTCATTGCTCGCCAATGACAACCCGGCGTTCGGCGCCGACTCGCTGCCGTTCCTTGCCACCAGCTATGAAGAGGCCGAACGCCTTTGGGCGGCGCAAAGGGGTGTAATCGACGGGTTGCTGGACGCACAAGGGCTGATGGCGCTCTACGCGGTGCCGTGGCCGCCGCAGGGGCTGTACACCACAAAGGAGATCAGCAGTGTCGAGGATCTGGCGGGGCTGAAGTTCCGCACCTACAACGCGACGCTGGAGCAGTTTGCCAACCTGGCGGGCGCCGCGCCGACGCAGGTTGAGGTGCCGGACATTCCGCAGGCCTTCAGCACCGGCCGGGTCGAAGCGATGATCACCTCGCCCTCCACCGGGGTGAATTCGAAGGCGTGGGACTTCCTGACCCATTACACCGACATCCAGGCCTGGATCCCGAAGAACATTGTGGTGGTGAACAAGCGCGCGTTCCGCCGTCTGGATGAAGCGACCCAGACCGCCATTCTGGAAGCCGCGGCTGAGGCCGAGGCGCGCGGCTGGGAGATGAGCCGGGCCGAGACCAGCAGCCAGATCGAAGTGCTGAAGGAAAACGGCATCACCGTGTCCGAGCCTTCGGAAGAGCTGATGGACGGCCTGCGCGCGATTGGGGCGCAGATGCTGGAGAACTGGAAAGGCGAGGCCGGGGAGGCCGGTGCCACCCTGCTGAACGCTTACCAGCAGTAATGTGACCATGGCCGGACGCCGGGGGCGGCGTCCGGTCTCCTGGGGAGGAGGGGCAGCCATGCGG
>JABXIA010000291.1 GCA_013373325.1 Paracoccaceae bacterium
CAGCAGGATCACGTTGACGACAATCAGGAACATCACCGGGCCGAAGCCCGCCGACAGCATCGCATTGGCGATATGCTGCGGCACCTGCTCATCGGTCAGCACATGCTTCAGGATCAGCGCGTTGGCGATCACGAACAAGAGCGTCACGGTCAGTTTCCCTGCCTCGAACAGCGTGTGCTTGGTGTCGCTGTGGAAGAAGGCAGTGACCAGCGCATAAGGTTTCTTCATGAGCGGCGTTTTCGCCTCGCCCTCGCCGTTCGACAGCGGCCCCATGTCCTTGTAGACAAAAGACGCGATCAGGAACGCATAGACCGCCGCCACCGCCGCCGCTTCGGTCGGGGTGAAGATGCCGCCGTAGATGCCGCCCAGGATGATGACGATCAGGAACAGGCCCCAGCCGGCCTCACGGCCAGAGGTGATGATCTCGCCCCAGCCCTTCCACTCGCCCTTCGGCAGGTTCTTGACCTTGGCCATCACATAGATGGTGACCATCAGGAACAGACCAGCCAGCAGGCCCGGAATGACACCCGCCAGGAACATCCGCCCAACGGAGACTTCCACAGCCGCCGCATAGACCACCATCACAATCGACGGCGGGATCAGGATGCCGAGCGTCCCTGCGTTACAGATCACGCCGGCCGCGAACTCCTTGGTGTAGCCCACCTGCCGCATGCCTGCGATCACGATGGAACCAATCGCCACCACGGTCGCGGGCGACGACCCGGACAGCGCGGCAAACAGCATACAGGCAAAGACACCCGCAATCGCCAGACCGCCCGGCAGATGGCCGACGCAGGCGATGGAGAAGCGGATGATCCGCCGCGCCACGCCGCCCGTCGTCATGAAGCTTGAGGCCAGAATGAAGAACGGGATCGCCAGCAGGGTGAAATGCCCCTCGAAGGCTTCAAACAGCGTGCCTGCCACCGACGCCAGCGAGCTGTCGGAGTAGATCAGCAGGAAAATGGTCGAGCTGAGGCCCAGAGACACCGCAATCGGCACCCCGATCAGCAGCAGGCCGATCACCATCGCAAAGAGGATTACCACTTCCATCAGTCATGCTCCCCGCGCTGCGCCTGTACTTCTGCAATTTCATCTTCAACTTCATGGCTGGCGACCAGACGGTCGGCCTCGCCGCGGGCGATCTGGAACGCCGCCTGGATGAAGCGGAACACCAAGAGCAGCATCGACACCGGCAGCACCACGTAAGGCACCACTTTCGGCAATTTCTCGTAGGAGTCGCCGTAGTTGATCAGGTCCTCCAGGAACTTGAAGGCCGCCACCATCGGCACGTCCTGCACCTCATAGAAGCTCTGGCTGCGCGCCTTCATGTCCAGCCCGGTCGGAAACCAGCGGCCGGAGGTGGGCGGCAAGTCGGCAAACACCGCCCAGTAGTCATAGGCGCCCTTCAGCAAGAGCAGCGAAAACACGATGCAGCAACCAGCGGCAAACAGCCCGACGGCGCGGCGCGCGCCAGGTGCCAGCATGTTGACGATGGCATCGACGCCCAGATGCGCGTGGGTCTTGACCGCATATGACGCCCCCAGCAGCACCAGCCAGGCAAACAGGAAAACGGTCAGCTCCAGCGCCCATAAAATGTTTGAATTGAACACGAAGCGTGCGATCACGTTAGCGAAGGTGATCGCCGTCATCATCCCCAGCAGAAGCGCGATCAGGGTTTCTTCGAGTGAATTGATAAGCCCGCTCGGGCCGGTTCTGGACCCCGCCATGGCTGCCTCCCAAGTTTTGCGGAAAGTAAGGGTGCAGGCGGCGGATCCCCGCGCCGCCTGCGGTCACGGGGCGCCCGCGCGGGGCACCCCGGAGGTGGCCTTTAGAGGCCTGCGTTGATGGCTTGCGCCGCGTCGATCTTCTCCTGGCCGACGTCGCCTGCGAATTTCTCCCACACAGGCTTCATCGCCTCGACCCAGGCCGCACGCTGCTCAGGGGTCAGTTCGCGCACCACGCCGCCGGCGTCGATGATCGCCTGGCGTGCCTCGCCGTTCACCTTGGTCGACTCGGCGTTGCGCACCGCGGTCACCTCATTGAGGATGGTCAGGAACTGGTCGCGCACTGCCGGATCCAGGCTGTCCAGCCAGTCAACGGAAGTTACCACCAGATAGTCCAGCGCACCGTGGTTGGTTTCCGTGATGCCGTCCTGCACCTCAAAGAACTTCTTGCCGTAGATGTTGGACCAGGTGTTTTCCTGCCCGTCCACAACACCCTGCTGCAGCGCGCCGTAAACTTCCGAGAACGCCATTTTCTGCGGGCTGCCGCCGATTGCTTCCATCTGCGCCACCAGCACGTCAGAGGACTGCACGCGGAACTTCAGCCCGTTGGCATCCGACGGCTCGACCAGCGGCTTGTTGGCGGACATCTGCTTCATGCCGTTGTGCCAGTAGCCCAGCCCCTGCAGGCCGCGGCGCTGCATCGAGTTCAGCATCTCCTGGCCGGTTTCGGACGCCTGGAAGGCATCCACGGCATCGATGTTCTTGAACATGAACGGCAGGTCGAACAGGCGGAACTGCTTGGTGAACTTCTCGAATTTCGAGAGGCTCGGCGCGGCCAGCTGCACGTCGCCTTGCAGCATCGCTTCCAGCACCTTGTTGTCGTTGTACAGCGTGGAGTTCGGATAGACCTCCATGCACATGGTGCCGTTCATCTCTTCGTTGACACGCTTCTCCAGCAGCGCCGCTGCAATCCCTTTGGGGTGCTTGTCGGTGTTGGTGACGTGGCTGAACTTCACCACAATCTCACCGTCGTCACAGGCGGCGCTTGCGGCGCCTGCGGAAACGGCCAGTGCCAGTGCGGTGGCGGCAGTTGTCAGGAATTTCATGGTTTTTCCTCCCAGAAAAATCGTCTGTAAATCCGATGGTGCACTCAGCGCAGGGCTGAGGCCTGGCAAGAGCATCCCAAGTTGCGGAAACCCGCTCAACAGTTGATTCGGGAATCATCATCCCACGAGATTCTCCGCGTCTTTGCATGGGTTTACGGGACACATCAAAAGCGCGTCAGCAGCGCCTGCCAAAAGCTGTGCGAAATCCCGCACAGGGCAATTCCAGCTTTGTGCGGAAAACCGCACAAATGTTAGCGCCAGACAAATGCTCCGGGAATCGCAACCCGCTTCATCTTTCCCCAAATACTCCAGCCGGAGGCTCCCGGCCTCTCCCAATGCGCCCGGCCCCGGGGTGTTGCGTCCCCGCCGTACGCACCGCTTGCCGCTCCTTAACCCGGGCCTGCGATATTCAATCCCGTCGCGACACCGGTGCGGGCTGACACCCCGCACCACCAGGAGATCACAGGGCCCCCGAGACCACCTCTTCATCGGGTTCAGGGGCGTCCCGCACCGAAGGCTTCAGCGGACATGGGGGCTTGCGACCCCCGTCCTCCCTCCGCCCATGGCCCACCCCAGGGCTTCCCGGCGGCGCCGCCTCCTTAACGGCCCCGGCCACAGCGCCGGTCAGAACGAACCGCAAGGTTCCCGGCCAAACGCCCTCAGCGGCGGTAATCCTCGGGCCGG
>JABXIA010000118.1 GCA_013373325.1 Paracoccaceae bacterium
CGGATGGTGATGTCGATCGGGCCTTTGGTTTCCAGGCCGCCGACCAGCTTGTGGTGGTCGATGATCGCCTGCACGTCAGCACCGTTGATGTTGGCGGGCAGCTCTGCCGGGTTATTGGTGTCGACGATCACAACAGCCGCGCCGTCCGCCACGTCGGCGATGATTTCAGGCTTTTCCAGGCCCCAGCGCTGCAGCATGAAGGCGGCTTCGGTGTTCGGTTCGCCCAGCAGCTTGGGGGCGGCGGCCACGCCTTTCACCTCGTTCAGGTACCAGGCCCAGACAATGGGGGAGCCGGTGGAATCGGTGTCGGGGGATTTATGGCCGAAAACTTGGATGGTCATGGGGCTGTCCTGTTGATGCATAAGGTCACAAAGGCGGGATTTGCGCGCCTTATAGGGCTGGCGCGCAGGCTTGTCACCCCGCTGCTGCTGCAATGCGGCGTTGTGTTCAGAGCGGGGACCGGAGCAGGATTTAGAACGGCGCGCGTTCCAGCGTGTAGCCCTGTTGCTGCAGCAGGTTCAACACGCCGGTTTCTCCGGGCAGATGCAGTGCGCCTGCAGCCACCACTATGAGGTCGCCTTCTGCGGCTTCGATCACCGGAATCCAGTTGCGGTTGCGGGTGTCGATCAGCTCCGTCATGGTGTCTTGCCACAGCGCCTCGCGCTCAGCCCGGGTCAGCGCGCCGCTGTTCAGGAAGTCGCGTTCGCTGAGGAACAGGGCATAAAGCGCTTGCTCGTCGAAATAGGATTCTACCGTGGTGATGAAGCCGTCGGTGCCGCTGCCCAGCATGGCGGTAAAGGCGCGCAGCTGGCGGATCTGCTCCTCCAGCGGGTCGGAGTCCATCATCCGGATGATCGTCATCGGATCCTCCAGCGACTGCACCGGCACGCCCGCGGCTTCGGCAGCCTCGCCCAGACGCAGGTCGAGGCCGCGCTTGATGTCCTTGTCCTGGCGCAGGCAGGGCGGGAAGGCCAGCGACAGTGCCAGGAACCAGGGCCGCATCTTGGCGGCCATCCAGACCGGCATGCCGTGGTTACGGATGATGGCGGCCAGTTCTTCCCATTCCTGGGGCGGCAGCCGGTCGATCAGGCTGGGGCCTTCGGTGATCAGCATCAGGGAGGGGGTGCGGCCCAGTTCGGCTTCGAAATCCGCCTTGTCGGCGGGGCTGGCCTCCATCAGCAAAAGGTCCGCCTGCTGTACCAGCGGGGCGAGGTCCGCGGTGATCTGCGCCATCCGCGGATCATTCACATGCAGGGTGCCGATCACATGCAGAGTTCGGCTGCCGCGCCGCGCAATCCAGTGGTTGCCTGCGGCATAGCGCATCGCGCTGATACGGGCCTCAAGCCCGGCGCGCTCCTGCGGCGTCATGGTGGTGCGCAGGTCGGTGCCGGTGCAGGCGGCCCAAAGGGAGGCCGGCAGCAGCAGGAAAAACACGGTCAGAAAGAGGCGCATGAAATATCAGTCCTGAAAGAGTGGAACGGCTTGGCCGGGGGAGCCTACCACGGGGCGCGGGTCAGGCTGAAGCCCTTGGACTGGAGAAGGTTAAGCAGGCCGTTTTTGCCCGGCAGATGCGCCGCGCCGACGGCGACCACAATCCGGTCCTGGCGGGCGGCACCGATCACCTGCATCCAGCGGAGGTTGCGCTGGTCCAGCAGGCGGCGGTTGTACTGCGCCCACAGCCGCTGGGTCTCGGCACGGGAAAAGCTGCTGTACTGGGCGCTGATCCAGGGGGCGAGCACGAAGGAGGTCCAGACGCTCTGGTCGAAATAGGCCTCAACCGGGGTGGCGTCCTCGGGCTTGTCCGACTGGATCAGCTGCAGTTCAAGCTCCAGCATCCGGGCCTGATCCCGCAGCGGCAGGCCGGAGATGGCGGCCAGCGCCTGCTCTGGCGTTTCCAGCGCCCCCATCGGGATCCGCTTGCGGCGGGCGAAATCGGAGATCCGGTCGTCCAGCCCGCGGCGCAGGCCGAAGCCATAGGGGCGGCAGCCGCTTTGCACCACGAACATCGAGATCGCCCAGGGCTGCATCCGGTTCATGGTTTCCAGGCTGGCGCCGCTGACCTGGGTGGTCAGCTTGAAGCGCTGCCAGGCTTCGGGCGTCAGCAGATGGCGCAGCTCGCGCCCCTGCGGCAGCAGAAAGCTGCGCGCCATTGCAGGCGGCATCCGGTCCAGCCGCTCCATGTCCTGGTCCGAGGTCTCAAGGTAGATCGCCTGTGCAGACACCAGCGCCGGGCGCAGGGTGCGCATCACCTTGGCCATGCGGGCATCGCCGCCGTGCATGGTGCCGATCACGTGGATGGTGCGGCGGCCCTTGGCGGCGACCCAGTGGTTTCCTTCGGAAAACGGGGTGGCGGCCATTTCGCGGTGCAGCTGCGCCCGGGCGGCGGGCGGCAGATGGTCGCGGTAGTCGATGCCGCGGCAGGCGGCAAAACCGGCGGTGGCCTGCAGCATCAGCGCAAGTGCCAGTGCTATCCGTTTCATCACGCGCCCTTTCCCCGGGGTTCCGGAACTCTTGGCCTGACTTATGAGCCTAGGGCGGGGCAGGGGGGACGGCAATGCAGAACCCTGCGTTGCCCCGGAAAACCCGGGCGGCGGATTGCCATCGGCGCAGCTTCCTGCCAGTCATGGGGCATGGAACGCGAGGATCAGCTCTATGCGCCGGTGAAGGCGCTGCTGGAGGCCCAGGGCTATGCCGTCAAGGGCGAGGTGGGGGCGGCCGATGTGGTGGCTGTGCGCGGCGCGGAGCCGCCGGTGATCGTCGAGCTGAAGCTGAAGTTCTCGCTGTCGCTGTTTCATCAGGCCATCGCCCGGCTGGCCATCACCGACCATGTTTATATCGCGGTGCCGCGGCCC
>JABXIA010000054.1 GCA_013373325.1 Paracoccaceae bacterium
AGAGACCAGCGCGCATTGGGATACGCAGCCTCCGGCATCGGGGAGCGCGTTCCACGGGCCCGCTTGCGGCCGCGCCGCCGCTTCACTGACAGCCCTTCTTCCCGGTAGAGCCGATACAGTTTCTTGAGGTTCATTCCCATGCCCTTGCGCTCAAGCAACACGCCAATCCGCCCCTCTCGGCGATGCAAGCATCGCCTGCCGGGCAACGGGTAGCGGAACCGGCGCCGCTTTCCGGCGATCTCCTGCATCTCCTTGCGGATTGCCGCCTCAATCTTTGCTGCGCCTTGCGCCAATGGCCGGTTTTCCCGCCGCCTTTCAGCGCTATGAACAAAGCTGATGCAGCGATTTTCGCGCTGGGAGCGCGCGCAGCGCGAAATAGCAATGACCGCCTCGGGCTCGAAGCGGTCGAAAAACCTGTCCTATGCGTTAGGTTTCTTTCCGAACGGGGCAATAGTCACAACGCCCCCCTTCCCCCTCACTTCCGCTCCGTCCCATCGGCATTCCGGCCCATGGCGATGTAGCGCGCCTGCAGGCTCAGCCGCAGGATGGTGTTGTCCTTGTCATGGGCCTGGATGTAGCCCGCCATCAGCGCCATCCAGTAGGTCCGCAGCACGGAGTTGATGCGGCGGCTGTAGTTCGGGCCCAGCTTGCGGAACCATTTCACCATGTCCGCGTCCAGCCGGATCGTCACCCGGGTCTTGGGCTTACTGATCCGTTCCCAGCTGTCCATGCCGTCCCATTCGGTCGGCAGGCTCTTGTCCAGCCAGTCGCGGCGCAGAGATTGCTGCAGCTCATCAAGCTCCAGCTGCATTTCATTGTTATAGTATCGCTTGCTGGGCATCGCTCTCTCCCGTGGCGGCGGCGGTTTCGGCGCGGGGCGGCACTCCCGCACTGATCCCACCCTGCCCCGATCCGGTTAATTCCGTGCCAGCGGTGCGTACGGTGCCTCCGCAACACCGCCGGGCAGGCCTCTGCCCCGCCACCCGGCACCGGGGGGTGCACAGGGGGTGTACGGGGGGTGCACGCATGTCACCCTCGCTTTTTCAGGCTGGTTTTGCCTGCCGCAGGATCCGGGCCAGCAGCTCATTCTTGCGGAAGGGTTTGGCCAGGAAATCATTCATCCCGGCGGCCAGGCAGGCCTCAACATCGCTGGGCTGGGCATTGGCGGTCAGGGCAACGATGGGGCATTCCGGCAGCCCTGCGTCCCGTTCATGCGCACGGATCCGGCGGGTGGCGTCCAGCCCGCCCAGAACCGGCATTGACAGGTCCATCAGGATCAAGTCCGCGCCTTCAGCGGTGAAAATCTCCAGCGCGGTCAATCCGTTAGCCGCAAAGCGCAGATCGGCGCCGGTGGATTTCAGCATCTTCCGGACCAGCAGCTGGTTGGTCCTGTTGTCCTCCGCCACGAGGATGCGCATCCCGTTCAGCGCCTCCGGCGGCAGCTCCGGCACCGCAATGCCGGGCGGGACGGCCAGTGCCCGCCTGCTGTCCTGAAACGGCGCCATGCCCGGACCGTCAGGAGCCGCGCCGCCCGCCTGCGGCAAGTCCAGGCCAACCGTGAACACCGATCCCTCTCCGGGCACAGAAGAGGCCGTAACCGAGCCCCCCATCCGCTCCGCCAGCGCACGGGTAATGGCCAGCCCCAGCCCTGTGCCTTCGATCACGCGGGCCGCCTGCCGGTCAACCTGCTCAAAGGCGGAAAAGATCCATTCCATCTGCGAAGCCTCGATCCCGACGCCGGAATCGGAGACCTGAATATGCAAGGGCAGCGCTGTGGCTGCAGGGTCATAGGCGACACTGACGGTCACATGGCCGTCGTCCGTGAACTTGATTGCATTCCCCAGGAGATTCATCAGGATCTGGCGGATCTTGCTGGCGTCGCCGACAAATTCATGCGGCACGTCTTCGGGGTATTCGGTGCGCAGGTCGATCCCCTTGTAGGCGGCCCTGGCCCACAGGAGGGTTCCGACATCCTGAACCACGTCGCGCAGCGAGAACGGCGCATCGTGCAGGGAGATCTTGTCGGCCTGGATCTTGGAGAAATCCAGCACGTCGTTGATCACTGTCAGCAGAGCCGTCGCGGAATTGAAGATCGTATCGGCAAACAGCTGCTGCTGTTCGTCCAGGTTGGTTTCCTTCAGCAGCTCGCACATGCCGATGATACCGTTCATCGGTGTTCTGATCTCATGGCTCATGTTGGCGAGAAACCGTTCCTTGGCCTGGCTGGCCTCCTCGGCCTTATCCAGGGCCATCCGGGTCAGCTCCAGCGCCTCGTCGCGCTCCCGCTCGGTTGTGATGTCTGTCGAAGACCCGACGAGATAGGCCATGCGCCCGTCCGCGCCGAACACGGGACGAAGCGTGGTACTGAGGTATTTCTCCTTGTTCTGGGTCGGAAGGACGATGTCGTAGGTTGCTTCCCTGCCGCTGCTGATCACCGCCAGATGGTGGTTCAAAGCACGGCGCCCGGTTGCCCCGCCGTAAAGTTCGAGTGCGGTCTTGCCCGCATAATCGCTATTCTCGAACTTGGTGAACTCACGCGACTTGGTGTTCATGTGGGCGTAGCGCGGCAGCCCGTCTTCGCCCACCCTCAGGACAATCACCGCTAACTCGACGGCGTCAAGAACGCCAAAATGATCTGAAATTGCATTCTGCTGCACGTATCGTTCCTGAAACGAAAGAGCTTATTGAACCCCTGTAACTCACAGGTGCAGCGCAAGTGTTACAGGAAAAGCGTTAGCGAATTATAGGCAAAACATTCTATCTCATTGCGGTATGCCGCTCCGACGCCCGCCGGGTTCCGTTTTTCTTGCCTCTGACGCGGTTTGTGGATACAGCCAGCCGCATGTTGGAAACCGCTGCAAACCGCCCCGAACTGCCTGCCGAAATTGCCCGGCGCCGGACCTTTGCGATCATCTCGCACCCGGACGCCGGCAAGACCACGCTGACTGAAAAGTTCCTGCTTTACGGCGGCGCGATTCAGATGGCCGGCCAGGTGCGCGCCAAGGGTGAAGCACGGCGCACGCGCTCGGACTTCATGCAGATGGAGAAGGACCGCGGGATCTCTGTTTCGGCGTCTGCGATGTCCTTTGATTTCAGCGGCTTCCGCTTCAACCTGGTGGACACCCCCGGCCACTCGGACTTTTCCGAGGACACCTACCGCACCCTGACAGCGGTGGATGCGGCGGTGATGGTGATCGACGGCGCCAAGGGCGTGGAAAGCCAGACCCAGAAGCTGTTCGAGGTCTGCCGCCTGCGCGACCTGCCGATCCTGACCTTCTGTAACAAGATGGACCGCGAAAGCCGCGACACCTTTGAGATCATCGACGAGATCCAGGAAATGCTGGCGATCGACGTGACCCCGGCCAGCTGGCCCATCGGTGTCGGCCGCGATTTCATCGGCTGCTATGACATGCTGCGCGACCGGCTGGAGCTGATGGACCGTGCTGACCGCAACAAGGTGGCGGAAAGCATCGCGATTGAGGGCCTGGACGACCCCAAGCTGGCCGAGCATGTGCCTGCGCATCTGCTGGACAAACTGCTGGAAGAGGTCGAGATGGCGCGCGAACTGCTGCCCGCCCTGGACCCGCAATCGGTGCTTGAGGGCCACATGACCCCGATCTGGTTCGGCTCTGCCATCAACTCCTTCGGCGTGAAGGAACTGATGGACGGCATCGGTAAATACGGCCCCGAGCCGCAACCCCAGTCAGCCGAGCCGCGCCAGGTGGCACCGGAGGAAAAGAAGGTTGCGGGCTTTGTGTTCAAGGTTCAGGCCAACATGGACCCCAAGCACCGCGACCGGGTGGCATTCGTGCGGATGGCGAGCGGCCATTTCAAGCGCGGCATGAAGCTGACCCATGTGCGCACCAAGAAACCGATGGCGGTATCCAACCCGGTGCTGTTCCTGGCCTCCGACCGGGAACTGGCGGAGGAAGCCTGGGCCGGCGATATCATCGGCATTCCGAACCACGGCCAGCTGCGCATCGGCGACACGCTGACCGAGGGCGAGGCGATCCGGGTGACCGGCATCCCGTCGTTTGCCCCGGAGCTGCTGCAAACGGTGCGCGCTGGCGACCCGATGAAGGCCAAGCACTTGGAAAAGGCTCTGATGCAGTTCGCCGAGGAAGGCGCCGCCAAGGTGTTCAAACCCTCGATCGGCTCCGGCTTCATCGTCGGCGTGGTCGGCCAGCTGCAGTTCGAGGTTCTGGCCAGCCGGATCGAGATGGAATACGGCCTGCCGGTTCGGTTTGAGGCCAGCCAGTTCACCAGCGCGCGCTGGGTCAGCGGCGACAAGGCAGCGGTGGACAAGTTCATCAACGCCAACAAGCAGCACATCGCCCATGATCATGACGGCGACATCGTCTATCTGACCCGGCTGCAATGGGACATCGACCGGGTGGTGCGGGATTACCCGGATTTGAACCTGACCGCGACCAAGGAAATGATGGTCTGAAAGAACGCCCGGGAACCCCGGGCGTTTTTCTTTGCGGGGCTTGCGCTTTTTCCTGCCTGCGGAAATGGTTGTGAAAAACGGCAAGGCATGAGGCAGGCAATGGCGGATCAGGGCGTCAAATGGGGCATCGTCAGCACCATAAAAGCGGACGCCGAAACGATATTGAACTTCGCCGCGTACCATCTGGACCTGGGCGCGCACCGTCTGCACATCTACTTGGATGAACCAAATCCCGCAGCCTATGCACAGCTGGATCAGCACCCCAAAGTACGGGTTACAGTGTGTGATGACAGCTACTGGCAAGACTGCTGCGGCTACCGGCCGGTCAAACACCAAATGCGCCAGATACGGAATTCCGCCCATGCCTATCAGCGGATCCAGACCGATTGGATCGCCCATATCGACGTGGACGAGTTTCTCTGGCCCGGCTCGGATCTGGGGCAAATGCTCGCGGCCCTGCCCGCCAGCACCTTGAGCGCCAAGGTACGGCCGATTGAAGCGCTGTCAGGACGTGACGGCCAGTTCAAGGCGGTGATCCCGAAAAGTCCGGACCGCGAGGCAGAGGTGCGCACTGTATACCCGGCCTTCGGAGGGTTCTTGAAGGGCGGCTTTCTCAGCCACACAGCCGGCAAGATCATTGCCCGGACGGGCGTGCCGCAAGCTGAAGTGCGCATTCACAACATGTATCTGGCAGGCAAGAAAATCAAAGCGTCCACTGTTCTGGAGCAGGTTGACCTTTGTCATTGCCATGCTCCGGACTGGGAGCAATGGCAAAGCACTTACCGTTACCGGCTGCAGCACGGCTCCTACAGGCCCGGTTTAAGACCGGGGTATTCCCGGCTGTTCGGCGGATTGAACTCTCATGAACTGCTTTCACTGATAGAAGAGGAGCACGGGCAGGAAGGCCTGCGCAGCTTCTTCGATGAGATCAGCGCCCAGGATCCTGAGGTCTACCGCAAGCTTCAAGAGCGCGGTCTGGTGCGGAATCGCCCGCTCGGCCTGGCGGACAAACGGCAAAAACACTTCCCCGGCTTTGGATAAATTGTTTCCAATTTGCCGATCCCGGCGACAAAAACCCTGCAAAACCCGGCATTAATTGACCTGCGCATGGGATTTTGCTATGCCCCGCCACGAGCCGGCAGCTGCCACACCGCATGACCTTTTGCGGAGCCGGCTGCACCACACACGCGCGGGCCAGGTCAGTGTCCGCAATGACGGAGGCAAATGACAAAATTCACCGATCTGAACCTTAATCCCAAGGTCCTCAAAGCTATTGAGGAAGCCGGGTACGAACACCCCACCCCGATGCAGGCCGGGGCCATCCCGCCGGCGCTGGAGGGGC
>JABXIA010000123.1 GCA_013373325.1 Paracoccaceae bacterium
CCAGATGCTGTCGGATGTGACTTACGAGAGCATCTCGGGCACCTCGGTGGCACGCGACTTCGTGGAGCTGCCCAGCCAATTGTATGAACACTGGCTGGAAGTGCCGGAGGTGCTGCAGGAGTTTGCCACCCACGCGGAAACCGGTGAGCCGATGCCGCAGGAGATGCTGGAGAAGGTGCTGGGGGCGGCCAATTTCGACATGGGCTTCCAGACGGTGGAATATGTTGCCTCCGCGCTGGTCGACCTCGCCTTCCACGATGGCGCGGCACCGTCCGACCCGATGGCAAGGCAGGCCGAGGTGCTGGAGGAAATCGGCATGCCACGGGCGATCGTCATGCGCCACGCCACGCCGCATTTCGCGCATGTGTTTGCAGGAGACGGCTATTCCTCGGGCTATTACAGCTACATGTGGTCGGAGGTGATGGACGCGGATGCCTTTGCCGCTTTTGAGGAGGCAGGCGGGGCCTTTGATGCGGAGCGTGCCAAGGCGCTGGAGGAACATATCCTCTCAACCGGCGGCTCTGTGGATCCGGCGGAACTATACACCGCGTTCCGCGGGCGGCTGCCGGGCGTCGAGGCGCTGCTGAAAGGCCGCGGTCTGGCCGCAGACTAAGAGACGCGCCCTGACGGGCGCTGCCTCCGGCGGGAGTATTTCAGGAAAGATGAAAGAGCGGGTGCTGGCCCGCTCTTTTTGCGTTCAGTAGCCGAGGCTGCGGTCGACCAGATGCAGCAGCGGCTCGCCTGCCTCGGCGCGGCGGATGTTTTCGGCGATTACCTCCGCCGCGGTGCTTTCGCGGGTTTCCGAGGCGATATGCGGGGTCACCGTCACATTGGGATGCGCCCAATAGGGGTGTTCAGGCGGCAGCGGCTCGACGCGGAACACGTCCAGCGTTGCATGGCCGATCTGACCGCTGTCCAGTGCCGCCAGCAGTGCCGCGTCATCAATCAGCGGCCCGCGGCCCGGGTTGATAATTTTGGCTCCCGCCGGCAGAAGCGCCAGTGTGTCCGCATTCAGGGTGTTTTCGGTGGCGGGCGTGTCGGGCAGCAGCAGAATGACGATCTCCGCCTGTGCCAGTGCCGCCTTCAGCCCGTCGGCGCCGGAGTGGCAAATCACGCCAGAAATCTCTTTCTGTGTCCGGCTCCAGCCCGAAACCTGAAACCCGAGCGCAGCCAATGCCTGGGCCGAGGCGGTGCCGAGGGCGCCAAGGCCCAGCACGGTCACGCGGCGGTCCTTGGCCAGCGGCGGGGCCTTGGGTTCCCAGTGTCCGTTCTGGCCGAGGATATGCGCGTCCATGCCCAGGTGGTAGCGCAGCGTGTGGCCTACCACCCATTCGGTCATGCCCCGTTCCAGCCCGCTGTCCACCATCCGGGTGAGCGGCAGTTCGGCGGGCACAACAGGCACGATTTTCTCGACACCTGCCCACAGGCTCAGCACCGCTTTCAGGCGGGTGAAGGGGGTGAAATCGCTGACCGGCCCGCTGGGGGCGTAGACTATGTAGTCCACGTCTTCCGGCGGGAACTCGTTGCACAGGTCGGCGTCCACAGCCAGCCGGGCAAGCTCTGCCTTCAAAAGCGGCTCATATGCGGGCCAAGCATCGGGGTGGCCTGCAAACAGGACATTGGCGGTCATGGAAACTCCCTGAATATTTAACGTGAGGCTTGGCGCGGGCGGTGGATATGGGCGCTTTGCACGATGCCGAAGGCGCCCAGCAGAACCAGCATGGCTGAGCCGCCGTAAGAGACCATCGGCAGCGGCACGCCAACCACCGGCGCCAGCCCCATCACCATCGACATGTTTACCGCAAAGAACAGGAAGAAGGTGATGGCGATGCCCATGATCACCAGCGAGGAGAACCGGTCCTTGGCGGCAATGGCCGAGGCGATGCAGAACACGATGATCAGCATGTAGATCGACAGCAGGGTGACGCCGCCGATGAAGCCGAACTCCTCGGCCAGGGTGGTGAAGATGAAGTCGGTGTGCTTTTCCGGCAGGAAGTTCAGCCGCGACTGCGTGCCTTGCATGAAGCCGCGCCCGGACCAGCCGCCGGACCCCAGCGCGATCTTGGACTGGGTGATGTGATAGCCCGCGCCCAAGGGATCCTGCGAAGGGTCAAGGAAGGTGTCGATGCGGCGGAACTGGTAGTCTTTCAGCAGCTGCCACTCGGTGCCACGGCTTTGGAACACCGCGCTGACCAGCCCGGCGCCAGCGGCAATCACCGCCACGAAATAGGCCCAGTGAACGCCCGCCAGAAACATTACCCCGCCACCCGCCGCCATCAGCAGGATCGAGGTGCCAAGGTCCGGCTGCTTCAGTACCAGCGCCGTCGGAATAAGGATCAGCGCCACCGGCAGCAGCACCCACAAGGGGCGCGAGGTCTTCTCTGCGGGCAACCAGTCATAATACGCGGCCAGCAGCATCACCAGTGCGATCTTGGTGACTTCCGAGGGCTGCAGCCGCATGAAACCGATGTCGATCCAGCGCTGCGCGCCCATTCCGACAGTGCCGAACAGCTCCACCGCGACCAGCAGCGCCAGCGATCCCAGATAGGCTAGCACTGAGATATTGCGCCAGAACCAGATCGGAATCATCGCCACCACAAACATCACGCCCAGGCCAAGGGCAAAGCGTTTGACTTGTGGTTCCACCCAGGGACTGAAGGACCCGCCCGCCACCGAATAGAGCATCAGAAAGCCGACGCTCGAAACGGTAATCAGCAGGAGCGTCAGCCCCCAGTTCAAATGCAGGATCTTGCGCAGGCCGGTGGGGGTCGATTTGGCGTGGTACTCAAGATAGCTCATGCCCGGCTGCTCCTGCTGCCCAGCGGGCGCTTGACGCGTTCGCGCTCCAGCCGTTCCTGCTGTGCCTTGATGCGGCTGCGGTCGGCCTTGGGGTAGGCCTCCAGCGGAGGAGTGCCGTTGTACAGCGCCTGAAGCATCACGTCGCGGGCCACCGGCGCCGCCGCCTTGGAACCGCCGCCGCCGTGTTCAACGACCACAGCAACTGCATATTTCGGCTTGTCGTAGGGAGCAAAGCAGACAAACAGCGCATGGTCGCGCCTTTCCCACGGCAGGTCCTCGTTGCGGATCACACCAGCTGCGCGTTCCGCGGCGGTGATGTTGCGGACCTGGCTGGTGCCGGTCTTGCCGGCCATCTCCATCTCCTTGGGGAGAATGCGGGAGCGGTAGGCGGTGCCGCGGCGGTCGTTGCTGACGGAATACATGCCGCGGCGCACCATCCGCAGGCTGTTTTCGCTGACCGGCAGCGGTTCGCCTGCACCGCTTGGCTGTTCCACCCCGTCGATGGATTTCAGCAGTCGGGGCGTCACGCTGCGCCCGGTGGCTAGCCGCGCTGACATGACGGCCAGTTGCAAGGGGGAGGCCAGCATGTAACCCTGCCCGATCGAGGCGTTTGCTGTGTCGCCGATCAGCCAGTCCTTGCCGTAGGAGCTGGATTTCCACGCTTTGGTCGGAGTGATCCCCTGCGCCACCGCCGACATCGGCAGGTCATGCTTTATACCCAGGCCGAACAGATTGGCCATTTCGGAAATCTTGTCGATCCCGGTCTTGATCGCGACGTCGTAGTAGTACACGTCGCAGGACCGCTTTAGCGAAGTGTTCAGGTCGACACGCCCGTGGCCCGCCCGTTTCCAGCAGTGGAAGCGGCGGCCGGCAACCTTCAGGTGGCCGGGGCACCAGACGGTTTCCTCCGGTCCAACGACGCCGTTTTCCAATGCGGCCAGCGCCGTGATCATCTTAAAAGTGGAGCCGGGCGGGTAGGTGCCCTGCACCGTCTTGTTGGACAGGGGGCGGTAAGTGTCCTCAGTGAGCATCCGGTAGTCGGCGACCGAAATGCCGCGCACAAACAGGTTGGGGTCGAAACTGGGCGAGGAGCAGATCGCGCGGATATCGCCATCTTCGCAGTCGATCACCACCGCAGCGGCGCTTTCCCGGCCCAGCCTTGCCTGTACGTAATTCTGCAGCTCCGCGTCGATGGTCAGCTGCATGTCGGCGCCTGAAATCCCCTCACGCCGGTCCAGCTCGCGCATCACCCGGCCAGTGGCATTAACCTCCACGCGCTTGGCACCGGCCTTGCCGCGCAGCACATCCTCGCGCTTGGCCTCAAAGCCGACCTTGCCGATCTGGAAGCGCGGGATCATCAGGACCGGATCCGGGTCTTCCATCTTGCTCAGGTCATAATCGGAGACCGGCCCGACATAGCCGATGACATGAGCAAAATCCCCAAGCTGCGGGTAAACCCGCGTCAGGCCCACCTCGGGGGTGACACCGGGCAGGGCGGGGGCATTTACCGCCACTTTGGAGATGTCTTCCCAGCCGATTTGGTCTGCCAGGGTGATCGGCAGGAACGGCGGCGATCGGCGCATCTCGGTGCGGGCGCGCTCAAGGTCCTCCGGGTCCAGCCGTACCAGACTGGAGAGCTTTGCAATCACCGCTTCAACGTCGCCGGCATCCTCCGGCACGACGGTGATCCGGTAGGAGGGCGAATTCTGCGCGATGATCAGCCCGTTGCGGTCAAAAATCTGCCCGCGGGCGGGCGGCAGCAGGCGGATATTGATCCGGTTTTCCTCCGCCAGCAGGCGGAACTCATCGGCCTGGTCGACCTGCAAATAGCGCATGCGGGCGGCCAGCCCGCCGGCAAAGGCCAGCTGCAGCCCGCCCAGGAACAGCGCCCGCCGGGTCATCTTGCC
>JABXIA010000369.1 GCA_013373325.1 Paracoccaceae bacterium
CCGGCCAAGTACCGCACCCGCGAAGAGGTCCAGAAAATGCGCGAGGAGCGCGACCCGATCGAGCAGGTCCGCGACATGCTCCTGACCGGCAAGCACGCCACCGAAGAAGACCTCAAGGCGATCGACAAGGAAATCAAGGACATCGTTTCCAAATCCGCCGACTTCGCCAAGGAAAGCCCGGAGCCGGCCCTGGACGAGCTCTGGACCGACATCTACGCGGATGAAGTGCCGCAGGAAAACGCCTGAGAGGGAAGAACAAGACATGGCAACTGAAATTCTGATGCCCGCCCTGTCGCCGACCATGGAGGAAGGCACCCTGGCCAAATGGCTGGTCAAGGAAGGCGATACCGTAAGCTCCGGCGACATCCTGGCGGAAATCGAAACCGACAAGGCGACGATGGAGTTTGAAGCCGTCGACGAAGGCACCGTCGGCAAGATCCTGATCTCCGAAGGCACCGAAGGCGTCAAGGTGAACACCCCCATCGCGGTGCTGCTGGAAGACGGCGAAAGCGCCGATGACTACGAGGCCTCCAGCACCAAGGAAGAGGCCCCGGCCGAAAAAGCGCCCTCTGACGAACCTGCTGCCGCCGCGCCGCAGAAGGCCCCCGCGATGCCCGCCAAGGTGCTGGAGCCCGACTATCCGGAAGGCACCGAAATGGTGCAGACCACCGTGCGCGAAGCCCTGCGCGACGCCATGGCCGAGGAAATGCGCCGTGACGAGGACGTGTTCCTGATGGGCGAGGAAGTCGCAGAGTACCAGGGCGCCTACAAGGTGTCCCAGGGCCTCTTGGACGAATTCGGCGCCAAGCGGGTGATCGACACCCCGATCACCGAACACGGCTTTGCCGGCATCGCCACCGGCGCAGCCTTCGGCGGCCTGCGCCCGATTGTCGAGTTCATGACCTTCAACTTCGCCATGCAGGCGATCGACCACATCATCAACTCGGCAGCCAAGACGCTCTATATGTCCGGCGGCCAGATGGGCGCCCCGATGGTGTTCCGCGGCCCCAACGGCGCCGCCGCCCGCGTCGGTGCCCAGCACAGCCAGGACTACGCCGCCTGGTACATGCAGATCCCGGGCCTCAAGGTGGTGATGCCCTACTCCGCCGCCGACGCCAAGGGCCTGATGAAAACCGCAATCCGCGATCCCAACCCGGTGATCTTCCTTGAGAACGAAATCCTCTACGGCCGCGCCTTCGACGTGCCGAAGCTGGACGATTTCACCATCCCCTTCGGCAAGGCCCGCATTTGGCGCGAAGGCTCCGACGTCACCATCGTCTCCTTCGGCATCGGCATGCAGTACGCGCTGGAAGCGGCGGACAAGCTGTCCCAGGACGGCATCTCAGCTGAGGTCATCGACCTGCGCACCCTGCGCCCGATGGACCTGCCCACGGTGATCGAGTCGGTCAAGAAGACCAACCGCCTGGTCACCGTCGAGGAAGGCTGGCCGCAGGGCTCCGTCGGCAGCTACATCGCGTCTGAAGTGATGCAGCAGGCGTTCGACTATCTCGACGCCCCGGTTGTGACCTGCACCGGCAAGGACGTGCCCATGCCCTATGCCGCCAACCTGGAACGCCACGCGCTGATCACCACGGATGAGGTGGTCGAAGCCGTGAAGCAAGTGACCTATCGCTAGAGGCTGTTTACGTGACTTCCAGCGAACAACAGAAACAGGCTAGTGGGGCAATTCCTGCGATCATATGGTTCGTGGGGTCCATTAGCTTGTTTCTCTTCGACGATCGAAGCCCAAACCTGTTCAGCTTTCAAGCGCTAGGGTTTGTCGTTGTTGGGATGTTTACTGCATCAATCATCGTTGGTGGTTTCAATTACTGGCTACAAACACGTATTGCTCGAGTATTGAGCCGGAAACTGAATGAAGAGTTTCCGACTGAAAAACAGGCTGTGAAGTTTCTGCGAATTGGCTGGCTGCTACTAGCAAGTGACGTCGTTCTTTCCATCCTGTTTCTCTACTGGGTATACAGCTCATTTTTCTTGATCTGAGGGGATACGAAAATGCCCACCGAAATCCTGATGCCCGCCCTGTCCCCCACCATGGAGGAAGGCACCCTTGCCAAATGGCTGGTCAAAGAGGGCGACACCGTCTCCTCCGGCGACCTGATCGCCGAGATCGAAACCGACAAGGCCACCATGGAATTTGAAGCCGTGGACGAGGGCGTGGTCGGCAAGATCCTGATCTCCGAAGGCTCCGAGGGCGTAAAGGTCAACACCCCGATCGCGGTGCTGCTGGAAGACGGCGAAAGCGCCGATGACATCCAGTCCTCCGGTGGCGGCGCTGCCGCCCCGGCCAAGGAAGAAGCCCCTGCAGCCAAAGCTGAGGCTCCCGCAGCCGCACCCAAGGAAGAGGCCAAAGCCGCCCCAGCCGCGCCGCAGGGCGCTGACGGCAACCGCATCTTCGCCTCGCCGCTGGCACGCCGCATCGCCGCCGACAAGGGCCTGGACCTGAGCGCCATCAAGGGCTCCGGACCCAAGGGCCGCATCGTCAAGGCCGACGTGATCGACGCCAAACCGCAGGCAGCAGCCGCAGCGCCCAAGGCAGAAGCCGCGGCCGCAGCGCCTGCCGCTGCCGCAGCCCCGGCAGGCCCTACCGCCGACATGGTTGCCCGCATGTACGAGGGCCGCGCGTTCGAGGAGGTCAAGCTGGACGGCATGCGCAAGACCATCGCCGCCCGCCTGACCGAGGCCAAGCAGACCATCCCGCACTTCTACCTGCGCCGCGACATCCAGCTGGATGCGCTGCTGGCGTTCCGCGCCCAGCTGAACAAGCAGCTCGAGGGCCGCGGGGTGAAGCTCTCGGTCAACGACTTCATCATCAAGGCCGTGGCGCTGGCGCTGCAAGCGGTGCCGGACGCCAACGCGGTCTGGGCCGGCGACCGGGTTCTGAAAATGAAGGCCTCCGACGTGGCCGTCGCCGTCGCCATCGAGGGCGGGTTGTTCACCCCGGTCCTGCAGGACAGCGACACCAAATCGCTCTCCGCGCTCTCGGCTGAGATGAAGGACCTCGCCTCCCGTGCCCGCGACCGCAAGCTGGCGCCGCATGAATACCAGGGCGGCTCCTTCGCGATCTCCAACCTCGGCATGTTCGGCATCGACAACTTCGACGCCATCGTGAACCCGCCGCATGCGGGCATCCTGGCGGTCGGCTCCGGCGTCAAGAAGCCGGTTGTCGGCGCCGACGGCGA
>JABXIA010000338.1 GCA_013373325.1 Paracoccaceae bacterium
CGGCGGTCTGGCGGTGTCGATTGTGGTTGTGGGCGCATTCCTCGCAGCCTCCACCGGCATCGTCGGCGCCACCGTGGTGACCATGGGGCTTCTGGCCCTGCCCACCATGCTGCGCAACAACTACTCGCCAGAGCTGGCGACCGGCGTCATCGCCGCTTCCGGCACCCTTGGCCAGATCATCCCGCCGTCCATCGTGATCGTTCTTCTCGGCACGCTGGCGGGCGATCTCTATTCCACCGCGCAGGAAACCCGCGCGATGGAGGCAGGCTGTTCCGACGCGCTGACGTACCTGGGGGAGCCGGCGGTGGTTTCGGTCGGCACATTGTTCCAGGCGGCGCTGCTGCCGGGGATCATGCTGGCAATTCTCTATGCCACCTACGCCTTCGGCTATGCACTTTTGAACCCGCATAAGGCGCCGGCTGTCAATATCGAAGGCGGCACCGGCGAGGTGATCACCCGCAACGAAGGGCTGATCTGGTTTCTGGGCGTGCCGGCGGCGCTGATCGGCGGTGCGATCCTGCTGAACAGTTTTAACGTAATTGGCAGCCAGAATATCACCGTTTCCACCTTCTCGGATGCCGGTGAAACCGCCAGCCTGCGCACAACTGTCGGTGCGGAGTGCAAGGCGTCCATGATTGAGCTGCACGGGCAGGACGCCTGGGATGCTGCGGTCGAAGAGCAGAAGGCCATCAACGAGGCAGGTGGTGTGACTCTGGCCGAACGGCTGAGCGAAGAGCAAATCGCCGCCGCCCGTGAAGCCAAGATCGCCTCTGCTGCGCCCATTGGCACCGGCATCACCGTGATCATGGTTCTGCTGGGTCTGGTGCTGGCCTTCGGCCGCGGTGTGGCGCCGTCGCGCGATGCCAAGCCGCTGATCCTGGGTGCCATCGGCATCCTGCTGATTGCATTGGTGGATCTGGTGGCAATCGCGCCCACCACCTCTGCCGGGGTGACCGTGCTGTGGATCGCACTGCCGCTGCTGCTGGCGCTTTACGGCTGCCGCGAGGCCGCGGCCCGCTGCGCAAGGAACGATCTGATCCGGGTGGTGTTCCCGCCGCTGGTGCTGATCGTCGCTGTGCTCGGTTCGATCCTGGGCGGCATCACCAACCCGACGCCCGCCGCGGCGCTGGGGGCAGGCGGCGCCATCATGCTGGCGGCCTACCGCAAGCTGCAGGACGAGGGCAAATCTGGCAAGATCATCATCTGGTCCACCTTTGCCGTCATGCTCTGCATCCTGATCGGCATGAACTTCGATCTGCGGGTGAACCAGGGCGGCGTCAGCGTCGAAAGCTGGATCGCATTCATCGCGGCTTATGCGATGTACCTTTATGCGCTGTTCGGGCTGCTTTACGGCTGCTGGGTTCTGTTCCGCTCCGGCGTGCTGACCCCGGTGGTGCGGGAAACCGCCAAGGTGACCTCGATGGTCTTCACCATCCTGATCGGCTCTCAGCTGCTGAATCTTGTGGTGATCTCTTTTGGCGGCGAACACTACATCCAGCAGTTCCTGAAGAGCTTCGACAACGAGATGACGGTCTTCCTGATCGTGATGCTGGTCTTGTTCTTCCTCGGCTTCGTGCTGGACTTCCTGGAGATCATCTACATCGTGATCCCCATCGTCGGGCCGGTGATCTATGGCGGGTCGTTTGATCCGAAATGGGTGACCATCATGGTGGCGGTGAACCTGCAGACATCGTTCCTGACACCGCCCTTCGGGTTCGCTCTGTTCTATCTGCGCGGGGTGGCACCCAAGGAAGTCACGACGGCCCATATCTACCGCGGGATCGTGCCCTTTGTGCTGATCCAGGTGGTCGGCATCGGTATCCTGTGGATGTTCCCGTCGATCGTGACCATCGTGCCGGCGCTGATCCCGAACTGATAGGGCATCAAAGACAAGAAAGGGAAAAGGGGCCCCATGCGGGCCCCTTTTGCATGTTCGAAACAGGCAGGGGCGCTGCCCCTCTGCGCCTTTGGCGCATTCACCCCGGGATTTTTTCAGCCAGATGAACAAGGGAACCTTTCGGACAGCCTCAGGCTGCAGGTTCAGGCGGCAGGCTCAAGCGAAGTGGATCAGGTCCCAGCGGTTGCCGAAGGGGTCGCGCCAGACCGCAACGGTGCCATAGGGCTCATGCCGCGGCTCTTCCTCAAACGCCACGCCCTGGCCCAGCATCGCAGCATGGTCGCGGGCAAAATCATCGGTGGCCAGGAACAGCCCGACGCGGCCGCCGAACTGATTGCCAATGGCGGCCTCCTGCACGGGTCCTTCAGCGCGGGCCAGGATCAGGCTGCCCTGTGCGGCCCCGGGCGGCAGGATCCGTACCCAGCGCTTGCGGCCCTGATCGATATCCTCCGCCAGCTGCCAGCCCAGCTGGCCGCAGTAAAAGGCAATAGCAGCGTCATAGTCCGGCACTACCAGAGATACAGCATGGAGGAATTGCATCAGCGTTCGCGGTGAATCGGCTGTTCGGGGAGTTGGATATTGGCGACCTGCTCGGCAATCGGGTCGGTCGACAGCGGGTGGCTGGCGGTCTCGAACTGCGACGGGTCACGCATCTTCTTCCATTCGCTTTGGTGGTAGATTTCCAGTCCGGAAAACTTGGCCTTATATCCCATCTTCTGGCTGCCGGGCACCCAGTAGCCGAGGTAGACATAGGGCAGCCCCGCCTCCTGCGCGATCTTGATGTGATCCAGGATCATGAAGGTGCCAAGCGAGTCCTGGGGCCGGTCCGGGGCATAGAAGGAATAAACCATGCTGAGGCCATCCTCCAGCACATCGGTCAGTGACACCGCGGTCAATTCACGGCTGCCCGGTGCGGCGTATTCCACCACGCGGCTGCGCACCGGGGTTTCCTCTATCATTGCGGCATATTCGAACACGTCCATATCGGCCATGCCGCCATCGGCGTGGCGGCTGTCCAGGTAATTGCGGAACAGGGAAAACTGATCCTCCGTCGCCCAGGGCGAGGTCGCCCGCCGTTCCAGATGCGCATTGCGTTTCAGCGTGCGCTTCTGGCTCCGGCTGGGGCTGAAGGCCGCCACGTCGATCCGCGCCGACAGGCAGGCAGAGCATTCCGAGCAGGACGGGCGGTACAGAACATTCTGCGAGCGGCGGAACCCTTGCTGGCTGAGGCTGTTGTTCAGCTGATCCACCCCGTCGCCCTGCAGCGCGGTGAACAGCTTGCGCTCCATCCGGCCCTCCAGGTAAGGGCAGGGCTGCGGAGCCGTCACATAGAATTGCGGCGCAATGGGAAGTGTGTGGCGCATCGGAACCCGTTGGCAGTTTCGCGAAACAGGCGGAACAGATCGCCTGCGGTCCAAAGGATGATAGCAACGCGGTTCCGGTGCGCCAAGCGCTGTTATGGAAAATGGTTTAACGGTGGTTTGCAGGGGGCTGGCAAAGACGGCCAGCCCTTTATTGTCCGGTTTGCGGACCAGGTGAATGGCCGCCGGCCTTTTCTCCGGGCTCAGCCGTAATCCGCTTCCCAAACCATCAGCCGGGTGCGTCTGCGTTATCTTTGGCTGGGGGGCGTTTCAATTCGATGCAGGGGCGGTGCAGACGGTCCAGAACCGCTTCGATTTCAGGGCCGGTCAATACAGTTCCACGAAGACGCAGAACATGACGAGTTGAAATCCCTCTAACGATCAGTCTGGGAGGCGTTTTTTGCAGCTGCTTGCGCGGATGGCAAGACCGTGCGCAGGGCAGGTCTTGCGCTGTTACACCGGTGACGGCAGCAAATGCTACGCCCGCCGGTTCAGCATCACGGTGCCGAGGAAATGGTCCGTCAGCCCCTGGCCGCGCGATGAGGTGAGCATCAGGATCACCGAGATCACCTGCAAAACTGGCAGTGCCAGCGACAGGCTGTAGCCTGCCGTATGAAGCGCAGCCATGCCACTGTCCATCCGGCGGCCTTCGCCGTCGCGCAGCTCAATGCCCGCAAAGCGCATGCCCCATGTGGCAGACCCGTTGGCGATGGTCACGGTCCGGTAGGCAAAGCCGACCGCCAGATACAGGAGCGGCCAGATGAAGAGGCCGGTAAAGGCGGTCAGAACCACCGCGCCGGCGCTGAGCCCAAAGATCAGGATGCTGTCGACGATCCAGGCGATCAGCCGCTTGGCGGGCACTGACGCATAGAATTCTGCCTGGTAGTCGGGATCGGGCAGGGCGGTCATGAAACAATGTCCTTTTCAGCAGGTGCACTGGGAAAACCCCGCCCGGACGGATGGGCGGGGCAGCCGGAGGGGCAGGATCAGTGGCGCTTGGGCTCGCCCTGGTCTTCGCCGTCGTCCTCCAGGTCTTCGCTGGACGCGGTGCGGGCGCGCTCGTCCATGAACTCATCGAACTCCGCCTTGTCCTTGGCTTCGCGCAGGCGCTGCAGGAAGGCCTCAAAGTCATGCTGTTCCTGTTCCAGACGGTGCAGCGTGTCGGCCTTGTAGGCGTCAAAGGCGCTGTTGCCCGAGGGTTTCATCGCCGAGTAGCCATGGCGGGCCCAGGACTTGCGGTGGCGGCAGGAGGATTTGCTGAACATGCGTTTGCTCCAGATCATGTAGAAGAGAAGGGCCAGGCCAACCGGCCAGAAAAACACGAAACCCAGCACCATGGCGGCGATCCAGGCGCCTTTGCCCTTGCTGTCCAGCCAGGCTTCGCTGCGGGAAAACCAGCCCTGTACCGGGGCGGCAGGGGCGGTCGGGGTGAAACTCGTCATCGGGGTCCTCCAGGTTGCGGGTGAATGTAAATCCCTTTCACATGACTGGATATCGGTAGCCCTTCCGGCGCTTTCAAGGCCTCATGTAAATCTTTTTCACATTTTGATTCTGGACAGCGCTGCAACGGCAGTCTGGTGCGAAAACCGCGCGTACAGGAAGCTGCGGAAAGGCAGGGAGAAGAGGGTGCGCGGTTATGCTCCGGTCACATGGCCGGATGCGGAGGTACACTGCGGAACAGTTGCGAGAACCAGTCAGAATTCACGGACAGATCCAAGCGCCCCCTGAAAACAAAACACTCTTTACTTCGAAAAGGCTCCGTAACGGGAGCATAACCGTAACGTTAACATTACCTTAAAATTCAATCTTAACCTATTCGGGTATTCCAGACCTCCGCGTAAACCTATGCGGCAGCGCGGCAATTCACCCATTGACGCCAGCCCGCCTGAAGAACAGTGTCGTTTCCATGACGACTGAGCTGACGATTTCCCGCATTCCCCGCCCCTACGATCCGGACCTCGGCGAAGAGGCGCGGGCGCTGGTGCCGGAGCTTTCCGGCGGTCTAGCGGACCTGGTGGCCGGGGCCTGCGGGTCCAGCCCGTACCTGAAGGAACTGACGGACCGGGAGGCAGGCTGGCTGCCTCAGGCGCTGCACGATCCGGAAGCCGCGGTACAGCAGGTCTTTGCGGACTGCCGCGCGCTGGACGCGGCGCAGCTGAAACCGGGCCTGCGCCAGGCCAAGCGGCGGCTGGCGCTGCTGACTGCTCTTTGCGACCTCTCGGGCGGCTGGAGCCTGGAGCAGGTGACCGGGGCGCTCACCGATTTCGGCGCGCTCTGCGCTGATGTGGCGATCAAGGCGGAGATTGCCAATCTGATCCGCCGCAAGAAACTGCCAGGCCTGACGGAGGACGACGCGGAAACTGCGGGCGGCCTCACTATTCTGGCGATGGGCAAGATGGGCGCGCATGAACTGAACTACAGCTCCGACATCGACCTCATCTGCCTGTTCGACGAAACCCGGTTCGATCCGGAGGATTTCTACGAGGCGCGCCAGGGCATGGTGCGCGCGACCAAGAACATGTGCGCCGCGCTCAGCGACCGCACCGGCGACGGCTATGTGATCCGCACCGACCTGCGGCTGCGCCCGGACCCGGCAGTCACCCCCGTCTGCCTGGCGATGGAAGCGGCAGAGCGCTACTACGAAAGTCTCGGCCGCACCTGGGAGCGCGCGGCCTACATCAAGGCGCGTCCCTGCGCTGGCGATATCGCGGCGGGGGAGCGGTTTTTGAACACCCTGCGCCCCTTCGTCTGGCGGCGGCATCTGGACTTTGCCGCGATCCAGGACGCTCATGACATCCGCCTGCGCATCCGCGAGAACAAGGGGACTGGCGGCGCACTCCACGTGCCGGGCCACGACATGAAACTGGGCCGCGGCGGCATCCGCGAGATCGAGTTCTTCACCCAGACCCGCCAGCTGATCGCGGGCGGGCGCGACGAGTCCCTGCGCCTGCGCGGCACGGTGGAGGGGCTGGCCGCACTGGCCGGCAAGGGCTGGGTGCCGCCGGAAGTGGCAGAGACCCTGACAGCCCACTACCGTGCCCACCGGGAGGTCGAGCACCGCATTCAGATGGTGCATGACGCCCAGACCCACCGGATGCCGAAATCCGAGGACGGCATCGCCCGTATCGCCTGCCTGATGGACTGCGACCCGGCAGAGCTGCAGGCTGAAATCAAGACCCGCCTGGAAGAGGTGCATGAGCTGACCGAGGGGTTCTTCTCTCCCGGCGCCGCTCCGGCGCCTGCGCCTTTGGCAGCGGGGACGGCGGAGCTGGACGGCGCCATCATCGCCCGCTGGCCTACCTATCCGGCGCTGCGCTCGTCGCGCGGCGCGCGCATCTTCGAAGGGTTGAAGCCGGAGCTTCTGGCCCGCGTGGCCAAGACCGCAAAGCCGGCTGAAACCCTGCTGGCGCTCGACGGCTTCCTGGCTGGGCTGCCCGCCGGCGTGCAGCTGTTCTCGCTCCTGGGCGCCAATCCGCAGCTCATCGACCTGCTGGTGGATATCGCCGGCACCTCAAGCGATCTGGCCGCCTTCCTGTCACGCAATTCCGCCGTTTTTGATGCGGTGATCGGGGGTTCTTTCTTCGACCCCTGGCCGGGGGCGGACAGGCTGCGGGCGGAGCTGAAAATGCGTCTGGAGCAGGAAGAGGACTATGAAACCCGTCTCGACGCCACCCGGCGCTGGTGCAAGGAGTGGCATTTCCGGATCGGCGTGCATCACCTGCGCGGGCTGATCGACGGCCACCAGGCGGGCGCCCAGTATGCAGAGCTGGCCGAAGTGGTGATTGCAGGCATCGCGCCGGAAGTGGTCGCGCAGTTTTCGAAAAAACACGGCCCCCCGCCGGGCCGCGGCGCCGCAGTGCTGGCGATGGGCTCGATGGGGGCCGGGCAGATCAACGCGCAGTCCGATCTCGACCTCATCGTGATTTACGATCCCCAAGGGGTGGAAATGTCTGACGGCAAGCGCCCGCTGGCCACAAGGCCCTACTACGCGCGCCTGACCCAGGCCTTTGTCACAGCCCTGTCGGCGCCGATGGCACAGGGCCGGTTGTATGAGGTCGACATGCGCCTGCGCCCGTCGGGCACACAAGGTCCCGTCGCTGTCAGCTTTGCAGGTTTCACCCTGTATCAGCAGAACGAGGCCTGGGTGTGGGAGCATCTGGCCCTTACCCGCGCCCGAACCATCGCTGGCGATCGCAGCCTGACCGGCGAAATCGAGGACTTCCGCACTGGCTTCCTGTCAGAGCCGCGTGACAGCGGCAAGGTGCTGCGCGAAGTGGCGCAGATGCGGGAACGCCTCGCCGCCGCGAAGACACCGGCAGGCGTCTGGGACGCCAAGAACGGCCCCGGGCGGATGATGGATATCGAGCTGCTGTCGCAGGCCGGTACGCTCACCTCTGCCTCCGCCGCCCGCGATGTGGCCTCCGGTCTTCGCGGCGCTGTCGCTGCCGAATGGCTGAATGACGCGGATGCAGAATACCTGACTGCCGGATACCGTCTATTCTGGTCCGTGCAATGCGCAGCGCGGCTGCTCTCTGCCAAGGCGCTCGATGCCGCAACATTGGGAGAGGGCGGGGCGCAGTTCCTCTGCCGCACCACCGGTTTCAACCGGCTGGACGCGCTGGAGCAGGAGCTGCAGGACCGCTACGCCCGCTGTGCTGCGCTGATTGGGAAAACCTTGGAAAGGGAAGCGGCAGATGAAGACGGGCAGCACTGAACAGGACCCGCGCGGGCTGATCTACGAATCCTACCGGATAGAGGGCATCACCGATGCCCAGTGCCGCAGCATCTTCTTTGACTGGGCGCTGGGCATGGACGCCGCGCGCGACAGCCGCGCCGACATCCAGGCGCTGCTGGAGCTTTATGGCGGCGCCCAGCCGGAGCATCCGATGACTGCAGTGCTGCGCGACGGGCTGCAAGGCGCCGAAAAGCCGCGCCGCCGCGGCGGCTGGCGCTCGCGCGAACGCTAGTCCACTGAAACCATAAGCTTAATTTCTTTCGCCGCCTTGCGTCGCCAGCGCCGCGTGGCGGCCCTGTACGGCAGCTGGGCCGTGAGGGCAGCATCTTTTGTTGTTCGGGATCTTTGTGATATCCCTAGTTAGGGATATATGCGGCTGCATGACACAGAAAAACCGCAACCGGGAAAACCAGGCCCTTGTGCTGGCGCTGCTGCGCAGCCACCAGCTGTTTATGCGCGCGATGGGGCCGGTGTTCCGCTCGGCAGGCTTGACTGCACCGCAATGGGACGTGCTGGAAACACTCAGCACAAAAGGGGCGCTTTCGGTCAATCAGCTGATGCAGCTCACACTGGCGACTTCGGGCAATCTGGATGTGGTGGTCAAGAACCTGATCCAGGCCGGATATGCCGAGAAGACGATTGATGACAACGACAGGCGGGCGCGGGTGCTGCGCCTGACCCGGGCAGGACGCGCCAAGGTGGCGGAGTTCATGCCGGCGCACAACCTGGCGCTGGAGCAGATGTTCGCAGGCATCAGCCCGCAACAGCAGCGAGAAGCAATCACAACACTCAACCAGCTTCGCAGGAAGCTGCCCCAGTCGCAGAAAGACGGAACATGACCAGCAGGACCTTCCTTACCGCCCATGGTGCGGTCTACATGTTTTTTGCTCTTGCGCTTTTCCTTGTGCCGCAGGTCCTCTGGCCGCAGTACGGGATGCAAGTGAATGACCGCTATGCGGTGTTCTTGTCCCAGCACAATTCGATCTTTCTGGGCGGGATCGGGATCATCAGCTTCCTGTTCCGCACCGCGGAACCGGGAAGCGCTGCCGCCCGCAATATCCTGACGGGCCTTCTATGGACAAATGTCCTGGGTGCCGCTGTCACGCTGTACGCCTGCATCGTGGGCCTATTTACCGGCTTCGGCTGGTCCGACCCGGCCTTCTTTGCGCTGCTTGCGGTTCTATGCGCTGCACAACTTCGCAAAGAAGTTTGAAATCCTTACGCCTTCCCACAGGAGAATGATCATGAGCACGCAGAAAATCTGGGACCTGCATATGACCTACGACGGCCCCGTCACCGGAGAGTTTCTGGAAAGAACCAGAGAGCTCGCCCGGAGCATTGCTGGGGAACCTGGTATACTCTGGAAGATCTGGACCATCGAAGAGGGCACCACCCGCTTTGGCTCCACTTATCTGTTCCGCAGCCAGGAGGACCTTCAAACTTACCGGGAGATGCATTTGAAACGCCTGGCTTCCATTGGCATCAATGTGACCTCGGACCATATCTTCGGCATAATGGAAGAGGTGAGCGCGATCACCCGCGCTCCGCTGTCGGCCTAAGGTACAGGCCTTGGCAGGGCTGCCCGGGCAGCGGCGCCATCGCGGGGCTGCCGGGAACCCGCTGCCGCAAGGCCGCCTCTTTCCCTGCACCGTGCTTGCCGCTAAGAGGACCTTATGACAGCCTCCTCCGATGCGCTCCAGCGCCCCCGCGTGAAAATGAAGCCCAAGTCCAACGCCCGCGCCATCCGGCACGGGTTTCCCTGGGTTTATGCCAACGAACTGGTGACCGACCGCCGCACCCGCAAGCTGGCGCCCGGCACCCTTGCGGTGCTGGAGGATGAGGCGCAGCGCCCGCTGGGGCTGGTCTCGGTGAACCCGGAAAGCAAGATCATCGCCCGGATGCTCGACCGCAACCCGGAGGCGGTGATTGATCAGGCGTGGTTTTCCGCACGCTTGTCGCGGGCGCTGGAAATGCGCGAACGCCTGTATGACGCGCCCTTCTACCGGCTGGTGCACGCCGAATCCGATGGCCTGCCCGGCGTTGTGATCGACCGTTTCGGCGCGGCTTGCGTGGTGCAGCCCAACGCCGCCTGGGCCGAGGCGCATCTGGATCTGCTCACCGCCGCTTTGGCGGAGGTCACGGGCGCCGGTGTGATCCTGAAAAACGCGTCGGGCCGTACCCGCGGGCTGGAAGGCCTGGATGACGTGAACCAGACCCTGCTGGGCGAGGCCCCCGC
>JABXIA010000258.1 GCA_013373325.1 Paracoccaceae bacterium
CCCGCGGGCGGTGCGCTGCGCCACGCCCAAAAGTTTGATGCGGTAGCCCATGTCTGCAGCAGCGCGGATGTCGTCCAGCTGGATGCGCTGGATGCCTTCCAGCTCCACTTTCTCAAAGGCCGGTTTGGTGCCGAAAGCAATGGAGGCCAGCAGCGCCAGCTTGTGGCCCGCGTCGATGCCGCCCACGTCCAGGTTCGGGTCGGCCTCCAGATAGCCCAGGCGGCCGCATTCTTCGAACAGGGCGTTGTAGCCCTGGCCTGTGGCCTCCATCTGGGTAAGGATGTAATTGCAAGTACCGTTCATCACCCCCATGACGCGGGTGATTTCGTTTCCGGCCAGCCCTTCGGTCAGGGATTTAATCACCGGGATACCGCCGGCAACGGCTGCCTCGAACCGGATCACCCGACCCGCAGACTCGGCCTGTTCCGCCAGTTCCTGGCCGTGGATAGCCAGCAATGCCTTGTTCGCAGTAACCACATCCTTGCCGGCCGCCAGGGCGGCTTCGGTCGCAGCTTTGGCCGCACCTTCGTGGCCGCCCATCAGCTCGACAAACACGTCAACGTCGCTGCGCACGGCCAGCGCCACCGGATCGGTCTCCCAGGCGTAGTCCTTGAGCGCCACGCCGCGATCCTTGTTCGGATCGCGGGCCGAAACGGCGGAGATGACGACAGGGCGCCCGGTACGCGCCTCCAGCAGCGCTGCGTGGCGGCGGATGATCTTCACCACGCCGATGCCGACGGTGCCCAAGCCTGCAATCCCTAGGCGTAGCGGTTCTGTCATGGCTGGAGGTCCTTTGTCCGAAACTTGTCCGCACCGCCTTAGCGGGTTCGGCGCAGGCGTGCAACGGCGCCGCGGAACAAGGCACGGCAGTGCGGGCAGGAATACCGCGGAGGGGTCAGAGTTCGGCGTTTTTGACGGCTTCTGCGCGGCGCCTCAGGCGCTCGCTTCGGGTATCCAGTTCTTCCTGCAGATTCTCGCCGGCCTGCTGCGGCGGGTCCAGCGGTTCCAGCGCGTCATCCAGCGGCAGGAGGTCGGGGTAGTCCGCACCGCGCAGGTCGGGGGTCAGCCTGTCCTCCAGCTCTGGCACCCGGGTGCAGGCGGCTGCTGCCGTCACGGCCAGAAAAAATGCGATCCGTGTCCAAAACTGCATTGCCCAAACCCCATGCTCTGCTGGACCGGTTTTAGGAGGTCCGGCGGGCTGGCACAATTGAATTTCCGCGGCGGTTGGGGGATGTTCCTGCAGCCGCGGGCTGATAGAGGCATGGGGCTGCGGCATTCGCTCTTTTTTCTGAACATTCGTTCAGTTATTGTCGCCACATGGCACGCACCCAAGGTTCCCACTCCGACATCACCGGCCCCCGCATCCGCGAGGCCGCCCTGCGGCTGTTTGCGCAGCATGGCTATGCCGCCGTCTCGATGCGCCAGATCGCCAAGGAGGTCGGGGTGCAGGCGGGCGCCCTGTACAATTACACGCCGGACAAGCAGAGCCTGCTGTTCAACTTGATGGCGGGCCATATGGCAGAGCTGCAGGCGGCCTGGGATTCGGTGCCGCAGGCGGACAGTGCGTTGAAGCGGCTGCGCGCCTTCACGGGCTTTCACATCCGCTTTCACCTAGAGCGACCGGATGCGGTGTTCATCGCCTACATGGAACTGCGCAACCTGACGGAGGAGAATTTCACGGTCATCGAATCGCTGCGCCGGGACTACGAAAACGGCGTGGAAGGGATCCTGAAACAAGGGGTCGAGCAGGGCGAGTTCGCTGTTCCCGACACCAAGATCGCGACGCTGGCGGTGATTGCGATGCTGAACGGGGTCAACACTTGGTACCGCTCAGAGGGGCGGCTGTCGCTGGACGAGGTGGAGCGGGTCTATTGGGGCATGGTGCAGAAGGCGGTCAGCACGTGAGCTTGCTGAGTTTGACGACCAAGCGGTTGAAGGCAGCGCCTTGGCAAGATCTGACAGCGGCGGAGCTGGCGGGCTTGTTTGCGCCGAAAGTGGTGCAATGGCTGCCGGACGGGTTTCAGGCACAGGGCAGCGATCAGAGCCGCCGCGAATTCCTGGCGGCTGTGTCGCAGCAAGCCGAAGTGGCGGCCCTTCGCAGTGCAGCGGATGAGGGCATCGGGCTGATCATCCTGTCCATTCCGAAAGCGGGCAGCAGCATCCGGAACCTGGGATATCTCTTTACCGAAGCCGCCTGGGGGCAGGGGCTGGCGAGCGAACTGATCGGCGGATTGCAGGCGCATTTCCGCGGCAGCGGCGTTACTTTGTCGGGCGGGGTGATGCAGGAAAACGCCGCCTCAGCCCGGGTGCTGGAGAAAGCCGGTTTCACTCCGTCGGCCGAAGGCGATGAGATCATCTACAGCTGGACTGCCGGCGGCTGACGATCAGTCAGCTCAGCAGCCCCAGCATGTCGTAGTGGTCGATCTGACGGCTCAGCACCATCGGGTCCTCTTCGGGCAGCACATGCGGCTGTTCCCAGTCCTTGCCGGCAAAGGCCTGCAGCGCCTCGACGCTTTCCCAGACCATAACCACACAGAAGGTGGCAGGCGAATCCGGCCGCGGCAGTCCGGCGGTGACCGAAACAAGGCCCGGCTGGCGGCGCACGTGCGGCACAGCGGTATCGGTCAGAAAAGCCTTGAAATCCTGGATCTTTTCGTCGCGGACGGTGGCACGGAACACCCGGATAATCATCACTCCCCCCATCGGTCATTGGACAGGGGGAGTATAGCACATCAGGCGTGGGATTGGCGGGCCGATGTGGATGGTGCGCAGGTTTGATGCGCCGCGCACAGGGAAAAGCGGGCACCGGTTTTCCCGTCCGGTGCGCGGGCTTGATGCGCCGCGCACAGGGAAAAGTGGGCACCGGTTTTCCCGTTCAGTGCGCGGGCTTGATGAAGGTGCCGTTGCGCAGGTCGCGGAAGGCCTGGTGCAGTTCGGCCTGCGTGTTCATCACGATCGGCCCGTGCCAGGCCACCGGCTCGTTGATCGGCGCGCCGGAGATCAGCAGGAAGCGCACGCCCTCGGGACCGGCCTGCACGGTGATTTCCTCGCCGGTGCCAAATCGGATCAGGGTGCGGTCGCCGGACAGGTCGCGGATGTTGACCTCCTGGCCTGCGACTTCCTTCTCCAGCAGCACGCCTTGCGGGGCGGAGGCATCGGCAAAGGCCGCTTCGCCTTCGAACACATAGGCAAAGGCCCGGCGGTAGGTGTCGACCGGCAGGGTCTTCTTCACCCCTGCCGGGATGAAGATGTCCAGATACTGCGGGTCGGCGGCGATGCCGTCGACCAGCCCGCGCTTGCCCCAGAAATCGCCGGCGATCACTTTCACCCGGGTGCCGTCGTCGTCGATGATCTCGGGGATTTCGGTGCCTTTGATGTCCTGATAGCGTGGCGGGGTCATCTTTTGGCTGGCGGGCAGGTTGCCCCACAGCTGGAAGCCGTGCATTTGGCCCTTGGCGTTGCCCGCGGGCATCTCCTGATGCAGGATGCCGGACCCGGCGGTCATCCACTGAACGTCGCCCGCGCCAAGCGTTCCCTCGTTGCCCAGCGAGTCGCCGTGTTCAACCGTGCCTGTCAGCACATAGGTGATGGTCTCAATTCCCCTGTGGGGATGCCACGGGAAGCCGCGCAGGTAATCCTCGGGTTTCTCATTGCGGAAATCGTCGAACAGCAGGAACGGGTCCAGTTCTGACGGGTCCTGAAAGCCGAAGGCGCGGTGCAGCTTGACGCCCGCACCCTCGGTATGGGGCTGCGCGTCGCGGGTTTCCAGAATGGGTCTGAGGGACATTGCGTGTCTCCTGTGAACGGTATGTGTCGTCAAGATAGAACGTGCGCAACCCCGCCGAAACGGGCCGCAGGCCACGCCTCCTGTGCGCAGATGAACAGAGATCCCGCAGCCCGCAGGGCTGCCCGGCCCAACGGGACGCGGTGCCGGAGGCGCCAAGGACGGGCGGGAGCCCTCGTGCTCGTCAGTCCTGACCGGGTGAAGATGCGGCCCACCAGTCAGCCGGTTTGTGCCGCTCGCCGTGTTTTTCCGCCAGCCGCAGCGCCAGTTTGCGCAGCGGGCCAAGCGCCAGTTTCAGCCACAGACGGTGCTTGCGCCGGGTGTAATCCCGGTTGAAGGGGCAAACCCGCATGCAGATCGCACAGTCGGAGGCCATCTTGGCCCAGAATGAAAAGCATTTCTCCGCATCCGAAGTCCATTTCTTCACCCCCTTGATGGCCGAGACATTGGCGGCCTCCGCCGACGGCGGCCCGTATGGCAGCGCCTTCACCGGGCAGGCATCGGCGCATTTGGTACAGATATCGCAGAAGGCCTTCACCCCCTGCGGTTTCGGGGTGTCATGCGCCAGCGGCAGATTGGTGAAAATCTTGGAAAACCGCAGGCGCGGCCCGAATTCCGGCGTGATCACCATCTGATTGCGGGCGTATTCGCCAAGGCCGGCCTTTACCGCATAGGGGATCACCAGGCCGGTGTCGTTCATCGACGGCACTGCCTCATAGCCCAGATTACGGATATAGGCGGCAAGCTGCATCACGATGGCGGCCTCATGGCTGTATTCCCGCCCCGTCGCAGCGCCTGCCAGCGCCGAGGGGTAGGTGGCAACCAGTTCCTTGTCCATTTCATGGCCCAGCACGATCACGCTGGTCAGCCCTTCAGGCAGATCATGCGGTGCTTCGGACATGTCGCGGGCATCGACACGGGCGGTGTAAAGCCAGCGTTCATCCAGATCGGTGATACCGCAGAGATCGGCGCCGAAGAATTTGGCGATGCGTTTCACCTCGGCGGACATCTTTGCCGGGTCGTCGATATCCAGGGCATCTTTGGCCACCGGGGTGTCCGGGCGGATGGCGGCCTGAAACCCTTCGCGGATGCCCTCATGCGCCCGGCGGGAGGAGACCACGTCGGAGATCAGCCAGGCCGCATTGCGCAGGGCGAAGTCGCGCTGGGTAAACCCGTCGCCGCGCCGGGGCGCCGCTTCCATCCGGTAGGAGGAGAAGAATTTTGCTGTGTGCTTGGACTTTACCCGGTCATCCCAAAAGGCGCGGGTGAAGATGTCGTTGCGTTGCGAGAACCGCTCGAATCCGTCGGTGACTTCGATTCCCGCGGCTGCGTCGCCGTCGCGCTGGGGCGGGGTGTTCTGTGGCCAAGGCATGGGCGGACGGTATCCGTCGTCAAGCGGCCGGGCAAGACGCGGCGGAGGAATTTCTTAACAAAACAAGGAGACGACCCAGTCCCGCACCATTGCAACCTCGGCGCTGTTGGGGGCCTCGCCGGCGGCGGGCATCAGATAGTGACCCTGGCCCATCGGGATTTCGGTTTCGAGCACTGGAGCCAGCCGACGCAGCGACAGCGGCAGTTCAGCGTAGCGGCGCATAAGCATGGTCACACCAGCACCGGAGGCTGCCATCTCGATCGCGGCCAATGAAGTGTCGACATACAATGGCGCGCTGCGGTCCTTGAGCGGCACGCTGTGCTGCTCCGACAGGCGCAGCCAGTGGTCCTGGTAGCCGTGTATGTGGATCAAGGTTTGGTCGAGCAGCTGATCCACCGACTGCAGCTGCGCCGCCTGCTGAGGTTCCGCGACCGGTATGACGCTTTCCGTTGCCAGCAGATGCGCACGGCGGTCGAACCAGCCGGATGGCCCCAGCCGCAGGTCGATATCGACGTCCTCGTCCTGGGTACTGTCGGCCCAGACGGCGGAGATCAGCCGGATGCGGATATGCGGGTGCGCCGCGTGAAAGGCTCCAAGCCGCGGCGCCACCCACAGGACCGCGGTAGAGACCGGCGCCCGCAGGGTTACAGTACGGGTCTGGGCATGGCCCAGCAGCCCGCGGGTGGAGTAGGCAATGTCGGTCAGCGCCTGCGCGACGGAGGGGTAGTAGGCATGGCCCAGCTGGGTCAGTTCCAGATGCCGGGCGCGTCGGATGAACAGGGTGATGCCAAAGCTTTTCTCCAGGCTGCGGACCTGGTGGCTGACCGCGGCCTGGGTGAGGCCCAGTTCATCAGCGGCGGCAGTGAAGCTTTGCAGGCGGGCGGCGGCCTCAAAGGCGCGCAGCCAGACGAGGTTGGGCAGATCAGACATTTACGTTGCAAAATTTCTTAGGGTCAGTTCGCGTTATTATTCGTTTTTGTTTTGGCTCAGGTCAAGCTAGCCCTTTTGCAAGCGATTACCCCGGGAGGAGAAACGGGACATGAAAACGGAAATGAAGATCGGCTTCATCGGCCTGGGCAATGTTGGCGGCAAGCTGGCGGGCAGCCTGGTGCGCAACGGTCTGGATGTGGCTGTGCACGACCTGGACGCGGCGCTGGTTGGAAAATTCGTGGCGCGCGGTGCCAAGGCAGGCGGCAGCCCCGCGCAAATGATGCAGGACTGCGATGCGGTGATCACATGCCTGCCCAGCCCGGCGGCCTCGGACGCGGTGGTGACCGAAATGCTGCCGCATGTGAAGCCGGGCAAGGTCTGGATGGAAATGTCCACCACCGACGTGGCGGAGGTGAAGCGCCTCGGTGCCTTGGTTGTAGAACGCGGCGGTGAGCCGGTCGATTGCCCGGTCTCCGGCGGCTGCCATCGGGCCGACACCGGCAATATCTCGATTTATGCCGGTTGCGAGCGCGCCACTTTCGACCGTATCCTGCCGATCCTGACCACCATGGGCCGCCGCATCCTGCATGTGGGTGAAATCGGCAATTCCTCGACCCTGAAGGTGATGACCAACTACCTGGCCAACCTGAACCTGCTGGCCGTCATGGAAGCGCTGACGGTGATGAAGGCTTGCGGCATGGATCTGGGCATGACCTTCGAGGCGATCTCGATGTCGTCGGGCACCTCTTTTGCGCATGAGACGGAAAGCCAGCTGATCCTGTCCGGCTCTCGCGATGTGAATTTCACCATGGATCTGGTGATGAAGGACATCGGATTGTTCCAGACCCTGGCCGACCGCCACAACGTGCCGCTGGAATTGTCGCCCCTTATGATCGAGATGATGAAGGACGGCCAGCGCCGTTATGGCGAGCGGGCGCAGTCGGACCGGATGATCGAGCGGCTGGAGGAAGCAACCGGCCTGTCGATCACTGCGCCGGGTTTCCCGCAGGAACTGATCGACGACGAGCCGGAAGAGCCGGGCTACGAGGTAGTCGTGCGCCGCGCTGCTGCGGAATAAGTTTCCCCAAAACAGCACGGCTGCGGTCAGCCCCCGGTGCGCCGGGGGCTGTTTTCTTGTGCCGATCCGGTTTATGCCCGGCAAAGAAAAACAGGGAGCAGCAGATGGGCAACGACATTCTGGCGACGATTGAGGCCTCCGCCAGCCGGCGCGTGATGGGCACGGCGATGCTGGGGGTGACCGGCGGCCTGCTGGTCTATGTGGCTTTTGCCGCACCGCCTTCGCCGGCCTGGCTGGTGTTTCTGGTGGCGGTTGGGGCAGGGGCCCTGTGGCTGGCCGTCCGGATGTGGCAGGCTACTGTTCACAGGATTGAGCTCACGCCGGAAGAGCTGCGCTGCTCTGACGGGCAAGTAATCGCGCGGGTCGAGGATATCGAAGCCATCGACCGCGGCTTCTTTGCCTTCAAGCCGTCCAACGGTTTTCTGATCCGAACCAGCAACCAAGGCGGCCGGGCCTGGATGCCAGGGTTGTGGTGGCGGTCCGGCCGGCGGATCGGCATTGGCGGGGTGACGCCCGGATCGCAGGGCAAGGCCATGTCAGAAATTTTGGCCGCGATGCTGGTGCAACGCGGCCAAAGCTGATTGATTGACCGGAGAACCGGTCAGGCCGGCGGCGACACCTTTTCGGCGTCGTCGTTGTGGTTGTTGCCATTGCCCTTGTCCTCGAGGAAGACAACCTGAGGTGCAAAGCGCGGGCGGGTGAACACGAAGTTCTGAACGTCCAGAAGCGGCAGGCCGATGTTGAAGGCCGGGGTCACTTCGTTCCAGGTTTCCACCACGATTACGCGTTCCTGATCGTACATCGCAGGCAGTTTGTCCTCGGCTTCGGCGATAGAGCCATCGTCCCATTCCGTGAAGGTAGAGCCGCGGACTTTTGACCAGTCGACATAGTAGCTCTGATCACCCTCATCCCAGCGAACGACAGTGATACGGGTCGACAGGGAGGTGTCGCCGCGCACCAGCTCAGTTGCCAGCGCGTGCATGCTGTCGATGTAGGTCTCGTTCACATAATTGGTCTCGCGCGAGATCAGGTCAGAGACCGTGTAGGCCGCTTTCAGGTTGACGTTCTCCTGGCGGAAGGCGTCGAAGAACGTATAGATCGCGGCGAACATGAACATCAGCAGCGGCGCATAGATGGCGAACTCCATCGAAACGCTGCCCTTGGTGTTTTCAACGAAGCCGCGCAGCGGTCGCGGAGTCCGGTTGGAAAGGCGGGAAATAAGCGTCAGCATGGCGTTACCTCGGTTCCTGGACAAAGGCAGAAGATGCAATCAGCTGAATGCGGCCGTCTTCGTCCTGTGCAATATGGGAGGCAAGCCCCCAGCTCGGGAAAATCGGATTGAACTTCATGCAGGCCCGAAGGAACATCAGTTCGTTGGACTGGCCGTTTTCAAAGCTGCGCACGGGCTGAACGTCGTCAATCACGTCGATACAATCCGGCGTCGGATCAATCTCAGCCATGTTGAACGGGTCCAGGCGGATCATCTCCAGCCGCAGCGAGTCCGAGCAGTTGCTGATGAAGCCTGAGCGGGCGCAGATCGCGTCGCGCAGCTGATCGTGCTGCAGGTCGGCGCCGGTGCTGAGGCGGATGTCGCGGACAGTCTGATCCACGGCGCGCTCCAGCTGGGAATGGCGCAGGTTGATGATGCCGAGTTCGACCGTGGCCAGCAGGATCATCAGGAAGGCTGGAACGATGATGGCAAATTCCATTGTTGCATTGCCATCCTCACGGTGCCGGAACCGGCGCAGGGCGGTTTGGATACGGTGTGTCATTGGGTGAGCCTCAGCTGACGGATGGAAGTCGCAATTGACGAGAAGGCGTCGGTGATCTCCAGGCCATCCACGTCAAAGAAGTGGGCGGGGGAGCTGGCGCAGTCCTCGAGGACCTTGATGCCGCCGGACGGGGCTTCGAAGCCGACCGAGTAGACGATAACTCCCTGATCCTTCGTGATGTCGCAGATGTGCTTGGTGTGCTGGTCCTTGGCGACACGGTTATGGAAGTACCGGCCAGCGTGGAACCAGTCGGCCCAGGCGCTGCTGCTGAACTCGTAGACGTATTTGGCAATCCAGGCCAGCGAGGCGCGGGCGTGCAGCTCCGGATAGGTCAGGCGGGAGGATGTGCCTTCCTCAGTGTGGGTCGTGCAACCGTAATAGTTGCAGGTTTGGTATGTGCCTTCACCGTAGGGGTGGTCTTCCCAGCGGTTCAGATGCTCCCAATAGTAGTTCTTGGTGCCGTTAGAGTGATAAACCGAGTAGCTATCCGAAGTGGGGTTGTACCACACGTCGGAGTCGCCTTCCCGCCGGGACGGATTGACCATATACTGATTGGTGTTCTGGCCGTCGGACATCAGCACGATGATCTTCAGCGTGTCGCCGCTGCCATAGTCAGTGGGCCGGTCCACGAAGGATGCATCGATTACACCGTCGGCGATCAGGTCGTTCACAACCGGACGTGCAGTTGGGTCGAGCAAAGCGCTGCCCCACTTCATGCCAATGTCGATAGAGGTGTTGCCGCTTGCAGTCAGCTTGTCGATATGCTCATGCAGCAACGTTGCATTGTTGGTCAGAGGCAGGATCTGGGAGCCGTCCCTCGTCGGGCAGACAGGCGTGGAGATCATGTTCTCCGAATAGGTGAACGTGTCGAAATGGGCCGTGCGCTCAAGGTTTTCATCGCGGGGCAGCGTGTGTTTGCTGAACTGATCCTTGATGAAGTTCACGCAGTGAGAATAGTTATGCTCCTGGGTGACGTTGGTGTACTGGCTCAGCAGCTCTTCCCCCACATTCACCTGTGTGGCGTAGGGGATGATCGAGATCGACAGGTTATCGATATCGGTGTTCTGAGTGATCTGATCCACAAAGCTGTGCGCAGCGGCCTTCAGGTTGACCAGCCGGTTGTTGCGGGCCATCGAGCCGGAGATGTCGAGCACCATGGAGATTTCGACCGCACCGATGGTCTCTTCGGCCCGGGAGTTCGCGTAGACCGGGAGGTCGCCGACGCCGGCAAACTTTAGCAAATGTGCCGGAAATGTTGCGTTGATCGTGCTTTCAACGCTTTTGTAGCCCAGTGACTGTTCCACGTCCGGCTCGCTGTAATAGTCGGCGAGCCCGGCCTTGGTCAGGTATTCCTGAACAACTGTTGCCGGATCCTGCTGCTGATCAAGGTCGGCAGCAGCGAGAACGGCACGGTCCAGCGTGTACTGCAGCGTGGTGCGATCGCGCTCCATCCGCATCAGGTCAACGCCCATGCCACCGGCGGCCAGCATAAGGAGCAGCGTGATAATCATTGGCTTCGCCAGAACGCCATCCTCTTCCCGCAGGAAGCCTTTGACCTTGTCCCGGCAGCGCAGAATGAGCGGATTGCTCAGCGCAGTTGAATTCTTGTGGTGCTTACTCATTTAAATACCCCCTTCCGGCTGGGGAACGGGCCAGCTCGGCTTCTGAAGCGGAATTCCATTAATTAATGCTTGGTAAAGTGGGCGGAAATGGGGCGGAAATTGGCCGAAAACTCTCCCATTGTTGCAACCCCGGGCGCCAATCCTGCGCAATTCCGCGGGGTTGTGGAGCGAGGCGGGACAATCGCTCTTTGGGTAACAGCGAATCGCAGGTCACATGCCGGGAATAGATTCTTTTTGGCCGCAAATGGTCAAAAAGGTCGCACTCCTTAAGTAACTCTGCATAGAGTGAGATCATCATCGGCAGCGAGTCGATGTTTGATCACGGAGAAATTTTTGATGAGCAGCCGCACAGAGCCGAGCTTCCGCGAGAGCGTGGACCTGATGTTTAACCGGGCAGTGAAACTGATGGATCTGCCGCCGGGGCTGGAGGAGAAGATCAGGGTTTGCAACGCAACCTACACGGTGCGTTTCGGCGTGCGCCTGCGGGGCGCAATGCACACGTTTACCGGCTACCGTTCGGTGCATTCGGAACATATGGAGCCTGTGAAGGGCGGCATCCGTTACGCGACCGGGGTAAACCAGGATGAGGTTGAGGCGCTGGCCGCGCTTATGACCTATAAATGTGCCTTGGTGGAAGCCCCGTTCGGCGGCTCCAAGGGCGGCCTGTGCATTGATCCGCGCGAATATGAGGAGCATGAGCTGGAGCTGATCACCCGTCGCTTTGCCTATGAGCTTGCCAAGCGCGATCTGATCCATCCCTCGCAAAACGTCCCTGCGCCCGACATGGGCACCGGTGAGCGTGAAATGGCCTGGATTGCCGACCAGTATGCACGCATGAACACCACCGACATCAATGCCAAGGCCTGTGTGACCGGCAAGCCGCTGAATGCTGGCGGCATTTCAGGCCGCGTCGAGGCAACCGGCCGCGGCGTGCAGTACGCACTGCAGGAGTTCTTCCGGCACGAGGAAGACAAAGCGGCTGCAGGTCTCTCGGGCAAGCTGGATGGAAAGCGCGTCATTGTTCAGGGCCTCGGCAATGTGGGCTACCACGCTGCCAAGTTCCTGTCCGAAGAGGATGGATCACGCATCATCGGCATCATCGAACGCGACGGCGGTCTTTTCAATGCTGAAGGCCTGGATGTCGAGGCGGTGCGCAACTGGATCGTCAAACACGACGGTGTGTCTGGCTATCCTGATGCTCAGTTCCTTGAAAACGGTGCGGCGCTTCTGGAAGAGGAGTGCGACATCCTGATTCCGGCGGCCCTGGAAGGGGTGATCAACCTTTCCAATGCCGAGCGTGTCAAGGCGCCGCTGATCATTGAGGCTGCAAACGGCCCGGTGACTGCCGGTGCGGATGAGATCCTGCGCAAGAAGGGCTGCGTGATCATTCCGGACATGTACGCCAACGCGGGCGGTGTGACCGTGTCCTATTTTGAGTGGGTGAAGAACCTCAGCCACATCCGTTTTGGCCGCATGCAGCGCCGCCAGGAAGAAGCGCGCCACCAGCTGGTGATTGACGAGCTGCAGCGCCTGGACGACGTGATGGGCAATACCTGGTCGATGTCGCCGGACTTCAAGGACAAGTACCTGAAGGGGGCGGGCGAGCTGGAGCTGGTGCGTTCCGGCTTGGATGACACCATGCGGGCGGCTTATCAGTCGATGCGCGAAGTATGGCACAGCCGTGATGACGTGACCGATCTGCGGACCGCCGCTTATCTGGTGTCGATCGACAAAGTGGCCAAGAGTTATCACGCCAAGGGTCTCTGACAGCCTGCAAGGCGAATAATGATGAACAGGGCGGTGAGGAAACTCTCTGCCCTGTTTTCTTTCCTTTGACTCCATTACGGCATTCGCCGTCGCAAATAGCACTAGACACAAGTGATTAGTTCGTGTGTTTTGCGGCAAAGCCATGCTGAAGTGCCGCATACTGAGCCTTGGGGCTAGGAGCTGCACGCGAAAACGGGTAGCAATGCCGCCAGGGCCCGGACCAGATTTTCCCGGGTGGCGGAAGTGATTTGACGGGGAGGGACGACATGCGGTTTTCGGGCTGGCGTGTGCTTCGCGAGGGGCTCACCGGAAACAAGGGGTGGAAGCCCCATTGGCGGGATCCTGAACCCAAATCCGAATATGACGTGGTGATCATCGGCGGCGGCGGCCATGGGCTGGCAACAGCCTATTACCTGGCCAAGGAGCATGGGATCACCAATGTCGCAGTGCTTGAGAAGGGCTATCTCGGCGGTGGCAACGTCGGGCGCAACACCACCATCGTGCGCGCCAACTACTACCTGCCAGGCAATTCGGAGTTCTACTCCCACTCGCTGAAACTGTGGGAGGGGATGGAGCAGGACCTGAACTACAACGCGATGATGTCCCAGCGCGGCATCATCAACCTGTTCCACAACGACGGCCAGCGCGACGCGGCGGTGCGCCGTGGCAACTCGATCGTCAATCAGGGCGATGACGCCGAGATCCTCAGCCGGGAGCGGGTGCGCGAGCTGGCGCCGTTCCTGAACTTTGAGAGCAACCGCTTCCCGATCATGGGCGGGCTGATGCAGCGCCGGGCGGGGACTGCCCGGCACGATGCAGTTGCCTGGGGCTATGCCCGCGGCGCCGACATGCGCGGCGTGGATCTGATCCAGAACTGCGAAGTTACCGGCATCGACGTGGAAAACGGCAGGGTGGTGGGCGTGCAGACCGCCCGCGGCCCGATCTGTGCCAAGAAAGTCGCGCTGGCAGCTGCCGGCCGATCCGGCCAGGTGGCAGCGATGGCGGGCCTGACCCTGCCAATTGAAAGCCATGTGCTGCAGGCCTTTGTCTCAGAAGGGCTGAAACCCATTGTTGATCATGTGATCACCTTTGCCGAGGGGCATCTCTATATCAGCCAGTCGGACAAGGGCGGTATGGTGTTCGGCAGCTATCTGGATTTCTACAGCTCCTATGCAGCGCGGGGCAATCTGCCGATGGTGGAGCATACGATGGAGACTTTTGTGGCGATGGTGCCGGCGCTCAGCAAGGCGCGGCTGTTGCGCAGCTGGGGCGGCATCATGGACATGACCCCGGACGGTTCGCCGATCATCGATCATTCGCCTATTGACGGCCTCTACTTGAACTGCGGCTGGTGTTACGGCGGCTTCAAGGCAACGCCGGGGTCGGGCAGTGTTTATGCGCATCTGATTGCCACGGACCGGCCGCATGGGGCGGCCACGAAATTCAAGCTCGACCGTTTCCGCAGCGGCGTTGGCCTGATGGATGAGGAGGGGACCGGTGCGCAGCATAATCTGCACTAAGCGTTTGGAGCGCGCCGGGCATGCCTCCGGCGGGAGTATTTTCAGAAAGATGAAAGGGCGCCGGTCATGAGAATTACCTGTCCGCTCTGCGGCGAAAGAGACCGCCGTGAATTCTATTACAAAGGTGCCGCGCTGGTGCGCCCGGCCGCGGGCGCGGATCTGGATGCCTGGCATGACTATGTGAACCTGCGGGAGAATCCGGCCGGGCCGCTGGATGAACTGTGGTATCATGAGATGGGCTGCAACGCGTGGCTGAAGGTGACGCGCAATACCGCGACGCATGAGATCCTGGCGGTGCAGCTGGCCTCCGAGGCCGGGCTGGGAGGTGAGGCATGAGACTTCCCGGTAAGGGTCTGAACCAGGGCGCGAAGCCCGTCACCTTTGCCTTTAACGGCCGTCACATGATGGGGCTGGAAGGCGATACACTGGCGGCGGCGCTGCTGGCCAACGGCGTGCATCTGGTGGGGCGGTCGTTTAAATACCACCGCCCGCGCGGCATTCTGACGGCGGGCAGCGAGGAGCCGAATGCGCTGGTGACCATCGGCACTGGCGGCCAGCAGGACCCGAATGTGCGCGCCACCCAGCAGGAGGTGTTTGAAGGGCTGGAGGCGCGCAGCCAGAACTGCTGGCCCTCGGTTGAGCGCGACGTGATGGCGTTGAACGATCTGGCCGCGCCGTTCTTTGGCGCTGGTTTCTATTACAAGACCTTCATGTGGCCGACAGTTTTCTGGGAGAAGGTTTATGAGCCGCTGATCCGGCGTGCGGCAGGCCTTGGCGCGCTGTCGGGCGAGGCGGATCAGGACCGGTATGAAAAGGCCTTTGCCTTCTGCGACGTGCTGGTGATCGGTTCCGGGCCTGCGGGCCTGATGGCGGCGCTGACTGCGGGCCGGGCCGGGGCGGATGTGATCCTGGCCGAAGAAGACAGCCGCATGGGCGGCCGGCTGCTGGCCGAGCGCGAGGAGATCGGCGGCAAGCCGGGCCATGCCTGGGCGGCAGAGGTGCTGGCCGAACTTGAGGCGATGGACAATGTGCGGCTGATGACGCGCACTGCCGTCACTGGCGCGTATGATCAGGGCACTTACGGCGCGCTGGAGCGGGTCTCGCACCACCTGCCGCGGCGCCATTCGCTGAAGGGCAGCCACCTGCCGCGCGAATGCTTCTGGCGGATTGCGGCCAAACATGCGGTGCTGGCGGCGGGTGCGATCGAACGCCCGGTGGCCTTCCGCAACAACGATCGGCCGGGGATCATGATGGCGGGTGCGGTGCGGGCCTATCTGAACCGCTGGGGCGTGGCGCCGGGCGAGCGGGTCACCGTCTTTGCCAACAACGATCAGGCGCACCGGACGGCGCGCGACCTGCATGACGCGGGCGTGCACATCGCGGCGGTGATCGACAGCCGCCACGAGGCGCCGGACGGCGGACCCTATCAGGTGATCAAGGGCGCGCAGGTCTGCGACTCAGCAGGCCGTCAGCGGCTGGAGAGCATCACCGTGCGTTCGGTCAAGGGCGAGGAGAAGATCCAGACCGACTGCCTGGCGATGTCCGGCGGCTGGAGCCCGTCGGTGCATTTGACATGTCATCTGAGCAGCCGCCCCATCTGGAAGCGCGAGGCGCTGGCTTTTGTCCCGGCTGAGAACGCCGTGCCCGGCATGGCCGCCGCAGGGGCTTGTAACGGCACATTCTCCACCGCGGGCGCGTTGCGCGAAGGGGCAGAGGCTGCCGGGAAAATGCTGGACGCGCTGGGCCTGAAACCCGCTGCCGCCGATCTGCCGGCGGCTGAGGATGATCCCTACCGCATTGCCGCACTGTGGGCGGTGCCCGGCAAGGGCCGCGCCTGGCTTGATTTCCAGAACGATGTGACCGTCAAGGATGTGAAGCAGGCGGCCACCGAAAACTTCCGCTCGGTCGAGCACATGAAGCGTTACACCACGCAAGGGATGGCGACCGATCAGGGCAAGAACTCCAACGTTGCCGCGCTGGCGGTGCTGGCGGATGCCACCGGGCGCACGATCCCGGAGACCGGCACCACCACCTTCCGTCCGCCGTTTGTGCCGGTGTCCATCGGGGCAATGGGGGCGGGGGCCACGGGCGAGGGCTTCAAGCCGCAGCGCTTCCTGACTTCGCATGGCGAGAGCGATACCCGCGGGGCGCATCAGCTGGAAGCGGGCCTGTGGTACCGCGCCGCCTATTTCCCGAAACCGGGGGAGACCAGCTGGCGCCAGTCCTGCGACCGTGAAGTCACGATGGTGCGCAATGCGGTCGGGGTCTGCGATGTCTCCACTCTGGGCAAGATCGACATTCAGGGGCCGGACGCAGGCAAGTTCCTGGATTTCCTCTACACCAGCACCTTCAGCACGCTGAAGGCGGGCAAGGTGCGCTACGGTCTGATGCTGCGCGAGGATGGCTTTGTCATGGATGACGGCACCACCGCGCGGCTGGGCGAGAACCATTTTCTCATGACCACCACAACCGCTGCCGCGGGGCAGGTGATGGCCCATTTGGAGTATGTCTCCCAGGTCCTCCGTCCCGGGTGGGACGTGCGGTTCACCTCAGTGACGGAGCAGTGGGCGCAGTTTGCTGTCGCCGGGCCGAAGTCGCAGGAACTGGTGAATGGCCTCGTGGATGAGGATGTCAACAGCGGGACCTGGCCATTCATGGGCTGCGGGGAGGCGACTGTGCTGGGTGTGAAGGGGCGGCTGTTCCGGATCTCCTTCTCCGGTGAGCATGCCTATGAAATTGCCGTGCCTGCCCGCTATGGCGAGAGCTTGTTCCGCGAGTTGCTGAAGCGGGCCGAGGCGATGGGCGGCGGCGCCTATGGCATGGAGGCGCTGAATGTCCTGCGGATCGAGAAGGGATTGATCACACACGCGGAGATCAACGGCACCGTGACGGCGTTTGATCTGGGCCTGCAGGGGATGATGTCGCAGAAGAAGGACTTCTTGGGCAAACCCATGTCCACCCGCGAGGGGCTGATGGCCGAAGACCGGATGCGCCTGGTGGGCCTGAAACCCGTGGGGGCGGCGAAAGAGATCACCGCCGGTGCGCATCTGTTTACGCCGGGCGATCCGGTCGAGCGGATTTATGACCAGGGCTATGTTACCTCGGCCGGCTATTCGCCGGCGCTGGGCCACCCGATCGGCCTGGCGTTCCTGAAAGAGGGGCCGGACCGCATTGGCGAGACCGTGCGGCTGGTCGACCATATGCGCGGCGTTGACACCCTGTGCGAGGTTGTCTCGCCTGTGTTCTTTGATCCGGAAGGAGAGCGTGCCCGTGGCTGAACTGATTGCGAAAAGCCCCTGCGACGGGCTTCTGCCGGTGACCATCGGCGGAATGAGCCTGACTGAAGATCACCCCGGCACCATGTGGGCCGTGGCACCCTTCAAGGGGCAGGAAAAGGCGCTGAGCCAGGCGCTGGAGGCTGCCCACGGCATGGCATTCCCCGCGGCAAACCGTGCGACGGGCAAGGCGGGCAGCCGGGCTGTCTGGTTCGGCCGCGGCATGGCGCTGCTGATGGGGCCTGAACCAGACGCGAAGCTGGCCGAGCACGCGGCGCTGACGGATCAGAGCGACGCTTGGGCCGTGGTGAAGCTGGAGGGGCTGGGCGCAGAGGATGTGCTGGCGCGGCTGGTGCCTGTGGACCTGCGGGCCGCTGTGTTCAAGCGCGGCCACACAGTGCGCAGTGAGCTGAAGCACATGATGGCCTCGGTGACCCGCACCAGCCCGCAGGCGTTTCAGATCATGGTGTTCCGCTCGATGGCGAAAACGCTTGTGCATGATTTGAAAACAGCCATGGAAGC
>JABXIA010000408.1 GCA_013373325.1 Paracoccaceae bacterium
CCGGGCGGATCACCTGGGCCAGCCGGTCGCGCGACGGGCGGCCGGTCAGCCAGGAGACCGGGATCTCCAGCCGGATCCCCTTGTCAAAGGAGCCTTCGCCGAAGTCATCAAAGCTCACCGTGGTCAGGGTGAAGAAGGCGCCGACCTTGAAACCATTGGCAAATTCCCGGTCCAGCGTGAGCGTGGCGCCGTAATCGCCGGCCAGGTAACGGCCTGCGTCCACCTGGGCGTGATACTCCCCCGGCAGATCGTAATAGGCCGAGACATGGCCGGTGGCGGTGGCATAGTCCTGGAAGCCGAACAGCACGTCGAAATCGCGCTGGCGCACATAGTTCAGCTCCGCCCCCAGGGCCAGGCGGCTGTTGGCCGGGAACCACAGGATCTCCCCCGACAGCCCGCCATACATGCTTTCCAGATAGCCCAGCGTGGCGCGGGCATAGAGATTTTCGCCGGGCCGCCAGATATATTCCGCGGTCAGATGCTCGATGCGCAGATCGGACTGCTGCGCATAAAGACCCCAGTCAGAGCGCACCCGCTGGATCACCGAGTTGGACTGGCGCTGGCTGTCATCCAGGTTGCCGGCTGCGGGCTGGCGCAGCCCGGCGGACAGGGTCAGCCCCGGGGCCACGGTGTAATCCAGCCCCAGCTGGGCGCCGATCTCATAGCGGAAGGGGGCATCCGGGTCGAAGAAAGACGCCTGCAGATAGGGGCCGAAGCGGTAGCTGAAATGCGGATAGGCATCCCTTGTGAAGCCGCCCTTGACCAGGGAGATGCTGTCGGAGACTTCGGCGCGGGCAAAGCTGCGCCAGGCGCCGTCCAGGTCATGCTCCAGCTCATAAAGATCATTGCGGTCGATCCGCACGGAGCTGAGCGGCACCCCGCCAGCCATCAGCGCGATGTCAAAGCCCTGCACCTGGGCCGGCTGGGTGTTGGCCAGCACCCGCGCGGTGCGGCCGATAGCCTGGGCGGCCTGGCCGTAGCGGCTGTTCTCCACCCCGATGCGCAGGCTGTCCCCATCGGTTTCCAGATAGACCAGCCGCAGCCCTTCCTGCTGCAGCTTTTGCGCCAGAACCTGCTGGCGGCGGGCCGGGGCGGCGGGATCGTCCGGCAGGTTCCAGCTGGCCAGCGCCACGCGGTCAACCGGCAGCAAGGGCGGCGCCGCCGCCCCCTGCCCGCCCGGCGCCACGCTTTGGCGCGGATCGATGAAATAGCTGTAGGTGACGCCCAGGGTGCTGCCATACAGATAGGAGGCGGTCAGCTGCGTGCCGTTTTCGAACCGGTACTGGACACCGAAGTTGAAGGGGGAATTCAGCTCGAAGCCGATGTTGCGGCCTTCCTCGAAATAGAGGTCCGGTGAATATTCCGCGAGCAGGGTCAAACGGTCGCTCCAGGCCCAGCTGGCACCGCCGAACAGCGCAGCATCGCCGCGGAACCAGTTCCCGAAGTCCAGGCGGCCGGTTTCACTGATGTCGCCTGCCCGGGCATCGCTCCGGGTGTCGAACCGGTTGGTTAAGAGGCTGAGCGGGTTGGAAAAACTGTTCCGCCCGGCCAAACGGCCCCAGCCGATGCCCCCGGTCAGCTTCAGACGGTCCCGGATTGTTTTGGTGGCGACCAGATATTCCGAAGCATAAATGCCGGTGCCGCCAAAGTCCCGCAACCCGAGGACCAGGGCGGGAGATCTCCTGCCTTCTTCGCGCAGCAGAAAATGGATGTCGAAACTGCGGTCAAACCGGTCACCGCTATTGAATCTGTCGTCAAACCCCTCGATCACGGCGTAACGGAAACTGCCATGCACCCAGGGCAGCATCTGGAAGGTCATCGTGGCCCGCAGCGTCTGGTCCAGCACGCCGCTGGTAAAGGCCAGGGTGCCATCGGGATACATTTCGGCCGTGGGTGTCTCAATCAGCCCCGGCGTGCCGTAGTTTGAGGCTGTCTGCGCCTTCACGGCTGCGGGGGCCGTCAGCACCAGCGCTGCCAGCAGCAAATGCCGCCCCTGAAGTATCCGTTGTCTCATAACACTTTTAAAATCACTTGCCCCGGCCTTCCCTTATCCGTTTTCCGGCAGGCTGTCCCGCGGCCAGGCGGAAAGGCCTGAAATGTCTCTCTCCTGTGGCGAATCTGCCTGTCTCTTTTCCTGTTTGAGACGACAGTGCAACCCGTGCCGGCGCAAAAGGGCCGCTGGCGCGGCGGTTGCCGGTCCCGGCAGCTGCACGGCCGGGGAAACGCCGCGCAAAATGCTGCTTTCCGGCACTGGGAGACAACTTTGCAGCGGTGCAGCATTCTCAGGAGCAGCCGGGCATGATAGCTTGGCCGCGAATAGTTTCAGGAGATTGACGATGATCCGGATTACCCTTTTGGCACTGGCCCTGTCTGCAACCGGCGTTGCCGCCCAGACGGCCAGCCAGGACAACTGTGAAGAAAACCAGGCCAATGATGACGACAGCTGCATCGGCGCTGTGGTGGACGCCGGAGAAGCCGCCGCCGCAGCGGAAGCGGAAGGCGTCACCGGCTTTGTGCCGCTGATTGCCCCGGCCCTGGGCGCCGCCGCTGCTGCGGCCGGCCTTGCGGCGGCCGCAGGCGGCGGCTCGACCCCTTCCACCACCAGCACCGTCAGCACCAACTGATCCGGTCCTGGCCCCGGCTCACAAGAACGGCGCGTCCCTTGGGGGCGCGCCGTTTCTGCAAGGCAGCCCCCCGGGGCTGCCGCCTCAGCTGGCGTAGTATTTCGAGCCGTAATCACCATAGCTGTAGCCGTACTGCTTCATCCGGCGGGTGTTGATCTGGCCCAGGACCATCCCGGTCAGGCGCTGGTTGTCGGTGTGGAACAGCCGCAGGGTTTCCTCCACATCCTGCGCGGCGGTGTCATCCCATTTCACCGCCAGCAGCACCGCATCCGCATTGCGCGCGATCAGCCGGGCGTCGGACACGATCAGCACCGGCGGCGTGTCGATCAGAATGATGTCGTAGACTTGCCGCATCTCCTGCAGGAAGCCCCTGAACCGCTCCGAGGCAAACAGGTCAGCAGCATTGGCAGAGGTCTTCTCTCCCGCCAGGATATCGCAGCCCAAAAGCGGGTCCTGGAAAATCGCCGCTTCGGCCGGGACATCGCCCGCCAGCACCGAAACGATGCCCTGTGGCGGCACGTTCTTGAGCTGGGCGGTCAGGGTCCGGCGCCGGATGTCGCCCTCGACCAGCAGCACCTTCTTGCCGATGCCCACGAAGTTCTGCGCCAGCGCCAGCGCGTTGGTGGTCTTGCCTTCGCCGGGCAGCGAGGAGGTCATCACCACCACCTGCGGCGGCTGGTCCACATTGGACAGCATCAGCGAGGTGCGCAGGTTGCGCACCGCCTCCGCCGTGGCGGATGACGGTTTCTCAGCCAGGTATTCCAGCACCTTGCGGCGGCCGTTTGCCGGGAACACCGGGATCTGCCCCAGCACGCTGTAGCCGGTCTTGCGCTCCAGCTCCTTGGCCGAGCGGTAGCCCTTGCGCCGCGCCTCCAGCAGCAGCACCGCACCCGCCCCCAGCATCAGCCCCAGAATGCCGCTCATCGCCAGGATCAGGGACTTGCGCGGGGCAGAGGGGAACAGCGGGATCACCGCCCGCGACAGGAGGCGGCTGTCGGCCTTCTGGATGCCCTCCTGCGCCGAGGTCTCCTTGAGGCGGGTCAGGAAATATTCATAGAGCAGCCGCACCGCTTCCGCTTCGCGGCTGAGCTGCTGCAGGGTGATCAGATCTTCGCCCTGCCGGGCCAGCTGGCTGGAAAGCTCCGCCTCCGACTGCACCAGCGTCTGCAGCTGCTGGCCCGCGCGGCGGGCATCCAGCGCGGCCCGCGCCAGCAGCCGCTGGAACGCGGTGTCAAAAGCCTCTCCGCCGGCAGCGGTCTCCGCCTGCGCCAGCAGCCGCCGCAGCTGCCGGTCCTGGCTGATCTCCGCCTGCGCCGCACGGGTCTCTGCGCCGCGCAGCCCGTCATAGCGCATCTGGGCGGCCTCCGCGGCGGATCTTGCCAGGGCAATGCGCTCGCGCAGGTCCTTCAGCTGCACCTCCTGCGCCTGCAGCGCCTCTGCTGAGATCAGCGCGGTACCGGCATTGAATTCACTGGCCCTGGCCTCCGCGGTTTCCAGCTCCGCCTTCAGTTCGGCCACCCGGCCGGTCAGCCAGGTTGTCGCCTGTTCCGTGGCGTCGAATTTCACCTCGATCTGGTTGAGGATATAGAGATCGACGATGGTATCGGCGATCAGCGCCGATTTGCGGGCGGATTCGGTCTCCACGATAACCTCGAACACCAGGGTGTTGGGCACATTCTGTACCGTGACCTTGTCCAGCAGAACGGAAACCACACTGTCCCGGATCAGCTGCTCGACCAGCTCCGGAGGCATCGGTGCCGCCGGGCGCTGCAGGCCCAGGAGCGATTTGATCCCCGATTTCACCGCCCGGATCAGCGTCCCCAGGGCAGACGGCTCCACCAATGTGCCGTTGAACTCCGGATCCTCCATCAGATCCAGCTTGTCCGCCACCTTGGTCATCAGCCCGCGCGACCGCAGCACCTCCAGCTCGGAATTGACCTCGGCGTAATCGCCCGACAATCCGCTGACGACGCTTTGCAGGTCCACCACGCTTTGCTGCTTGGTCTCCAGCATCACCACGGCGCTGGAGGTATAAAGCGGCACCGCGGCCACAAAGGCATAACAGCCGCCAATGAATATGGCCGCCAGGGTGGCCAGGGCCATGATCCACTTGCCGCGCCACAGGGTGGCAAACAGAGCCCCAAGATCAATGACATCCTCTTCCGGCGCTTCCGCAGCTGCCCGGCGCGGCACCGGAAAGGACGTCTCGTTCAAAGGCGATTGTTTCATGAATACCCGAAACCCGTAATGACTGGAACATGCCGCAAGGGCGCGTGCCCCCCGCATACACGCGGCGGCGGCAAGAAGAAAGCGCGCAGGAGCGGCGCGGTTCAGCGGCCTGTTGCGCCCAATACGGCGAGGCCGGTTCTGGCGATGATCTTGAGATCGGCCGGAAAGCTGCGGCGGCGGAGATAGGCGACGTCCAGCGCCACCCGTTCCTGATAGCTGATACCGTTGC
>JABXIA010000226.1 GCA_013373325.1 Paracoccaceae bacterium
ACCGTCTGCCGGTAGATCTGGCTCAGCCAGTTGTTGCCGCGGTCCCGGGGCTTGAGCCCGTTTGCGGTCAGCAGCTTGTAGCTGTCCTCATACCAGTCTGTGGACTGGAAGTTGTGGCCCAGAATGGCCGCCGCAGTCTGCGCTTCGGCGGTCAGCCCCAGCGACAGGTAAGACTCGACCAGCCGGTGCAGCGCCTCAGGCGTGTGGCTGGTGGTCTGGAAATCCTCCACCACCACCCGGAAGCGGTTGATCGCAGAGGTGTAGTGGCCGCGGCGCAGATAATAACGGCCGATCTCCATCTCCTTGCCCGCCAGATGGTCAAAGGCGAGGTCGAATTTCAGGATCGCCGAGTTGGCATATTCGCTGTCCGGGTAGACCTCGATCACGGTGCGCAGCGCCTGCAGCGCCTGGAAGGTCAGCCCCTGGTCGCGGCCCACTTCGTCAATCTGGTCATAATAGCTCAGCGCCAGCAGATACTGGGCATAGGCCGCATCTTCATCTGCCGGGTAGAAGTCGATGAACCGCTGCGCGGCAGCGCGGCTGTTCTCGTAGTCCTTGATCCGGTGATAGGCAAAGGCCTGCATGATCACCGCCTGCTTGGCCCATTCGGAATAGGGGTACAGGCGTTCTATCTCGGAGAAGTAATAGACCGCATCCTTAGGGCGCCGGTTGGCCAGTTCGAACTCGCCGCGCTCATAGATCTGATCGGGAGAGAATGCCTCGACCGACTCGCCGCGCTTCACTGCGCCGCCGTCGCCGCCGCAGCCTGCAAGGGCTGCCACCAGCAGAACCGCGCCGAGGGTTTTGGCTCCCGCCCAGATGCCGTTCATAATGCCTCACCTCACCGTCTTTGCCTTACGGGTGTCCGCCCCGGTTATGCCGTCTCTAGCATATTCAAATGGCGCGCAAAACGCCTTTCGCCACTTCCGCCCTCACTTGGCAGAGAAAGCCGGCGATGGTCAAGCCCGGCCGGCGGCGCGGGCCCTCATCTGCAGGCAAACCCGCGGTAAAAGACCCGGGACGATTATGTCCCGGGCCAGTCTGTCCGCTCGTTCTTTTGGTTTTCTGCCTTATGCCACGCGGCGCTGTTCGGCCGGGATTTCCGACCAGATCAGCCCCTGCCCCGGCAGCCGTGCGGTCATCGCTGCATCGCAGGCGACGGCCCGGACCGCACCCGGCTCCGCAAACAGGGCCCGCAGCAAGGTGTTGGTCAGCGCGTGCCCCGCGCGCTCGCCAACATAGCGCCCCAAGATCGGCCCCCCGGCCAGCGCCAGATCGCCCAGCGCATCCAGCATCTTGTGGCGTACAGGCTCGTCCGAGTGGCGCAGGCCCGCACCGCTCTCGACCCGTTCTCCGTCAAACACAACGGCGTTCTCGCCAGGCACACCGCCCAGGGCGAGGCCGTTGGCCTGCATTGCTTCGACATCTGCCTGGCGGCAGAAGGTGCGGCTGTCGCACAGTTCACGCGCAAAGCTGCCGTTGCGCATGTCCAGGGACTTGCTCTGGCGGCCGATGGCGGCCTCGGCAAAGTCGATGTGGAATTCGATGGTCAGCCGGTCGCTGGGCAGCAGGGTGGCGCGGGCGCCGTCCTTCTCGACCGTGACAGGCTTCAGGATTTCATAGGCGATGATCGGCGCATCCTGGCGCTGCACGCCCTGGCTCATGATGCCGCGCACGAACGGGGCGGAGGAGCCGTCAACGATCGGCACTTCAGGGCCGTCGATTTCGATCAGCGCATTATGCACGCCGCAGCCGGCCAGCGCGGCCATGATGTGCTCGACGGTGGAAACGCTGACGCCGGAGCCATTGACCAGGCGGGTGCAAAGCGGGCTGCGCTCAACCAGATCCCAGCGGGCCGGAACCAGAGTATTGCCCAAGGCGATGTCGGTGCGCTTGAACACGATGCCATGCCCCGCCGGAGCCGGGATCAGGACCATACGTGCGGGTTTGCCGGAATGCAGGCCGGCCCCTTCGAATGCCACCGATGCTTTGAGCGTGTTCTGCACGTTGCGCCTCGTTTCACTGTTTCCGGCCTCGGGGGCCGTGTTGCGGACGAGAGTTAAGGTTTTGCTGAAAAACGCACAACTCAATCTTTGTAACGGTTTGAAACATGGCTGTAACAGCTCGGCAAAACACCGCTCAGAACACACCAACTCACTGTAAATAAAAAGTAAAAAGCCGCCCGAAGGCGGCTTTTGAAGCGCGATATGTGATGCGTCAGTTGGCTTGGCGGCGCAGGAAAGCGGGGATTTCGATGCGTTCCTGGTCCGGATCCGCCTGCTGCTGCTGCATCTGCTGCGGCTGGGCCGCCGGTGCATGCGCGTGCATGGACGGCTGCTGGCGCACCGCCTGCGGTTGCTGCTTGGCGGCAGGGGCGTCATTGCTGCCGGTCATCCGGTGGATCAGCGAATTGAGGCCAAAGCGGCGCTGCCCTTCGGGCTGCTGCTGGGCCTGTTGCTGCTGCTGCTGCGGAGCCTGGGCGGCCGGTGCCGCCGGACGCATCTGCTGCTGAACCTGCGGCTGCTGAGCCTGGGGCTGCTGCACCCGCTGGGCCGCAGCCTGCAAACGCTCCAGCGCTTGCGGCGAAGGGGTGCCCGGTGCCGGCGCCTTGGGGGCCACAAAAGCAGCTTGCGGGGTTTCCGCGACATCTGCCTGCGGGCGGAATTCCGGCACTTGCGGCTGATACGCGGGGGGCGGCAGGCCATCGTCAGCCAGCGGCTCCACGGTTTCCATGACGTCTTCCACCAGGTCCTGCTCAGCAGCCTGCTGCACGTTCAGTTCCTCGAACAGCGACGGCTCTTCCAGAGCGGCGGCGGCAGGCGCTTCCTGTACCGGTTCAGGCGCGGCCTCAGCGGCCACGGGCTGCTGAACCGGGGTTTCCAGCTCCAGCGGCGCGGCGCGGTTTTCCTCGACGCTGACGGTCTGGCGCAGCGGTGCGGACATCGGGCGGCGCGGCACCGGCATGTCGGTGTTCACGTCGGTTGCGTCGATGCCGGTGGCCACGACGGAGACCCGCATTTTGCCTTCCATGCCGGTATCCAGGGTCGAGCCCACGATGATGTTGGCGTCCGGGTCCACTTCCTCGCGGATGCGGTTGGCGGCCTCGTCCAGTTCGAACAGGGTCAGGTCGTGGCTGCCGGTGATGTTGATCAGCACGCCCTTGGCGCCCTTGAGGCTGATTTCGTCCAGCAGCGGGTTGGCAATCGCCTTCTCGGCGGCCTGGACCGCGCGGTCCTCGCCCTCGCCTTCGCCGGTGCCCATCATCGCCTTGCCCATCTCGTCCATCACGGCGCGGACGTCAGCAAAGTCGAGGTTGATCAGGCCCGGGCGGACCATCAGGTCGGTCACGCCTTTGACGCCCTGGTACAGCACGTCATCAGCCATCGAGAACGCCTCGGTGAAGGTGGTCTTCTCGTTTGCAAGGCGGAACAGGTTCTGGTTCGGGATGATGATCAGGGTGTCGACCACCTTCTGCAGGGCTTCGACGCCAGCCTCGGCCTGGCGCATCCGCTTCAGGCCTTCGAACTGGAAAGGCTTGGTGACAACGCCAACGGTCAGCACGCCCAGTTCGCGGGCAGCCTGCGCGATGATCGGCGCAGCACCGGTGCCGGTGCCGCCGCCCATGCCCGCGGTGATAAAGCACATATGCGCGCCCGCCAGGTGATCGACGATCTGCTCGATGCTTTCCTCAGCCGCTGCAGAACCCACCTGCGGGCGGGCGCCAGCTCCGAGACCTTCTGTGACCTTGATGCCCAGCTGCACCCGGCTCTTGGCCGAGCTTTGCTGCAGCGCCTGCGCGTCGGTATTGGCCACGACGAATTCGACGCCATCCAATTCCTTGGCGATCATGTTGTTGACGGCATTGCCGCCGGCGCCGCCGACACCGAACACGGTGATCTTCGGCTTCAACTCTTCATTCCCGGGCATCGAAAGGTTCAACGTCATGCTCATACCGCCTGTGTTACCTGCCCTTCCCGCAAAGGGCTTATTCCTGTCCTATTCACCATAATCTACCGCGGAGAGGGTGTTTCGTCATCCTAAAAAGCACGACGAGCCACAAAATAAGGCCTCATTCTAAGGCTAAAACCGCGGTATTTCGCCGTCCCTAGCAGATATTGCGGATTGAGCACAAGCCACACACAACAAAACCTCTCCATCCGCAAAATCGCTTTGCAGAAGAGATTGGTTCCAAGGGTTGGCTGGCCACTGCCCGGCCTGCTGAATCGCCGCGTTTGCCGCGGACGTTAACGGCAGACTAACGGCTCAGGAGGACGCTGTCACGCCCTCTTTGCCCGTTACGGCTGAATTGATTTGCCCGTGCGCGCCCGGGTCTACCAGTTGTCCCGGAACCAGCGCACCGCACGGCCCAGAGTGCCAGCCGGATGACGGCCTGCAGGCATCTCGAAGTCCCACCATTCATCCTGCGGATGGGCGGCAAACAGGCACAGGCCGACAGCAGAGGCAAAGCCCGGACCGGTCGCAGACTGCGGCAAGCCATGAACGCGCAACGGCCGACCCAGGCGGACCTGCTGGCCCAGAATGCGGCTCGCCAGCCCGTCCAGCCCCATGATCTGGCTGGAGCCGCCGGTCAGCACGATCTGCTGGCTGGGCAGGTATTCGAACCCGGCCGCATCCAGCCG
>JABXIA010000402.1 GCA_013373325.1 Paracoccaceae bacterium
GGAGGTCAGCAGCTCGTTGGTCAGGTCGTTCGCGTCGCGCACGGCGGCGGCGGCCTGCTTCGAGCGCTGGATGGTGACCGCCTGCGCAAGCTGGGTTTCCCACAGCGGCACGGTGTTCACGAGCGTCGAGTTGATCTTTGTCACGAGCGACTTGTCGTTCTCCTGCACCAGCCGGATCGAGGGCAGCGACTGCATGGTGACCTGACGGGTCAGCTTCAGGTCATGCACCCGGCGTTCCAGATCATCACGGGCGGCACGCAGGTCGCGCAGTTCCTGCGCCTTCATCACCTGATCACCTTCCGGGGCGGCCTGCACCTCCGCCTCTTTGGCCGGGATCGCAGTCGCGTCCAGCTCTGCCAGCTTGGCTTCGCCTGCGGCGATATAGAGCGCCAGCTCATCGTAGAATTGCAGCGTCTTTTCATAGAGAAGGTCGAGCGACTTGATGTCCTTCAGCAGGATATGCTCATGTCCCAGCAGGTCATCGGTGATCTTGTCGATCTGCCCTTGCACGGTCTCATAACGCGCGGTGAACTTGGCAAAAGGCGCAGCCTTGCCCAACAGCCTTTCCCAGAAGGTCGGCTTGCGGCGGATGTCGAGTTCGGACACCGAAAATCCGCGGATCGTGGTCACGATGTTGCGTAAGGAGTCGCCCGCAGGTCCCACGTCCTTATTGCGCACGTCAGACAGCATCGCCTGGCTGATGGTCTGCAATTCGGCCTGCGCGGCAGAGCCGAAATGGATGATCGAGTTGGTGTCGCCCATGTCGATCTGGTCCATCCGCTGCCGGATCGCCTTGCTGGTGGGTTCATCAGCCTGTTCCAGCGGCTGAACCTCTGTCACGGGTTCAGGCAGTTCAATGGCGGTGACTTCCGTTACCAGGGCTTCGGCCTCGGCGGCCTTTTGTTGAACGGCTTCAGACATGAATGGCTCCCCTTAATCAGTTCTGGTCCAAGCGGACTCCTTCACGCTGCAACCGGTCGCGCAGCACATCAATTTCAATGGTCAGGTCCGTGCGGTCTTCCACCAGCATCTTGCGGGTGCGCGCGGCAAAGTTCTGTTCCAGATCGTCCAGCAGCGCCAGATAATCGGCGCGGGCCTGGGTGTCCTGGCTGCGGGCATAGATGTCGGCGAACTTTATTGTCGCGTCGCGGGCGCCCTGCAAATAGACGGTCAGATACTTGCGTGCAGCAGTCAGGTCGCGGGGGTCTTCCTCCACCGTGCGGAACAGCTCGCGGGCAACGGACTGGAACTGTTCCACCCGCGCTTCGACAGTCCGGTCACGGACGCGCAAGGCGGCGTCCTTCATCGCGGCCAGGTTTTCCTCGGCTTCATCCACGGCGCGGGCCACGCGGGACTGCTGGAAATCGTCGACGCCCTCGACACCCTTGTCCTGCAGCGGGTCGATGCCAAAGGCGGCGATATGCAGTCCCGCCGCAGCGGCGCCATAGATGGCGGCGATCAGAATGCCGGGTTCAGCCTTCCATGCGGCCAGTGCTGCGCCGCCGCCAGTCAGCAGCGCTGCCAGGATCTTGCGGGGCAAGGCGGGTTTGCGGGCTACCTTGCGCGCGGCAAAGGCGGCTTCGGCTTTCAGCCCCTCGCGCAGGAGGAATGCGGCGCCGGTCCACAGGCCGGCCCCGATCAGTCCCAGTGCCAGCCCCGTGGCGCCGTCGTTCAGGGACAAAAGGGTGAGGATCGCGGGCGGCACAAAGAGCACGTTGGCGCGCATCCCGGCCGGGTCCACCTGCGCATTGCGGTAAGACTGCTGCGGGGGCGTATCCTGGGCGGCGGGTTTGCCGTCCGGGCTGTATTTGCCGCCAAAACGCTGTGCCATTCGGTCAGCCTCCCACGATCCAGCCGGTGCTCAGGCCGAACATCAGGATCAACAGGGCAGCATAGGCAAGTTTCTGCACGCGAAAGTTCCCCCAAACCGCCAGCAAAGATTAACTGATTGGAAATCTAGGGGATAGCAGGCGGTGTTGCTAGGGGGAAGTCTGCGGGAATTGGCTCAGCGGCGGGGATTCTTGCCGATCGGGCGCTTGCCGCCGCTGCGCGGGGCGGGGCGGTCGCTGCGCGGCGCTGCGGGCTTGCCGCCCGGTTTGCCCGCTTTCGCCGGTGCCTTGCCTGCCGGTTTGCTGCCGGGCTTGCCTGCCGGGCGGCCTCCAGGCTTACCGCTGCGGGAACGGGTGGGGCGGCCGGCCGGCTTTTCCTCTTCTGGCTCCAGTCCCAGCTGGTCGCGCACCACACGCGGGCGCAGTTCTTCCACATCGCCGGGTTTCAGATCGCCCAGCTGGAACGGCCCGTAGGATACCCGCAACAGCCGGTTCACGCTGTAGCCGATATCCTCCATCGCGCGGCGGATTTCGCGGTTCTTGCCTTCGCGAAGGCCCACGGTCAGCCAGGCATTGGCGCCTTGCTGGCGGTCCAGCGACACGGTCATCGGCTGGAATTTCTCGCCCTCGATCACCAGGCCCTTGCGCAACGGGGCAAAATCCTCGTCCTTGGGGCGGCCGTTGATCCGCACCCGGTAGCGGCGCAGCCAGCCGGTGGCGGGCAGCTCCAGCTTGCGCTTGATGCCGCCGTCATTGGTCAGCAGCAAAAGCCCTTCGGAGTTGAGGTCGAGCCGGCCGACTGTCATGACTCGCGGCATATCCTCCGGCAGCTCGTCGAAGATGGTCTTGCGGCCTTTTTCGTCGCTGTTCGACGTCACAAGGCCGGTTGGCTTGTAATACAGCCACATCCGCGGCGCTTCGGCTTCCGGCAGGGGCTGGCCGTCAACGCTGATCCGGTCAGCCGCGGTCACGTTCAGGGCCGGACTGTCGATCTTCTTGCCGTTCACCGACACACGGCCCTCGGCGATCATGCGCTCGGCCTCGCGGCGCGAGGCGACGCCTGCGCGCGACAGGACCTTGGCGATGCGGTCGCCCTCGGGGGCTGTGCCTTCAGGAGTGGCGGTCGCCTTGCGGGGCTGGGATTTCGGGGCAGGTTTGCCCTTGGGGGATGCGGGTGTTTTGCTCATGCCCCGTGCCATAGAGCATTCCGCTGTCTTGCGAAAGCGGGCAATCGCGGGCAGGAAGGGGCATGGCATTCAAATCGCACATGGACAAGGCGCTGGAGCAGGCGCGGGCGGCGGCAGCGCGCGGCGAGGTGCCCGTGGGTGCTGCGCTGATTGCGCCGGACGGGCAGGTGGCGGCGCTGGCAGGCAACCGCACCCGCGAGCTGAACGACCCGACCGCGCATGCCGAGATCCTGACCATCCGCGAAGCCTGCGCGCGCTTAGGCAGCGAGCGGCTGACCGGCTACGACCTCTATGTCACGCTGGAGCCTTGCGCCATGTGCGCCGCCGCCATCGCCGCCGCCCGCATCCGCCGGGTCTACTACGGCGCCGCTGATCCCAAGTCTGGCGGCGTGGCGCATGGCGCCTGCGTGTTTTCCCACCCGCAGGCGCATCACGTGCCGGAAGTCTATGACGGGTTCGCGGAAGGCGAGGCCAGCGCGCTGCTTAAGGAATTTTTTGCTCAGAAGCGCTGATCGCACCGGGGAGGGGCTGCTGTTGCCTTTGCTGTTGCCTTTGCTGTTGCCGGTTTAGGGCAATTGTCCTAATCTGCGGTTTATAGGTCAATTGTCCTAGGGGGGCTGGCGTGGCGCAGGAAACAACCAGGGACCGGATTGCGGAGGCTGCGGATCAGCTGTTCTATGAGCGAGGGTTCGAGGCGGCGTCCTTTGCGGATATTGCCGCGGCGGTGGGTATCTCGCGCGGCAATTTCTATTACCATTTCAAGACCAAGGACGAGATCCTTGAAGCCGTGATCGCGCGCCGCATGGCCGCCACCCGCGCCATGCTGAACGATTGGCAGGCGGAGAGCGCAAGTCCCGCGCAGCGGATCACCTGCTTCATCCGCATCCTGATCGCCAACCAGGCCAAGATCACCCTCTATGGCTGCCCGGTCGGGTCCTTGGTCACCGAGCTGGGCAAGCTGAATCACGCCGCGCAGGCGCAGGCTGCGGCACTGTTCACGCTGTTTCAGGACTGGCTTAGCCAGCAATTCCAGGCGCTGGGGTGCGGTGCGCGGTCCGGCGGGCTGGCGATGCATCTGCTGGCCCGCAGCCAGGGCGTGGCGACGCTGGCGCAGGCGTTTGGCGACACGGATTTCATCAGCCGCGAGGTGGCGCTGATGCAGGACTGGCTCAGGGATCAGCTGCCGCCGGAGCATCCCCTTTAGAACGCATCACAGGAGACGAACATGTATTTCATATTGCTGACATTTGCGGCGCAGACAGACCGGCTGGCCGAATTTCTGGAGGAACACAAGGCCTGGCTCCAGCAGGGGTTTGAGGACGGGGTGTTTCTCGCTGCCGGGTCAATGACCGACGGCGAGGGCGGCGCGATCCTTGCTGTCGGGGAAAGCGAAGAGGACCTCACCGCTCGCGTCGCGCAGGATCCCTTTGTGACCGGCGGGATCGTCGAGCCGGAAATTATCGGCGTGGCGCCCACCATGATGGATCCCCGGCTTGATTTCCTGCGGGGCGGGGAATGAGCCGCACTTTCACTGCCGCCGACGGCCAGCCCCGCTGCGCCTGGGCCGCCTCGGCCCCGGATTTCCTGCGCTTCCACGATGAGGAATGGGGCTACCCGGTGGGCGACGACATCCGTCTGTTCGAGAAGGTTTGCCTGGAGAGCTTTCAGTCCGGCCTCAGCTGGCGCACCATTCTGGACAAGCGCGAGAATTTCCGCGCCGCGTTCGCAGGGTTCGACTTCAATGAAATGGCCGATTTCGGCGCGGCGGATGTGGAGCGGCTGGTGCAGGACAAGGGCATCATCCGCCACCGCGGCAAGATCGAGGCGGTGATCAACAATGCCGCCCGGGCGCAGGAGCTGGCGGCAGAGGCGGGCTCGCTGGCGGCGTTCTTCTGGAGCTTTGAGCCGAAGCCGGAGAACCTGCCGGAGCCGCAGACCGCCTCCACCAGCCCGGAATCGGTGGCGCTGTCGAAAGCGCTCAAGAAACGCGGCTGGAAGTTTGTCGGCCCGACCACGGTTTTTGCCTTCATGCAGGCGATGGGGCTGATCAATGACCACGCCCGCGGCTGTAGCTGCCGCGAGAAGGCCGCCGCGGCGCGCGCGGCGTTCACCGTGCCGCAGATGCAACCGGCGGCCTGAGGGCCGCCCGCGCCGGGCCGACTGGCCCGGCGCCGCGCCCGGCGGGAGCGGATCTGTCCGGCAGATCCGGCGGCGGGCGGGAGACGCCGCGCCAGCCTGCGCGGCTCAGACCTCGATTGCCGTCATCACTTCCGGCTCGATCACCTCCACCCCCGGCAGCCCCTCGATCAGGTCGTTGGCGTCCTGCTCCAGGATCGGGAAGCTCTTGTAGTGGCAGGGAATCACCGTTTTGAAGTTGAAGTAGCGCTTGGCCGCATAGGCTGCCTGTTTCATGTCCATGGTGAAATGGCCGCCCGCCGACAGGATGCCCACGTCCGGCTTGTAGTAATCTCCCATCCA
>JABXIA010000098.1 GCA_013373325.1 Paracoccaceae bacterium
CACAGGTCTATGGCCGGATGCGGCTGGGCGGCCAGGTGATCTGGTCCTCGCGCTTTCTGGAGACCGTCACCGTCACAGGCGGCAGCGGCGGCGGCAAGGGCCGCCCGCGGCCGCCGCAGCCGCAGGTCACCAGCTACAGCTATTCGGTGTCGCTGGCAGTGGCGCTGTGCGAGGGCGAGATCGCCAGCATCTCCCGCGTTTGGGCCGATGGCGAGGAAGTGGCGCCCAAGGATCTGAACATGACCGTCTACCGCGGCACTGCGGACCAGCTGCCGGACCCGGTGATGGAGGCGGTCGAGGGCGCAGGCCAGGTGCCCGCCTACCGCGGCACGGCCTATGTGGTGTTGGAGAATGTGCAGCTGGCACGGTTCGGCAACCGGGTGCCGCAGTTCTCATTCGATGTGCTGCGCCCGGAGCAGCCCGCCAGCAGCACCTATGAGCAGGACCTTGGCCAGCTGGTGCAGGGGGTGGCGCTGATGCCGGGCACGGGTGAGTATGCGCTGGCTGCCGGCACGGTGATGTATTCCGGCGGGCCGGGCGATGTGAAGCCTGCCAACCAGCACACGCCTTCCGGGATGAGCGATCTCAAGACCTCGCTGACCGCCCTGAACGCGGAACTGCCCGCCTGCGGCGCGGCCTCCCTGATCGTGTCCTGGTTCGGCAATGACCTGCGCTGCGGCAGCTGTTCGGTGAAGCCGAAGGTGGAGCACAAGGACGCAGAGGGCAGCCTGCCGTGGTCTGCGGGCGGGCTGAACCGGGCGTCTGCCGAGCAGGTGCTGAGGGAAAACGGCACGCCGCTGTATGGCGGCACGCCGGCCGATGCCGCGGTGGTGCAGGCCATCCGCGAGATGCAGGCGCGGGGCCTGCGGGTGATGTTCTATCCCTTTATCCTGATGGATCAGGCGGCGGGCAACACGCTGCCCGATCCCTGGACCGGCGAGGACGGCCAGCCGCATCTGCCGTGGCGCGGGCGGATCACGCTGTCTGCGGCACCCGGCCAGCCCGGATCCCCCGATGGCACCGCGGCGGCGGATGCGGAGGTGGCGGCGTTCTTCGGCACCGTCACGGCGGCGCATTTCACCGTCGGCGGCGGCGCCGTCAGCTACAGCGGCCCGGATGAATGGAGCCTCAGCCGCTTCATCCTGCACAATGCCGCCCTGTGCGCGGCGGCGGGCGGGGTGGAGGCGTTCTGCATCAGCTCTGAAATGCGCAGCCTGACCCAGATACGCGGTGCCAATGGCTTCCCGGCGGTGCAGCGGCTGAAGGCGCTGGCGGCAGAGGTGCGCAGCCTGCTGGGGCCGGGCACCAAAATCGGCTATGCCGCCGACTGGTCGGAATACTGGGGCTATCAATCGCCGGAGGGCGACCGCTACTTTCACCTCGACCCGCTGTGGGCGGATGCCAATATCGACTTTGTCGGCATCGACAATTACATGCCGCTGTCCGACTGGCGCGAGGGCGACAGCCATCTGGACGCGCAGGCGGGCGTGCCGTCGGTCTATGACCTCGATTACCTGCGCAGCAATATGGAGGGCGGCGAGGGGTTTGACTGGTATTACCATTCCGCCCAGGCGCGGGATGCGCAGATCCGCACCCCGATCACCGATGGCGCCCATGATGAGCCCTGGATCTGGCGCTACAAGGATATCCGCAGCTGGTGGACGAATGAGCATCACGAGCGCATCGGCGGGGTTCGGCAGGCTGCTCCGACTGACTGGGTGCCGCAATCAAAGCCGATCTGGTTCACCGAACTGGGCTGCGCGGCGATCGACAAGGGCACCAACCAGCCGAACAAGTTCCTGGATCCGAAAAGCTCAGAATCGAAACTGCCGCGGTATTCCAACGGGTTGCGGGACGATCTGATGCAGATCCAGTACCTGCGCGCCTTTCTGGGATACTGGGGCGAGGCCGCCAATAATCCCGTCTCCGAGGATTACGGCGGACCAATGCTGGATATGTCCAACGCCTATGTCTGGGCCTGGGACGCGCGCCCGTTTCCCGCCTTCCCGAGCCGCATGGAGATCTGGAACGACGGTGAAAACTACCTGCGCGGCCATTGGCTGAACGGGCGCGCCGGGCAGCGCACGCTGGCCTCTGTGGTGGAGGAGATCTGCCATAGGGCAGGGCTTTATGACATTGATACCAAGGGGCTGTATGGCGTAGTGCATGGGTTCGTGAACCCGGATGTGGCGGAGGCCCGCGCGGTGCTGCAGCCGCTGATGCTGCGGCACGGGTTTGACGCGGTGGAGCGCGACGGGGTGCTGCGGTTTAGGATGCGCAAGGGCAGCGTGACTGAGGCGCTGACGCTGGAGCATCTGGCCGACAGCGCAGAGACAGACGGCAGCCTGGAGCTGTCCCGCGCCAGCGATGCGGAACTGGCGGGCCGGGTGCGGCTGCGGTTCACCGAATGGGGCGGCGACCATGCCGCCGGCTCGGTTGAGGCGGTCTTGCCCGACGAGGCGGCGCATAGTGTCAGCCAGAATGAGCTGCCCTTGTCGCTGACCCGGGCCGAGGCGCACCAGACCGTCGCCCGCTGGCTGGCAGAAGCGCGGATTTCCCGCGACACCGCGCGGTTCACCCTGCCGCCGTCGCTGTTGCATCTGGGAGCGGGCGATGTGGTGTCGCTGCCGGTTGAGGGCAAGGCGCAGCTCTACCGGATCGACCGGGTGGAGCAGGCGGAGGCGCAGGTGGTTGAGGCGGTGCGGATCGAACCCGGCACCTATGATCTGGCGGCTGTGGCAGAAGAGCTGCCGGGGGTCAGCGCCTTTGCCGCTCCCGGCCCGGTGCTGCCGCTGTTCATGGACCTGCCGCTGATCCGCGGAGATGAGGTGCCGCACGCGCCGCATCTGGCACTGACCGCCGCGGCCTGGCCTGGCAGCGTGGCGGTCTATGGTTCGGAGGCGGACGAGAATTACGCGCTGGAGCAGGTGGTTGCAGCGCGGCAGGTGGTGGGCGTCACCGAGACGCCGCTGTTTGCCGCAGTCCCCGGACGCTGGGATCTGGGCGCAGACTTGCAGGTCAGGCTGATTTCCGGCAGCTTGGAAAGCCGCACGGCGGAGGCGGTTCTGAACGGCGCCAATGCCGCGGCTATCGGCGATGGCAGCCCTGGCAACTGGGAGCTGTTCCAGTTCCGCGAGGCAGAGCTGATTGCGCCGCAGACCTACCTGTTGCGCGGGCGCCTGCGGGGGCAGCAGGGCAGCGAGGCGCTGATGCCGGAGGTCTGGGCTGCGGGGTCTTATGTCGTGCTGCTGGATGGCAGCGCGGTCCAGATGAGCCTGTCGCCGGAGCAGCGCCGCCGCCAGCGTCACTACCGCATTGGCCCGGCGCGGCGGGAGCTGGAGGATCCGTCCTATCTGCATCTGCAAGCGGCGTTTGAGGGCATCGGCCTGCGCCCCTATGCGCCGGTGCATCTGCGGCTGAGCGGCGCATTGGGGCAGGATATGTCAGCGGCCTGGATTCGCCGCACCCGGATTGAGGGCGACAGCTGGGAGCTGGATGAGGTGCCGCTGGGCGAGGAGATCGAGAGCTACCGCATCCGGGTGATGCGCGGCGCGACTGTGCTGCGGGAGGAGACTTCTGCCACGCCGTCCTGGGCCTATCCGGCAGGGGCGCAGGCGCTGGACGGGGTGCAGGCGGGCGACGTGCTGGAAGTGGCGCAGCGCTCCGCCCGGTTCGGGGCCGGGGCGGCGGCGCGGCATGAGTTCGGATGATCCGCCCGGTGCTGCCCGGCGATGTGTCCGCAGTGGCGCGGGCCTTGCTGGCCGCGCCGGAATGCGCGCGCTTGGCCTTGTGCCGCCGCATCTTCGGCGGCGCGGCGGAGGCCGCGGTTCATAGCCGCCTGTTTGGCAGTCTGCATCCGCGCTGGGGCGACGGAAGCTTGAGCGCCGCTGCCCGGCGGTATGCGCTGGCAACAGAACCGTTCCTGGATGATCCGGCATATCTGAACTGCACCCGGCTGGTGCTGAGGGAGCTGGCCTCTGTGCTGGAAACCGGCGGCGAGGGCCGTTCCGGTAAGAGCCCGAAGCGAAAACTCTGCTGACGGCCTGTCCCGCCGCCCCGCCTGATCCGACTCATTCATTTCGAAAATATGCCACATCACGGGTTTGCGTTTGCGGCAAACCACCTTAGATGGGTAGTCTGAGCGGAGAAAGGACCTTGACCCATGGCAAAAACACAGCAAGCCGTTACTCCGGTGGATCCCGTATGGGACCGCATCACCCGCGAAGCTGAGGAGGCCGTTGCCACCCAGCCGCTGATGGGCGGGCTGATTCACGCCTGTATCCTGCACCACAAGACGCTGGAAAAGGCGCTGTCGTACCGGATTGCCGCCAAGCTCTGCTCGAACGAAATGTCGATGATGGTGCTGCGCGAGATCGTAGACGAGGCCTATGAGACCTGCCCGGAAATCCTGGAAGCCGCGCGCGCCGACCTGATGGCCATCAACGAGCGCGACCCGGCGAGCCACCGGCTGCTGCAGCCGATCCTCTACTTCAAGGGGTTCCAGGCGGTGCAGGCCTACCGGGTCAGCCACTACCTGTGGGACAAGGGGCAGAAGGATCTGGCCTATTTCTTCCAGATGCGCACCTCGGAGATTTTCGGGATCGACATCCACCCCGGCGCCCGCATCGGCAAGGGGATCATGATCGACCATGCCCATTCCATCGTGATCGGCGAAACCGCGGTGGTGGGCGACAATGTGTCGATGCTGCATTCGGTGACCCTGGGCGGCACCGGCAAGGAAGAGCAGGACCGCCATCCCAAGATCGGCGACGGGGTGCTGATCGGTGCCGGCGCCAAGGTTCTGGGCAACATCAAGGTGGGCCATTGCAGCCGCATTGCCGCCGGCTCTGTGGTGCTGTCGGAGGTTCCGCCCTGCACCACGGTGGCGGGCGTGCCTGCAAAGATCGTGGGCGAAGCAGGCTGTGACCAGCCGTCGATCAACATGGACCAGGTGGTGCCGGCGGGATCTCCCTCAGCGGAGTAAGGCGCCTGGCTGCAGGCCCGTGGATTTGAGTATTTCCGGAAAGATGAAAGGGGCGGGTTCCGCCCCTTTTTTGATGCTTGGCAGTGTGGTGAATTTTGTTTTCTAAGAGGGAGTTGCAGGCGGCTGCTGATCTTCTGCAGGCAGGCCGCGCGGCCTGCGGTTCTGCAAATGCCGGATTGTGGCGGAGGCTGGTCTTAATCGCTGTCTGCGGGTGCCGGCTGCCTTGAACCCGGCGGCGGCGGGGCGCATATTCCTGACCAGCAGCTTCTAATTTTCGCAGTTTCGATTTGGGGGACAGATCATGATTTACACAACCGAAGGCCGCGGCCGCCTGTTTGGCTCGATCCTGGAAACGGTGGGCAACACGCCGGCAATCCGGCTGAACAATATCGCGCCGGAACATGTCACCCTGTATGTGAAATTCGAGGCGTTCAATCCGGCGGGGTCAGTAAAGGACCGGCTGGCGCTCAACATCATCGAGGCGGCTGAGCGCGAAGGGCGGCTGAAGCCGGGCCAGACCGTGGTGGAGGCGACCAGCGGCAATACCGGCATCGGGCTGGCGATGGTCTGCGCCGCCAAGGGTTACCCGCTGGTTATCACCATGCACGACGGGTTTTCCGTCGAGCGGCGGCGGCTGATTCGGATGCTGGGCGCCAAGGTGGTGCTGACCCGCAAGGAGGACAAGGCGGTGGGCATGGTGGTGAAAGCCAAGGAACTGGCAGAGGCCAATGGCTGGTTCCTGGCGCATCAGTTCGAAACCAAGGACAATGCCGATATCCACGAGAGCACCACCGCGCGGGAAATTCTGGGCGATTTCGCGGGTGTACAGCTGGACCACGTGGTGCTGGGCTATGGCACTGGCGGCACCGTCACGGGGCTGGGCCGGGTGCTGAAGGATTCGCGCCCCGGTCTGAAGATCACCCTCAGCGAGCCTGCCAATGCGGCGCTGGTGCAGTCAGGTGAGGCGCAGGCGCGCAACGAGGAGGGTGAGCCTGCGGCGACCCATCCTGCCTTCAACCCGCATCCCATTCAGGGCTGGACCCCGGATTTCATTCCGCTGGTGCTGCAGGAAGCGCTGGACAAGGGCTACTTTGATGCGCTGGAGCCGGTGAGCGGCGACGAAAGCATCAAATGGTCGAAACGGCTGGCGTCGGAAGAGGGCATCCTGACCGGGATTTCCGGCGGGGCCAGCCTGGCGGCGGCTGTCAAAGTCGCCGAGAGCGCGCCGGAGGGCTCTGTGCTGCTGGCGATGCTGCCGGATACCGGCGAGCGTTATCTGTCGACACCGCTGTTTGAGGATATTCCTGCGGATATGGATGAGGCGGAGCAGGCGCTGTCGGCCTCGACCCCCGGGTATCAGTACTGAGCGGCGCGCCGCCGCTGGAATGGCGCTGGCGGCAGCTGTGGCGCAGATGAGTATTTGGGAAAGATGAAAAAGGGGGCGGGCGCGCTCCCTTTTTTGATTGGGAGTTTGGCACCTGCATGTGCGGTCACTGTGCAGGGCTTTGCCGCTTTGCACGCCCCTTGCCCTTGTGCCGGGGCTGATGCACACTTCCCTTTACAGGAGGGATGTCTGTTTCATTGCCTGGCCCGTCTGCACGGGGGCCGGCCCAAGGTTCTGCTTTGGAAGGAGTGTGCCATGACAACCGAAACTGACCGTTCCCCGTCACCGGAAAACCTGAAGCCGCGGCAGCCAAGCGTTCCCGAGGTCAACAGGCTGACTGCGGGTGATATCAGCGCAGCGCTGAAGGCCGGGTTTGCCGATTTTCTGGCACGCCCTGTCATGAGCGGGTTTTTCGGGTTGTTCTATGCGGTTTTCGGCATCCTGTTTGTCTGGTGCCTGGTCTGGCTGGGCAAGATCTGGATGATCATTCCCGCCGCCGTGGGCTTTCCGCTGGTAGCGCCTTTTGCAGCGGCCGGGCTTTATGAGATGTCGCGGCGGATGCAGGCGGGCGAAAGTTTCGGCTGGTCCGAAATCCTCGGCGTCATGGTGCGCCAGCGCAACCGTGAAATGGGCTGGATGGCCTTTGTCACGCTGTTCATTTTCTGGGTGTGGATGTATCAGGTCCGGCTTTGGCTGGCGATCACCCTGCAGAATGCGTCGTTTTCGGATTTCGATGGGTTCCTGCAGGCGGTCTTTTTCACGCCGCAGGGCTGGGCCTTTCTTGCGGTCGGCACCTGTGCGGGTGCGTTTCTGTCGGCTGTCCTGTTCACGGTGACTGTTGTTGCCATGCCCATGCTGCTGGAACGGGACACCAATTTCGTGACGGCCATGCTGACGTCGATCCGCGCGGTTGCGGAAAACCCCGTGGTCATGCTGGGCTGGGCGGCGATCATCACCGCCGCCATGCTGCTGTCGATGGTGCCGGCGTTTCTGGGGCTGATTGTTACGCTGCCGGTTCTGGGGCACACCACCTGGCATCTGTACCGGCGGGCGGTGCCGCCGGCGGAGGACGGGGACGCCGCTGCCGCTGTTTGAGGAATTTCCGACAGAGATGGGTGAGGCGGAGCAGGCGCTGCCGGTCTCGGCGCCCGGGTATCAGTACTAAGTGTGTGTGCCGCTGCCGGCTGGGGCTGGCGGCGGCGGTTGCTCGAGTGAGTATTTGAGCAAAGAAGAAGGGGCGGGGTGGTCCCTTTTTGAATCCCAATGGCTGTTGGATGAACTGTAGATCTCGCAGAGGCAGCGCCAACTATCCGGCAAATCTGCATTTCTTCTACGTGCCTAACGGTTGTTCAGGACACTCTCTGGAGGTTTAGACTCAGGCGCGCAAAGCGTCGCCATATCGTTTCAGAGACAACGCAGTCCTGACGGATGCGATGAAGCAAATTGAAATCCAAAGGTAAGGTACAGGAAATGGCACGATGCTGACATTCAATTGATTTTGAAAAATAATAGCAGTCGCGGGCAGCAAGAAAGAAATGCAAAAGAGGGTAAGAAACCTCCCTAGGCAAATTTTTCGAAGTGCTTCGATTTCGGCACATTGGTGCTTTGAAAACATCAGATCGAGACTCCAGTGCACTCCTCTATTCGCGATGTTACTGCGATGCAGAATGATGTCAAATTTGGGCTTGAAGCGGCCAAACGAGTCCAGAGGTTGCACCAATAAATGAAAAGCCCCGGCGCTGAGGCCCGGGCTTTTCCCGTTTCGACAGAGAAGCGAATTGTCAGGCCAGCATCACCATCGGGTTTTCCAGGTTGTCGACGATGGCCTTCAAGAGGTCCGCACCGAGGGCACCGTCGATGACGCGGTGGTCGACCGACATGGTGACGCTCATCACGGTGGCGACCTTCAGCTCGCCGTC
>JABXIA010000112.1 GCA_013373325.1 Paracoccaceae bacterium
ACCCCTCGGAATTTGTCCTGGACGAGGTCGCAGGGCAGTTTACCGCGCTTTGGGCCGTGTCCTACCCGGCCTGGGCGCATGACATCGAGATCACCGCGCTGTGGCCGGGCTGGATCGCGGCCTTTGTGCTGTTCCGCTTGTTCGACATCCTGAAGCCCGGCCCCGTCGGCTGGGCCGACCGGCAGAAGGGCGCAACCGGCGTGATGATGGATGACATCATCGCGGGCATCCTGGCGGCCATCTGCGTCGCGGCACTGGCCTTCCTGTCGCACGGTGTGCTGGGGATGTGATCATGGGCACGGATGAACTGATCAGACGCGCAACAGCCGCAGGCATCACCATCGCCACGGCTGAGAGCTGCACCGGCGGTATGATTGCCGCCGCGCTGACGGACATCCCGGGCTCCTCCGCCGTGGTTGACCGTGGCTTTGTCACCTATTCCAACGCCGCCAAGATGCAGATGCTGGGGGTGCGCCCCGAAACGCTGGACGCCGTCGGCGCCGTTAGCGAGGAGGTCGCCGCGGAAATGGCAGCAGGCGCGGTGCGGAACGCAAGCGTCACCCTGGCCGTCTCCGTCACCGGCATCGCCGGACCTGGCGGGTCGGAGTTCAAGCCTGAGGGCCGCGTCTGCTTTGGCCTGGCCCGCGCTGGCCGGCCGGCCATGACGGAAACCGTGGAATTCGGCGCCTTCGGCCGCGCCAATGTCCGCGCAGCCACCCGTGACCACGCGCTGGAGCTGCTGGCGCGGGCCGTTTCCCAGATCGAACGCGAAACGGGCAGCTGACCCGCTGCGGCGCTCAAATTTTCAGCACTTGCAAAAAAGCCCCGTTTTTGTGCGCCCTCCGCACCCCTGCCGCTTTTTTCTGCGCGCGGTCTGCGCTTTCTCCTGACCTCACCGGTTATTGAGGGGAAGGAACAATCGGATGAACGGAGCGGATACCGCATGGATCATTGTGGCTACGGCCCTGGTCCTCTTCATGACACTGCCAGGGCATGCCCTGTTCTACGGCGGGCTGGTGCGTGCACGTAATGTGCTCAGCGTCTTCATGCACTGCTACGCCATTGCCTGTTTGATGAGCGTTCTGTGGCTGGCCTTCGGCTACACCATTGCCTTCGGAAGCGGCACATCCGGTATCTGGGGCGGGCGGGACAAGATGTTCCTGAACGGCGTCACAGCCGACAGCCTGTCCGGAACCCTGCCTGAGGTTCTGTTCTTTGCCTTCCAGATGACCTTCGCCATCATCACCCCTGCGCTGATCGTCGGCGCCTATGTGGAGCGCGTCGGCTTCGGCTTTGTGCTGGTGTTCTCCGGCCTCTGGATGCTCCTGTGCTACGCGCCGGTGGTGCACTGGATCTGGGGCGGCGGCTTCCTGGCGGATGGCGGCATCTTCGGCGACGTGGGCGTCAAGGACTTTGCCGGCGGCATCGTGGTGCATGAGACCGCAGGCCTCGCAGCCTTGATCATCGCCTTCTTCCTGGGCCCGCGCAAAAACCGCACCATCCCGCCGCATAACCCCGGCTATGTGATGATCGGCGCCGCGATGCTGTGGGTCGGCTGGTTCGGCTTCAACGGCGGCTCGCAGCTGGCGGCTGACGGCGGCGCGGCAATGGCACTGACCGTGACCCATATCTCCGCCGCTACCGCCTCGCTCACCTGGGCGCTGTGGGAGAAGATCAAATACGGCAAAGCCTCCCTCGTGGGCCTGGTCACCGGCACCATTGCGGGCCTTGCCTCGATCACTCCGGCCTCCGGCTTTGTCGGCCCGATGGAAGCGCTGATCATCGGTGCCATTGCCGGCGTGCTGTGCCAGGAGATGGTCAACCTGGTGCGCAACAAGATGCAGATCGACGACACCCTCGACGTCTTTGCCGTGCACGGCGTCGGCGGCATCTTCGGCACTATCATGATCGCCGTCTTCGGCGCCGGTGCCTGGGCCGCACAGCTGGGCGCGCTGGTGATCGTCGGCATCTTCACCGCGGTGGTGACCATCGCGCTGGTGAAGATCTCCGCTTTGATCACATCCCTGCGCGTGGACCTTGAAAGCGAGACCAACGGCCTCGATCTCTCTGTTCACGGTGAGCGCGCATACGACATGAACAGCTGACCCCGGCCATGACGGATGCCACCACTCACGGCAGACGGTGCCAATTTGCACCGGACGGGTCCCCTCGGGGACCCGTTGTCTGTTTCAGCTCAAGGGAGTTAGCAGCCAGGCCTGTTCCAGCGCGTTGCAGCGTTTGCCGATACGTCCGTCGGCGGCGCGCTCCTCGATATGACTGATTTCATGACTGCCCTGATAAAGCGCACGCACTGCTGATTCCGGCACCGAAAAAGGCGGCCCGTCCATCAGAGACTGATCATAGTCAAAGCCGATCAGCAGTTGCCTGGCAGTGCCGGTGATCCGGTTCAGATGCGCCGCATAGGCCTGCCGGTCCTCCGGTTTCACAGCAACCAGCGCTGCCCGGTCATAGACTGCATCGACCTTCCCGAGATGCACTGGGGAAAGGTCAAAGAAGTCGCCTGTGTACAGGGTCAGTTCGCCTGACTGATAGCGGATTAGCCCATCTGCTTGCGAGACCTCCGGCACCAGCCCCAGCCGGGCAAAGACCGCCTCCACCGCGCCTTGATTGAACTCCACCCCGGTCACACGCAGCCCCTGTGACAGCAGCCAGTCCAGGTCCAGCGCCTTGCCGCACAGCGGTAAGAAGACGCATTGGCCCGCTTTCAAGTCCAACTGCGGAAAATGCTTGGTCAGTAGAGAGTTGGGCGCGGCCTCGTGAAACCCTATGCGGTTCTCGCGCCAGCGCGCCTGCCAGAATTCCTGCTCCATTGCGGGGTGTTCCTTCCATGCCAAATGACAAATCCAGCCGGTGATACGACTTCAGGCCCGCTTGAGGTCAACAGGTATCTCGCGCTCAGCGTTTCAACCGTAGAGCTCCGCGGCGCGGCGCTCAAACGCGCGCACGATGCGCTGCATCGCCTCGTTGAAAACCACGCCGATAATGCCTTGCAGAACCGCATTCTTGAATTCGAAATCGACAAAGAAGTCGACGTCGCATGTACCATCCTCGCGCGGGGTGAAAATCCAGTGGGACTTCATGTAGCGGAACGGGCCGTCCAGATACTCGGTGTCGATTTTTCTCTCGCCGGGATAAAGGGTTACCCGGCTGCCGAAGCGTTCGCGGAACACCTTGAAGGAGATCACCAGATCCGCTTCCATCACCTCCGCTTCACCCATCGGCGCACGGCTGCGGATGCGGGCTGCGGCGCACCAGGGCAGAAATTTGGGGTACTGCGCGACATCGGCCACCAGATCGTACATCTGCTGCGCCGAATAGGGCATCTGGCGGGTTTCCGAGTGTGTGGGCATCTGTCCGCTGATTTTCTGCTACAATTACCGGGCGTGATGTCCTATGTACGCGCGGGAAATTCAAGGGGGCAGCCATGACACAGCGTCCATATGTCATTGATGTGATGATCTCGGCCAAGGCAATCGCCGCGCGGATCGAGGAGCTTTGCGAGGAAATCCAGAAGGAATTCGGCAATACCGACAAGCTGGTCGTGGTCGGCCTTTTGCGCGGCAGTTTCGTATTCATCGCCGATCTGGTGCGGGAACTGGATCTGCCGATCGAGGTCGATTTCCTGGAGGCGTCCTCATATGGCGATGCGATGGAGAGCAGCCGGGAAGTCCGCATTCTCAAGGATTTGCGCGGCGCCATTGAAGGGCGTGACGTGCTGGTTGTGGAAGATATCGTCGACACCGGCCACACGCTGAACCACGTCACCCACCTGCTGCAAAGCCGCAATCCGGCGCGGCTGAAATCCATTGCACTGCTGGACAAGCCGTCGCGGCGCGAGGTGGATTTCCGCTCTGACTGGGTGGGTTTTGAAATCCCCGACGAATTTGTTGTCGGCTATGGCATCGACTATGCGCAGCGCAACCGGAACCTGCCGCATATCGGCAAAGTGCGGTTCACCGACGAGGGCTGAACCGGCCAAGGACCGGGGGTGACATGCGTGCACCCCCTGTGCACCGCCTGTGCACCGGTCAGACACCCTGCCCCGGGGTCTTGTGCAAAAGTGCCACAAACAGCGATAAACACAGCGCAATCGGGAACCGGCGGCCCTCCGCCGGTTTCGGGGCAAGAGCGGCGTATTCCGGCGCAACGGATTTGCCTTTCCCCACCGCCTGCCCCATGTGATTGGCAAACGCAGCGATCACAGGAGATCCGCCATGCAAAAGTTTCTGACTGCCGCCGCAGCCGCGGCCATCACTCTGACCCTTGCCCCCGCATCCACCCATGCGGGGCCGCCGAAATGGGCGCCGGGCCACAGCAACAGCGCTGCCCATTATGCGCCGGGCCAGGTGAAAAAACGCCATCACCGCAAGCACAGCCATGGTCACGATCACGACCATTACGACGGCCGTATTCGCGGGGACGACTGGGTCTACATTGACGACTACGGCCGCTGGGGGCTGAACCCGCCGCGTGACGGGCACCGCTATGTGCGCCAGGGCGACAAGATCTTTGAGGTCGTCAAGGACACGCTGGCTATTATCGGCGCCGTGGCCGTTGTTGATGCACTGGTGAACTGACGGTCAGCCCAGCAGGTTTCTGACGCACTGCAGAAAGATCCCGGCTCCGGCCGGGATTGCTGCGTCCGGAAAATCGAAATCCGGGTTGTGCAGCTGCGGCTGCGCCTCCCCGGAGCCCAGCCAGAACATCGCCGCTTTGGCGCGTTTGCCGAACTGCCCGAAATCCTCTGACCAGCGCTGGGGATAGTCCCTCATCTGCGCCGGGTTGCCTGCCGCTGTACAGGCGGCCTGCAACATCTCCACCGCCTCCGGGTGGTTTGTGCAGGCGTCAAACACATCGTCAAATTCGATGGAAAACCCCAGCCCCTCCGCTGCGCAGACCTGCTCCACCAATGCAGTGGCATCTGCAACGAGCTGATCCATCCGGGGATCCGTCACGGTGCGCAAGGTGGCCCAGACCTCGCCCTCGCCGGGGGCGATGCCAAAGGTCGCTTCACCCAGCTTGGCGTGGGTCAGGGTGACCAGCGCGAACTCCGGCCCCGGATCACCGCCGCTGCCCAGGGCAACCAGCCCCGGCAGCAGCCGGGACATGGCACCGGCGGGCGACACCCCATCCTGCGGCGCGGCTGCGTGAGAGGTCTTGCCAGTCAGCCTGATGCGCATTCCGCGCGACGCACAATTGGCGGCACCGGAACACAAGGCCACCTGCCCCACTGGCAACCCCGGCAGGTTGTGCAAGGAGAAGGCATAGTCCGGTGCGATCTGAGCGAAACCCGGATCGGCGATCACTGCCGCGGCTCCCTTGCCGGTTTCCTCGGCGGGCTGGAACAGCAGAATGGCGCGGCCCCGCGCGGGGCGTTGTGCTGCCAGATCCTGGGCCAGCGCCGCCACCATCGTCATGTGGCCGTCATGGCCGCACAGGTGGCCGCGGCCGACATGGGTGGAGCGGTAGGGCTGATCCGACAGTTCCTCAATCGGCAGCCCGTCGATTTCACAGCGGATCAGGACCGTGGGGCCGTCTTCCCTGCCCTCATAAACCGCAGCAACACCGTGGCCGCCGAGGCCGGTCAGCAGCTGGCCGGGAGCGTGCCCGCGCAGATAGTCCGCCACCATGGCCGCGGTCTTTTTCTCAGCGCCGGAGACTTCGGGGATCTGATGCAGGGCTTGGCGAAAGGCGCTGAGCTGCGCCAGACGCTCAGGCGTCATGCCAGGCCCAGTTTCTTGTTGCGGGCCTCGCGCAGGCGGGCGAAATCGTCGCCGGCATGGTAGGAGGACCGGGTGAGCGGAGTTGCCGAGACCATCAGGAAGCCTTTGCCATAGGCGGCTTTTTCATAGGTCTTGAACTCTTCGGGCGTCACAAAGCGGTCGACCGCGTGGTGCTTGGGTGTCGGCTGCAGGTACTGGCCGATGGTCAGGAAGTCGATGTCGGCGGCGCGCATGTCATCCATCACCTGCTTCACCGCCTGCGCGTCCTCGCCCAGGCCGACCATGATGCCGGATTTGGTGAACATCGACGGGTCAAGCTCCTTGACCCGCTGCAACAGGCGCAGGGAGTGGAAATAGCGCGCGCCGGCACGAACCTCAGGGTAAAGGCCCGGCACGGTTTCCAGGTTGTGGTTGAAGACATCTGGCCGCGCCTCGACCACGGTTTCCAGCACCGAGGGATCGCATTTCAGGAAGTCCGGCGTGAGGATTTCAATGGTGGTATTCGGCGAGCGGTGGCGCACCGCGCGAATGGTCTGGGCAAAATGCTCTGCTCCGCCGTCCTCAATGTCGTCGCGGTCAACAGAGGTGATCACGACGTGGTTGAGACCCAGTTTTTCGACCGCATGGGCGACGCGGCCCGGCTCAAACGCATCCAGCGCCTCGGGCGGCTTGCCGGTGGCGATGTTGCAGAAGGAACAGGCGCGGGTGCAGACCTCACCCATGATCATCATGGTGGCGTGGCCCTGGCTCCAGCATTCGCCGACGTTGGGGCAGCCCGCTTCCTCGCAGACCGTGGTCAGCTTGTTGTCGCGCATGATCTTGTGGGTTTCGGCATAGCCTTTGCCGCCCGGCGCCTTGACCCGGATCCAGCTTGGCTTCTTGGGCTGAGCATTGTCGGGACGATGCGCCTTTTCAGGGTGGCGCTGCTCCGGGATCTTAAGGTCTCTCACGTGGGTTTCCCTTCCGGCCTTTGGCTTTGTGAGCGGTTTAACATAGCTGATCTGGCTTGGCACGGTCATATCGTCAACCCTGCCCTGCCTCCTTGTCATGGCTCAAACTCCGCAAATGTGCCGTTTTCCTTTGCCAAAGCGGCGCAGCGGGACACATAATTCCACCAAGCATCAGAATTCCGCCGCAGATCATTCAGGGAGGGACGCATGGCCAAGGAACTGGAGAAATTCAAGGCAGAGGCCAAGAAGCTGGCTGCCGGCACCAAGAAATTCACCACCGCAGAAGGCGACAAGCTGAAGAAGCGGATCGGGATTTCGCTGGGCAACGCCTGGGAGGGCGAGGATTATTTCCGCGAAAGCCTGGCCAAGGCGCGCAAGGACGGGGTGAAATCGGAGAAGCTGGCCGATTTCCAGAAGAACAAGCATTTCAAGGACGGGCTGGTCACCTGGAACAAGGCGGTGGATATCCACCAGGAGGAAGTCGGCGCGATGAAGGGGTTCTGCGCCGATGCCAGGGCGCATATGGCCAAGCAGCAGGCGCTCTTGAAGGACATCGAGAAGGACCTGAAGAAACGCGGCAAGTCCTCCGCCTCGAAGAAGGACATCGAGGCGCTTCAAAGCGATCTGGAAAAGGAGATCGCGGCGGTCAGGAAGGCGTCGGAGTATGAGGGCAAGCTGAACGCGGCGCAGAAGCTCTATGGGGCGAATTTCCAGAAGACGGTCGACAAGATCCTCAAGGAAAAGGCAGAGGGCCATGACAAGAAGAAGGACGCAACAGAGCTGCCGCAGCTCTTGGTGGACCGGAACCTGAAGAAATACACAAATCAGGTCGGCGCGCTGGTCAAGGCAATCAACACCCATTGCGTGACAGCCATCGACAAGGCGGGCGAGGATCTGAAGGCCGCAGCGCCGGAGCTGAAGGCGGCAGCGGCGAAATACAAGGATCTGAAGAAGATCAACGACCAGTACCAGACCGCCAAAAAGAAGTTCCCGGGCGCCATCGAGGATTCCAAGGACAAGAAGAAGCTTTTGGCGACGCTCAAGAAGTTCAACGACCTGACCGCCGCTGCCGAACGCAAGATCCGCGGCACCACAGTCACCATCAAGAAGGCTGCGGCGTAACGTCCCGCAAGGGGCCGAAGATGCCGTATTTGCGAAGTTTTCCGGCGCCGAACCGCTGCCTCGGCGGACTGGCGCAGGAAACCTGCGCGCAAATCACAGGGACGTGTTGAAGCCAGCTTAGAATCATTTTAAGCCTGCCCGCCGAATGACATCCGCAATCAGGAGCAAGCTGAGATGAAAGCTGGCGTTAAGCTGCCCGACGTGACCTTCCACACCCGTGTCCGCGACGAAGCAATCGAGGGCCCGAACCCGTTCCGCTGGGAAGACAAGACCACCGCTGACTACTTTGCAGGCAAGCGTGTTGTGCTGTTCTCGCTGCCCGGCGCCTTCACCCCGACCTGCTCCACCTACCAGCTGCCGGGCTTTGAAAAAGGTTTTGCCGGTTTCCAGGCCGAGGGCATCGACGCGATCTACTGCATGTCGGTGAACGACAGCTTTGTGATGAACGCCTGGGCGCGCGCGCAGGAGCTGGAAAACGTGGAAGTGATCCCGGACGGCTCCGGTGAGTTCACCCGCAAGATGGGCATGCTGGTCGCCAAGGACAACCTGGGCTTCGGCAACCGCTCCTGGCGCTATGCGGCCATCGTCAACAACGGTGTGGTCGAAGCATGGTTCGAAGAGCCGGGCCTGTCCGACAACCACGGCGAAGACCCCTATGGCGTGTCCTCCCCGGAGACCGTGCTGAAGCACCTGAAAGACGCCAAGGCAGAAGTGGCGGCCTGATCCCGCCCGCAGCTGCACCAAGTTCAAGGCCCGCCCCGGCGGGCCTTTTTCTGTTATTGGACCTGCCTTGCGGCCCCATTTGACCGGTAACTGTTCGTTCTTCTAGGATCGCAGGCGGAGGTCCGGCTGTTGCCGGCACGCAGGGGGAACAGCATGCAGAACGTCGAAAAGCGCCTGTCGGGCATGATTGCCGATCTTCAGGCTTTGATCACAAACATGACCCAGCTCGGTGCCGCATTGGCAGAGGCCAAGGCACGGGCAGCAGCACCGGTCCTTTCGGATGAGGCGGCCCAAGCGGTCAAGCAACAACTGGCACAGACGCTGGCAGCAGTGCAACAACAGCAGGGACGCCCTGCGACTCCGGTAGAGGCTCAGCGCATCGAGGCCAATCTGACCGGCAATGCACAAAGTCAAATCAGGGCTGATGCGCAAGAACAGTCAGTTCAGATCGAGGAAATGTTCCGCCATGTCATCAGCCAGCTGAAACCGATGTGGTCCAACATCCGCGGCTATAAGCATGAAGCCGACATACTGCTGCGCCAGTATCAGAAAGGGCGGCTGCTCATTCCCGGCCTTCCGGGCCTGAAAAAGGGCGATGTCGGTGTGAAAACGCGGCCCTCTGATAAGGTTAAGCAGGTGATCCGGCAGCAGGCCGTAGGAACGGACGGACAGCCCCAGTTTCAGCCGGTGCTCGACGAGCAAGGGCAGCCGGTCATTGATCCGGCAACCGGCCAGCAGATGTTCGAGCCGGTCATTGTGGAAACCCTCGGGAAAAATCAGAAGGACGAAGCAGGCAAGAACTTGAAATTCGATCCGACGGAAGGGATAGGCGAACCGGTCGACAAGATCTTTCAGGCCAAGTCATTTTCGGCGTCTGACAATTCCGACCTGCGGACGATGATCAAGGAAGCCTGCAGGCAGCTGTTCGGCTATGCGCATTCCGAAATCCCTGACGCGAACTCGATCCTGGTCGCCGACATCGATATTCATTCTGGAAAATGCTTCTTTCCCTTCACCAAAACCAAATATGCATCTGGCAATTACCCCGGAACAACCAAAGCAGCCATGAAGACGCTGTTGCTGGAAGATGTGCAAAAACAAGCTGCGAAGGGGCTGCAGGAAGCTGCGGCAAATTGGCTGAGGCATCCGGTTGTCAAAGGACAGAAGCCCAAACCCGGAACCGCGCCTGAACCAGCTGAAAATCTTGCAGCCCGCGCTGCCGCTTACAGCCAGCAGCGCCTGCAGGCGATTGCTTCTTCCACCATTGAGGTTCGGTTGAACTTCAAAAAGCAGCTGAAGGCGGAAACCGGCCTGGGTCCAGGTGGCGCAGATGCGTATTTCCCCCGCTCCGTTGAAGGCAGCATCCGCCGTCTCAAGGTCTTTTTACAGGCGGATGCCACCGGCAATATCGTGGCACTGAAGTCTAAAGCCAAATTCGATATGGGATAGAGCGGTTCCGGCCGGCAGGGTACCGGCGGCGGCTTCAGCCGATCATCTCCTCCTGCTGCGGGCAGGTCTCGCCATAGAATTCCGCAAGATGCTGCAGGGCGATGCGCAGCACCACCTTGCCGGATCTGGCGGGCCAGCCGAGATTGCGCTCTGCGGTTTCCAGCCCCTCCAGATGGCAGCAGCAGCGCAGGGCGATGTCGCTGAGGCCTGCGCCCAGTTTCTGCAGCGCCCCGGTCATCCGCTGATGGGCTGCCGCCGCTGCCTGATGGCTGGTGCTGCGCATCGGGTGGCTGCCCTGGGCGAAATACAGTTCTTCCTGCATCAGGTGGCTGCTGATTTGCGCCAGTTCGAAATCCTCGCGCAGCCGCCGCCCGGCCCGCACCATCGGCTGGGTCAGGAAGGACTTGCCGTCCTTGTCCAGCAGCCGGGCCAGCATCTCCAGCGGGGTTTCGGCACCGCTGTAGCGGGTCTTGCGCCCCAATCCCCCTGCCTCTCCCGACTCCGGTGCCTCAAACGGTGTCTGGGCTTCGGCAAACCCGCCCTCCAGCCTGGCGCGGGCGCGGTTTTCCTGATCGGCGATGATCCGGTTCAGCGCCGCGCGGCCGCCTGCGGTGATCGAATAGCGGCTGATCCGGCCCTTGCGCGAGCAGGCAATCCAGCCGGTCAGCGCCAGCGCGCCGGCCAAGGGCCGCGACACTGCCACCTTGTGCCCGTCGGCCTCCTGGCCTTCGCGGACCACAACGGCCATTTCCATGCCTTCGGCGGCAGCCAGAACTGCGCCGCCGCGGCTGAGCAGAGTCAGCACGCTGGCCGCCTCCCGCTCGAACCCGGACCGCAGGCTGCGGCTTGCGGCGGAGGCCTTGTCTTCCGGACGCGGCTTCGCCGTGGCCGATTTATAGCGTCCGGCGAGATAGGTCAGCACCTCGTCTATCAGCGGATCGTCCCGCAGGATCTCTACCCGCCGGACCTGGCGCAGGATGGTGGAGGGATGGCAGCCCGCCTTGCGGGCCAGTTGCCGGATCGGGCGGCCTGCCTCGGTGTGCTGAAGGTAGCGGCAGGTTTCCAGCGGCACCCACCCTGGAAAGGGTGCCTGAGTCATATTTTGCATTCGTAACCCCCGGTCGTGAGCCAGGCTGCCGGGTCAGCCGCACTCAAAGGTGCCTGCGGCCTGTCCCTTTACGCCCGGCTGAAGTTGGACAAAAGCGCGGATCGGACATCATTGTTTCCAGAAAAAAAATAATCATCACAAAACGGACCGTTCGCCGGTCGCCCCCTTTCCGCAACACCACCTGAGGTTGTGTTATAGCAGAGCCAGATCAGAGATAGGAAAGGAGACGGTCATGCAGGATGTATTCAGCCGCGTTTCGTTGCTCCGGCGCCCGAGGATTCTGGCGCGGGCGGCCCGGTTAGGCGCCCGGAATTACTGCCGCAAACGCGACCTGCGTCGCATTCTGGGCTACGGCGAGGTGCCCAAGCCTGCCGCCGCAGTAATGCTGCTGCTGGAGCTTGAGGATGGCTTGAACAAGGCTCGCAAGACTGGCGAAGCCGGGTATTCAATGATCCGCCATGTCGATGTGCTGATTGCGCTGGCGGGCGAAGCCGCCTGTCTGACGGCACGGTCAAAAGTAAAAACGGCGGCCCCGAGGAACCGCCGTTTTGCTGCGGCAAAGGGTGCGGCCCCCTGCCCCTGATTTTCAGGCCCGCGCTTACATGAAGGCGTCGGGCATGGAGGCCTTCTTCTCGGCCACATATTCGTCCAGCGCCATCTTGATGGACGGATCCAGCGCAGGCTGCTCGTAGGTGGCCAGCAGCTTCTCGACCCGGCTTTCGGCCAGCGCATAGGTGTCGCGCGCGCCTTCTTCTTCCCACTGTTCGAACGGCTTGTAATCAAGCACTTCGGACTTCCAGAAGGCCGATTTGAAGTTCGCCTGGGTGTGGGCGCAGCCGAGGTAGTGGCCGCCGGGGCCGACTTCGCGGATGGCGTCCATCGCCTGGCCGTTCTCATCCACCGGGACACCCTTGGCGAGGCCATGCAGCGTGCCCAGCTGGTCGGCGTCCATCACGAACTTCTCGAAGTCGGCAACCAGGCCGCCTTCAAGCCAGCCGCAGGAGTGCAGCATGAAGTTCACGCCGGACATCAGACCCATGTTGAGCGAGTTGGCGGTTTCATAAGCCGCCTGCGCATCCGGCAGCTTGGAGCCGCAGAACGAGCCTGCCGAACGGAACGGCACACCCAGACGGCGGGCCAGCTGGCCTGCGCCATAGGTGACCAGCGACGCTTCGGGGGTGCCGAAGGTAGGGGCGCCGGAGTTCATGTCGATCGACGAAACGAATGCACCGAAGATCGCAGGCGCGCCGGCGCGGCACAGCTGGTTGTAGGCGATGCCGGCCAGAACCTCTGCCAGAACCTGCGTGAGGGTGCCAGCCACCGACACCGGCGCCATGGCGCCGCCGACGATGAACGGCGAGATGATGCAGGCCTGCATGTTCTGGGCGTAGACTTCCAGCGAGCCCATCATCACGTCGTCGAAGGTCATCGGCGAGTTGATGTTGGTCAGCGAGGTCATCACGGTGTTGTTCTGCACGAACTCCTTACCGAACAGGATGCCCGCCATGTCGACGGAGTCCTGCGCGCGGCTGGGTTCGGTGACGGAGCCCATGAACGGCTTGTCGCTGAGGGTCATATGCGCCATCAGCATGTCCAGGTGGCGCTTGTTCACCGGGATGTCGGTGGGTTCGCAAACGGTGCCGCCGGAGTGGTGCAGCCACTTGGACATATAGGCCAGTTTCACGAACTTGTTGAAGTCGTCCATGGTCGCATAGCGGCGGCCGCCGCTGCGGGTGCGAACGAACGGCGGGCCATAGACCGGAGCCAGAACCAGATTGCGGCCGCCGATGACCACCGATTTCTCGGGGTTGCGGGCGTGCTGGGTGAATTCCGCAGGTGCGGTTTCGCACAGCTTGCGGGCCAGGCCGCGGGGGATGCGCACGCGCTCGCCCTGGACATCGGCGCCGGCCTCGCGCCAGCGCTGCAGCGCCGCCGGGTTGTCAACGAAATTGACGCCGACCTCTTCCAGGATCGTGTCCGCGTTGTACTCGATGATCTCCAGCGCTTCCTCGTTCAGGATCTCGAAGTTCGGAATGTTGCGCTCGATGTACTTGGCGGTTTCGATCTTGACGCTGGTGCGCTCGGCGCGGCGGGCGGCACCGCCGCCGGAACCGCGGGCACGACGGCGCGGGGCTGCTTCTGTCATGGTTTATCCTCACCACAGGCATTTCATTGCGAAGGGTATTATAGCCCCCGCGCGCGCTGCCGCCGCAGGATTGCGGCCATTCAAGTTGAAAAGCGACATTGCCGAAGCATTTTCCACCGCACTGGTGGGCTTTTGCATACCTTCGGCACGCGGGATGCCGATCTGCCGTGAAATCACGCACGCTGCCCGTCAAGGCGGCCAAACCCCCTTGCGGAAAACGCGTTCCTGCCCTATGGCGCGTGCATGACAGAGACATCCCATGACCGCCTTCTCATCATCGACTTTGGCAGCCAGGTCACGCAGCTGATTGCGCGCCGCCTGCGCGAGCTGAACG
>JABXIA010000360.1 GCA_013373325.1 Paracoccaceae bacterium
ACCACCCAGATCGACGTGCTGATGGCGATCAAGGAAGCGATCCGCGACACCGGCGTTGCCGCGCTCTACATCACCCACGACCTGGCGGTTGGGGCACAGGTGAGCGACGACATCATGGTGCTGAAGATGGGCAACACCGTCGAATACGGCAACGTCGATCAGATCATCAACAACCCGCAGGAGGAGTACACCAAGGCGCTGGTCTCGGTCCGCTCCATCGAGCATGAGGAGAAACCGCCGACCGAGGAGCCGGTGCTGAGCGTGCGCAACATCACCGCGCGCTACAAGGGCACCCAGTTCGACGTGCTGCACAACGTGAACGTCGACCTGTACCCCGGCCAGACGCTGGCGGTGGTGGGCGAATCCGGATCCGGTAAATCCACCCTTGCCCGCGTGATCACCGGCCTGCTGCCGCCGCGCGAGGGCGAGATCGAATTTGCCGGCCGCACCCTCTCGTCCGACCTCAAGGGCCGCAGCCGCGAGGACCTGCGCGAGCTGCAGATGATCTACCAGATGGCAGACGTGGCAATGAACCCGCGCCAGACCGTCGGCACCATCATCGGCCGCCCGCTGGAGTTCTACTTCGGCATGCGCGGCGCGGAGAAGAAGAAGCGGATCATCGAACTGCTGGACGAGATCGAGCTGGGTGAGAAGTTCATGGACCGCTACCCGGCGGAGCTGTCGGGCGGCCAGAAGCAGCGCGTCTGCATCGCCCGCTCGCTGGCGGCCAAGCCCAAGATGATCATCTGCGACGAGGTCACCTCGGCGCTGGACCCGCTGGTGGCGGACGGCATCCTGAAGCTGCTGCTGGATCTCCAGAAGATCGAAGATGTTGCCTATCTCTTCATCACCCACGATCTGGCGACCGTGCGTGCCATCTCCGACAACATCGCGGTGATGTACCAGGGCAAGGTGCAGCGCTACGGCGGCAAGTCCAAGGTGCTGAGCCCGCCGTTTGATGATTACACAGATCTGCTGCTCAGTTCCGTTCCGGAAATGAAGCTGGGCTGGCTGGAAGAGGTGATCGCACACCGCAAGATGGAAAGCGCCGGCAACTGAATCCACGAATGGATGCAAAGCCCCTGCTGTTGTCAGCGGGGGCTTTTTCTTTTTCAAAAATCACAGTTTTGTGATAGTTTATTGAAACAGGGAGAAAGCAGCGAAACGCGCTGCAAATAATATAAAAAGCACTGAGCGTGGCTAAGGTGAGGCAAGCCAACCCGAATTACCGGGCAGTATTGTTGTGACTGCAGGGATGGGGAGGAACCTTCATGACAGACTGGGCAATTCACGGATTCGAAATCGCCAACTGCAACTGCGTCCCCGGGTGTCCCTGCCAGTTTTCGCAGCTCCCCAATGACGGCACCTGCGAAGCGATGCTGACCTTCCGCATCGATACCGGCCATTACGGCGACACCAAGCTGGACGGGCTGCTCGCTGCGGCGATCTACAAATGGCCGGGCCCCATTCACGAGGGCAACGGCGAGATGCAGATCATCATCGACGAACGCGCCACGGCTGAGCAGAAGTCCGCGCTGGAGGCGATCATGACCGGCCAGGACACCGAAGAATTTGCAACGATGTTCTTTGTCTTCAATGCCATGTGCACCACCAGGCACGAAACTCTCAGCGCCCCGGTATCGCTGAGTTTTGACGCGGAAACCGGCATTGGCCATGGCAAGGCCGGCAGTATCGGGGAAACCAGGGTCGAACCAATTGCACACATCGTGTCAGGGGCACCGCATTCGGTCCAGATCAAGCTGCCCAACGGCTTCGAGTATTCCGAGGCCTCCGTCTGCCAGGGTACGACCCGGACGCCAGGATCGGCCATCAGACTGGAAAAGAACAGCGGAACCCACGCCCATGTCGCCGAGTTGCACCTGACCGGCAAGGGTATAGAGCGCGCGGCCTGATCCGCCATGGCCCGCATGCAGCCCATACCCGGGACGGCTGAGCGCCTTGCCCGCAACGACCAGCTGGTGGTTCTGGGGGCCGTGGCCTTGGTTGTGCTGCTCAGCGGGCTCTACACCGTCTTTGGCATCGGCATGGACATGACCGCGGTTGAGATGACCCGGATGGCCCGTCCGATCGGCGAACCGATGGCGATGGGTTCAGTCACACCTTGGACTGCGGGCTATGCGATGCTGGTCTTTGTCATGTGGTGGATGATGATGATCGCCATGATGACCCCCAGCGCGGCCCCTGTGCTGCTGCTCTACACTGCCATCAAGAGGGCTAGTGCCCAGGCCGGCAGCGCTCCGCTGCTCAGCCTGCTGTTCCTCAGCGGCTACCTGCTGGTCTGGGCCTTCTTTTCTGCGATTGCCACCGCTTTGCAATGGTGGCTGGAAACAACGGGCCTCTCCGACGGCCCCATGATGTCGCTCAGCAGCCGCACCCTTGGCGGTGCATTGCTGCTGGCGGCGGGCGCCTATCAGTTTACCCCCTACAAGCACGCCTGCCTCTCCCATTGCCGTTTGCCGGTTCAATTTCTGACCGCGCACAACCGCACAGGCTTGGCTGGTGCTGTACTGATGGGCGCCCACCACGGAATCTTCTGCTTTGGCTGCTGCTGGGCGCTGATGCTGCTGCTATTTACCGGCGGTATCATGAACCTATACTGGATTGCCGGGCTGGCGCTGTTTGTACTGGCCGAAAAGACCTTCCCCTATCCAAGAGTCTTCACTGCAGGTGCCGGGGTGCTGCTGCTTCTTGCAGGCAGCTATGTGCTTGTGACAGCCTCCTGAGACTGCCAAAGCGGACCGGCAATTCTGCAACGCCCCTGTGAAAATATCCGTTTGCGGCCGATCCGCCGTTTTTTGAATGGCAATTCAAGAAATGGACGCGATGATACCCTCCCGAAGCCATCGCAAGGCAAAGGGATTCGACGAATGGACAACAAACTCCTGCTCATCATTCTGGATGGTGTGCCCTGGCGCAACTTCCGCCGCCTGTTCGGCAACCTCGAAGGCTGGGTCGACAGCGGAGATGCCCGCGTCTGGAAACTGCGCGCGGTGCTGCCGTCAATCTCGGCCAGCTGCTATGCCTCGATCCACACCGGCGTAGCCCCCGCCATCCACGGCTGCACCGGCAATGCCAACGTGTTCCGCCTGAAGGAAAAAGACGTATTCAGCCAGGTCCGCGAAGCCGGCGGCGTCACCGGTGCCGTGGCGCACAGCTACTGGTCGTCCTTCTTCAACCGCCACCCCTTCGACTATGTGCGCGACATTGAATACGACGAGCCGGAGAGCAAGACCATTAACCACGGCCGTTTCCACACCATGACTGGCTATGGCAAAGACAACCAGATGACCCCTTCGGATGTCGATCTGTTTGCCACCCTGACCAACCTCTGCCTGCGCTTCGGGCTGGACTACGGCATGCTGCACGCCTGCACCTTGGACAGCATGGGCCATCGCTTTTTCCACGACTGCCAGGAAATGGACCACGCCTGTTTCGTGATGGACGAGATGCTCGCCCCCTTCATCACCCGCTGGCGCGATCTGGGCTATGAGGTGATCGTCACCGCCGACCACGGCCAGGACGAGCGCGGCCATCATGGCGGACGCAGCCCGTTGCAGCAGGAAACCGCGCTCTACTACTTTGGTGAGGCGGAGGGGCCGGATCATGGCGACGTGATCGACCAGCGCCAGCTGGCCCCCACCATCCTCAAACGGCTGGGCGCGCCGGTTGCGGACACCATGAAGGCAGAACCGTTCCTGAAATAATCTGAATCCGGCGGCTCTGTGCTAGGATACAGTTCAGCCGCCGTTTTCCGATGTCAGGACTTTGCCATGAAACCCCTTGTTGCCGCCTTTTCGCTGCTGGCCGCCCCCGCGCTGGCCAGTGACGGATGCCATGACCTTTGGTTCACCCGCAACGCAGTCATCGACCGGGCCGGTTACTGCTTCGGCTCCCCTCTTGGGCAAGCGGTGTTCGACAACGGCGATTGCACCGGCAAATCCGTATCCCTGCCGCCTCAGGCAGAACGCCTGGTTGCTGAGGTGAAACAGATGGAGGCCCGCTTTGGCTGCCGGGTCAACAACAAGCAGACTCATCTGGATCTCGACGATCTGTTCATTCGTTACCAATTGCGGGATCTGCCGGTGCGGGATGAATTTGAAAGCGCCTGCCTGGGCTGGCTGGGACCGGTCATCGGTCTGCGGGCGGGTCACAGGCCCGATGCGCCACTGGTCGGGCAGATCGATCCGGGCGACTATGTCAAATATTCCCACATCCCTGTGGGCAGCTGGACCTATGTCACCACTTCCGGCCCGGACTGGCAGGTCACCAGCGGCGGCTGGCTGGACACATCACTGTTTCAGGAGCAGTGCCGCGATATTGCCGGCTAGAAAACCCTAGTCGTCGTCATAGGGCCAAATCCCCTGCCCCAGTGCCTCGATCGCAACCGATATCCGCTCGAAACTGTCGCGCGCGCGCCCCACGCTGTGGCGCGCCCGCAGGTAGCCGTGGATCAGCCCGGGTTCATTGATCCAATGCGCCTTGCCGCCAGCAGCCAAGATACGGTCACGGTAATCGCGTGAATCATCCCGCACCGGATCGCAATCCGCGGTCACCAGCACCGTGGGCGGCAGGCCCGCAAAGTCACTGTCAGCCAGCGGCGCAAACAGCGGATCATCCTTCGGCGGCGCTCCTTCGGTACGGATGCCCATGTAGTACAAAACGTCCTCGCGGGTCAGCATCGGCGCCTGCGCGTGTTCAATGTAGGAGCCCTGGTTCGCGTCACCGCCAAAGGTGCCATAGATCAGCACCTGGCCCAGAATCGTCTCACAGCGGCCGCGCGCATAATGCGCCACTGCGGCGCAGATGTTGGCCCCGGCGCTGTCCCCCATCAGAACAACGCCTTTGCCGTAGCCCGCCTCGACCCAGCCCAGCACCACCCAGGCATCCTCAAAAGCCGCCGGATGCTTGTGCTCCGGTGCCAGCCGGTAATCCACTGCAACCACCCGGTAGCCGGTCTGGGCACAAATCTCGGCGCAGACATCATCGTGGCTGTCCAGGCCCCCGACGACAAAGCCGCCGCCATGGCAGAACAGAACCGTCCTTGTCGGATCGCCCGCCGTATAGACCCGCACCGGCACACCGTTGGCTGACAGCTCCTCAACAGCAACGACATCCGGGCGCGGCACCCGGAACTCCAGGGCCATCGAATTGTAGATGCGGCGCTGCTCGTCGATGCTCATGTCAACGGCATCATCAGGATAAAGCTCCCCGGTCTTCTGGATGAAGTCCCAGGTCTCCTCGTCGATCAGCCGTTCGTAATCCATCTGCGAGCCTCCCTGCACGCCGCTGTCCCGGAGAGCCTAGGCACAGTTTCCCGCAAATGGAATGCCTGAAAGAAAAAGCGCCCCGAAGGGCGCTTCTTATCCCACACTGTCCGGCAGGGTCACGCAGCCGCGGCAGGCTCCCAGGGACGGGTGAAATTGTTCAGAACTCCATTGATGTCCGCGTCCGAGCTGCCATTGGCCGCTACCTGTGCCACCAGCCCGCGTTTCTTGTCATCGGTCACGCTGACAACACGCGCGGCCACGCCGGCCTGCTCCAGCGCGCCGTTGTAGACGCGGGTGATCGCCATCTTGCGCAGATCCGGCTTGAACACCTTGCCCACTGCGGTTTTCGGCAGCTCATCCAGCACCGTCAGATGCTTGGGGATCGCCGCCCGTTCATGCACATGCACCTTGCAGTATTCCAGCAGTTCCGCCTCGCTGACAGAAGCGCCGGCCACCAGTTCGACAAAGGCACAGGGCAGCTCGCCCGAATGCGCGTCCGGCTGGCCGATCGCACCGGCAAAGGCCACCGCATCATGGCCCAAGAGCGCCTCCTCGATCTCTGCCGGGTCGATGTTGTGGCCGCCGCGGATGATCAGATCCTTCGCGCGCCCGGTGATCCACAAATAGCCATCCTCGTCGATCCGGCCCAGATCGCCGGTGCGCAGGTATTTTTCCTGGTAGTAGAGGTCCACGTTCTTGTCGGCCTCGGTATAGGTGTTGCCAGCATAGACGCCCGGGTTCGACACGCAGATCTCCCCCACCTCGTCGCGGCCGCATTCCAGCGCCCCGTCGTTGGTCTGCTTGACGATCCGCACATCCGTATAGGGGAACGGGATGCCCACCGATCCCACCTTTTTCTCGCCGCCCGGCGGGTTGCAGCTGACCAGGCAGGTGGCCTCGGTCAGGCCATAACCTTCAACGATGGCCACGCCGCAGGCGCTTTCAAACCGCTTGAACAGCTCCATCGGCATCGGCGCAGAACCGGAGAAAGCGGTTTTCACGGAGGAGATATCCGCATCCACCGGCCGCTGCATCAGCGCCGACACCGCGGTGGGCAC
>JABXIA010000221.1 GCA_013373325.1 Paracoccaceae bacterium
AGAGACCAGCGCGCATTGGGATACGCAGCCTCCGGCATCGGGGAGCGCGTTCCACGGGCCCGCTTGCGGCCGCGCCGCCGCTTCACTGACAGCCCTTCTTCCCGGTAGAGCCGATACAGTTTCTTGAGGTTCATTCCCATGGCCTTCTGTAAGAGACAGTAGAAATCCGCGCGGGGCGCGCGGATTGCATATCCCAGGAGTCGTGGCAGGGCATCGACGGGCTGCGCCCGCTCCCCCCCTGCCCCGGCATTTTCCGTTTGATTGGTCCGCCTGCCATCCGGCCGGCAATCTGAACACGGGTTCTGATGCCGCTGCGCGTCAGCCTCCACGGAGAAATCCGGTTCCTCCCGCGCAGGCGCGGGCCCCTCCCAATTTCACCGCTCCGGCCCCGTGTGTCAGATCACCGCCCGGCCGCAGTCCGGGCTGCGCCCACCCTGCTTTGCCCTCCGGAAGACACGAGGTCTTCCGAAGTGAAAATCAGGGAAGGCTTCGCCACTGGCGGAACAGGAGGCGCGAGCGGGGATGTTGGAGACACGAAAAAGGAAAGGTGCTGTCGCAAATGGCAAAACTATGTGTCGCCCGACAAGTCGGTGTCAAACGTCAGGCAAAGCTGACCCGATGCTGACTGTTTTTAAGGAAAAATTGCCTGCACCTGCCAGGCATTTCCACCCCAATTGTCAAGCATTTCTGACCCAGGACAGGCCGGTTTTCGCTGCAAACGCAGCCAAGGCGCCATCCTGTGTCCTCTTTACGCAGGCAGCTGACGTTGCAGCTTCATGCAGTGGACGGCAGGTTCGAGCCCAACCTGTGAATTCGAATCTCGCGCTGCATGCACACGCAAGATCAGAAATGCTACAAGCGCTCAGATTTCAGCGCCGCAGAGCAGCGGAAGGAGCGGTCCTTCATACTTGCGCTCCAGAAGAGCAGAAATGTCAGATCAAGTCCCGTATCCTACAGGTTAATCTAGATTTCCCAGTGCTTACTAGCATGTACTGAGGAGTGTGTCTCAACCGCTTCCGTCACTGCCGGGGCCACGGGCTCAGCACCATTGCCATCGACCTTGAACCGGCCCACCAGTTTTGCCAATTTGATGGCGTTGGCATTCAGCATATGGCCTGCGGCCGTGGCTTCTTCCACCATCGCAGCATTCTTTTGGGTCACCTGATCGAGCTGGGTCACGCCGGTGTTGATCTCGTGCAGGCCGGTAGATTGCTCCTCTGCGCCTTCAGCGATTTCGGTGACCAGCTTCGAGATATGGCTGACACGGGTGGAAATTGACTGCAGAGCCTCGCCTGCCCGGCCTACCAGATCGACACCCTGATCTACTTGGCGGGAGCTGTCGGAAATCAGCGTCTTGATCTCCATTGCTGCATCCGAGGAACGCTGTGCCAGTGCCCGCACCTCTGAGGCTACCACCGCGAAGCCGCGACCGGCCTCACCAGCACGGGATGCCTCTACACCAGCGTTGAGTGCCAGAAGGTTAGTCTGGAAGGAAATATCGTCGATCACCTCAATGATCTGGTCGATTTTGCTGGAACTTTCCTCGATTACTCCCATTGCGGCGACTGCGTTCCGCACCACTTCGCCGCTGCTTTCAGCCTCTTGGCGGGCCTCTCGGACGGTATTTTCTACACGGCGCGCACCCTCGGCCGCGGATTTCACGCTGGCTGTAAGCTCATCAATCGCCGCCGCTGTCTGCTCCAGGGTAGCAGCCTGGCTTTCGGTACGGTGCGACAGATCATCCGAGGCTTGGCTGATTTCTGCCGCCCCGTTACGGATACTCGAAGCAGCCTCGATCACTTGCTGCACTGTGGCGTTCAGGTTGTCGATAGAGCCGTTAAAATCGTCGCGCAGATTTTCATATTCCGCCGGGAAAGCCTCGGTGATGCGTATAGTTAGATCGCCATTTGCCATACGTGATAGGCGCTCGCTTAGCTGCTGCACCACATATGCCAATTCGGCGTCCTTGCTTTGTGCCTTCTGCTGTTCGACCTCCTGCATACGAACCAATTCGGCGCGAAACGTCTCCAGCGCCCGGGCCATATCTCCAACTTCGTCGCCGCGCTTCTGGCCGCGGATTTCCACTGCGTTGTTGCCTTCAGCCAGGCCACGCATGGATACTACAATCCGTTGAATGCCCGAAGCGATGCCGGATCCTGTCACCAGCGCCATTGCAGCACCGATTATTATCGCAGCAACAATGGCGGCAGGGATCATTTTGCGCGTCTGAGCTGCTATCTCTTCGTTGGCAGCTTGGTTGGCAGCCATCGCCGCAGAAACTTCATTTCGAAGTTCCGCCATAGTGGATTGGAAACTATCAAAAAAGGCCTTGCCGCGCCCCTCTGCCACAAAATCCGCCATGTCATCCATAGTGGCCGCGTCACCAATTTCTCGACGCAAGTCCAGCATTGGCGCCGCGACCTCACCGCGCCATTTTTCAATTACTTCGGAAATGCCATTCAACTGATCCAAAACTAGAATGTCTTCCTGCATCGCGGTCCGGAAAGCATCCATACCAGCATCGAACCGCTGGGTTCCTTGCACAAAGGGCGTGAGGAAAGACTCTTCTCCCGCCAAAAGAAACCCGCGCATGCCAGTCTCCATGTCTACAGCTGCGGCGAGTAGGTTTTTTGCCATACCAAGTACAAGATAGTTTCTCTCAACATCTTGGAATGGCTCTTGGAGTAAACCTGGATCTGACAAACCCGCGGTGATCCGTGATGTTAGAGAGTCACGATTATCTACCAGCAGCAGCTCTTCCATTCCGATCATCTGGCCGACAAGTGTACGAAACTCTTCAAAGTATACCTTGCTCTTGGCCCTTTTCACTTCATCGGCCATGTCATTCATGGTCATGGCGTCGCCAATCTCTCGGCGCAGTTCTATTGCATTGGCGGCCACTTCGCTCTGCCACCCCGCAAGCATCTGTTCTGCATCAGATAAATGCCTTAAGATCTTTGCATCACCAGCTGACATCTGCCGCAAGATCTCTAAAGACTGTGCTACCCTTGTCTTCCCGGTCTCAAAAGGAATTAGATACTCGTCTCTGCCAGCGAGAAGATAGCCACGCAGTCCAGATTCCATCGTAGAGGCGGCCTCTGCCAGCGTCTGCGCCTCGTTTAGAATTGCCTGCGTGTCAGAAACCATCTGAGTGGCTTTTTCAATTCGCCCCAGGTTGATCACCGAAAGAACCCCAACCGCCAATACCAACACCAATGGGAAAAGCGCGACCAGAACGATTTTTGTCTTGGTGCTAAGGTTAGCAATTGCAGATTTCGAAGCCGCGAATTTCTTTAGGAGTCTCATCTCATCATTCCTGATTGTACGGGAGGGGCAGGTCAAACTGCAGAATAATTACCTCTTCCTTTTGACCTCTCATCAAATACGAATGCACTGCCACTAGAGAGCTGGGACCTAACGGCTCGCAACCCGTCACGAAACGAGAAGTCAAAACTCCAATTATCCACTTTCCAAATAGACATACCCAAGAAAAAGGTATCAAAATGCGCGGTGCGCAATTTATTTGCCAGTCATTTTCCATTTTTCAAAACACATCTCCCCGCGTATTCAGCCACTTCACCCAGCGCTTCCTCAATCCGGATCAGCTGGTTGTATTTCGCAAGCCGGTCGGAGCGCGCCAGCGAGCCTGTCTTGATCTGGCCGCAGTTGGTGGCAACCGCGAGGTCGGCAATGGTGGCGTCC
>JABXIA010000023.1 GCA_013373325.1 Paracoccaceae bacterium
GCAACGGTATCAGCTATCAGGAACGGGTGGCGCTGGACGTCGCCTATCTCCGCCGCCGCAGCTTTCCGGCCGATCTCAAGATCATCGCCAGAACCGGCCTCGCCGTATTGGGCGCAACAGGCCGCTGAACCGCGCCGCTCCGTTGATTGCTTCCAATAGTCAGGGAGCAAGGTAAACCTTACGGCAGTTCCATGTCCGATTGGTGCACACTGCTGCCGTGAACGGGGGTTTACAGCCGCGGTACTTAAAGGTCTGACTTGGGGTGAAGCCTGAAGGCAGGGGCACATGAGGACAACACCAATGGGCGAACTTCTGTTCGAACTTCCGGAGCCACCGGTTGTTCCGGTGTGCGGGGAAGATACTGGCTACCCGGTAGGGCGGATTTTCTGTGTCGGGCGCAACTATGCCGCCCATGCCGCCGAGATGGGAAATGAGGTGGACCGCGAAGCTCCGTTTTATTTCACCAAGGCGGCTGCAAATGCGGTTCTGACGGATGCGGTTGTGCCCTATCCCCCGGGTACTGAAAACTTCCACTACGAGATGGAACTGGCCGTGGCGCTGGACAAACATGTGTTCCGGGCGACACCGGAATCTGCGCGTGCCACTGTATATGGCTATTGTTGTGCCTTGGATATGACCCGGCGCGATCTGCAGATTAATGAGCGGCAGAAGCAGCGGCCCTGGGACTTGGGCAAAGACCTGGAAAACGGAACCGTGCTGGCGCCGCTGGTGACGGCGCAAGAATGGGGAAGGGCGTCAGATCAGCGCATCTGGCTGGAAGTGAACGGAGAGATCCGGCAGCAAGCAACGCTTTCAGAAATGATTTGGTCCGTCACTGACATAATCTGCCACCTGTCCAAATTCTATCACCTGCGGCCAGGCGACCTGATTTTGACCGGTACACCTGCCGGAGTTGGGGCTGTTCAAAGGGGTGACAGAATTCGCGGCGGGATCGACGGGTTGCCCGCTGTAGCTCTGGAGCTGGCTGCTGCGGAATGACGCACGGCGGTCTATGGTTCGAATGTTGTTGCCAGACAGCTGATTCAATATGTATCAAATTGAATGGGGCGTCTGTAGATTTCGTAACATTAAGCCGGCCGTTACGCCGCAGGGAGCTTAATCTAACAGATTTCATGAGTAGAAAATGCATAATCTGCTGTTGATGGTTACAAATGCACCTAATAGCAGGGAGGCAACCGGTTCGTTAAACGAACCCATTTGGGGGATTTGGCGGCAGAAATGAAAAGAAGTTTGCCAAACGGCGCAGCAAAATTGCAAAGGCGTCAATTCCGGCAAGTGACTTGGTCAAAGGGAGGACACATATGACCACTCGCAGAAAGCTTTTGGGGGCAGCGGGGGCAGCGGCCTTGGCAATGTTCGGTGCGATGCCGGCGTTTGCCCAGGAGGTGACCCTGAAACTGCACCAGTTCCTGCCAGCGCAGGCAAACGTGCCAAAACTGATCCTGGATGTCTGGGCAGACAATGTTGAAGAATCGTCCGGCGGGCGGATCAAGATCGACCGCTTCCCTTCGATGCAGCTGGGCGGCAAACCGCCGGAGCTGATGGACCAGGCCATCGACGGTGTGGCTGACATCGTCTGGACCGTGGTGGGCTACACTCCTGGCCGCTACCCCTCGACCGAGGTGTTTGAGCTGCCGTTCATGATGACCAATGCGCGCGCCGTTTCGCACGCCTATTGGGAGATGTTCGACAAGCATATGAAAGACACTGAGTTCAAGGATGTTCACATCCTGGGCACCTGGGTGCACGGCCCCGGCATGATCCATACTTCGGATCCGGTGGAAACGCCTGAAGATCTGGAAGGCATGAAGATCCGAGGCGGTGGCCGCTCGGTCAACGCGTTGCTGACTGAACTGGGCGCAACCCCGGTTGGGATGCCTGTTCCGGCGATCCCGGAAGGCCTGTCCAAGGGCGTGATCGACGGCACCACCATTCCGTGGGAGGTGACTGCGGCGCTGAAGGTTCCGGAACTGGTGGAAAACCATACGGAATTCACCGGCAAGGCGCTTTATACTTTGACCTTTGTTCTGGCGATGAACAAAGAAAAGTATGAAAGCCTGCCTGATGACCTGAAGAAGGCGATCGACGACAACTCCGGTCTTGAGTTCTCGGTCTTTGCTGGCGGCACCCAGGCGGACTCGGATGGCCCTTCGCGTGAAATGGCGCTGGATCTGGGCAACAACGTGATCACTCTGGATGAAGACCAGACCGCAATCTGGCGCGAGCGTTCGCAGCCTATTTATGATCAGTGGATCGCTGACATGAAGGAAAAGGGCATCGATGGCGCTGCGCTGATCGAAGAGGCCAGCGGGCTGATCGAGAAATACACGCCGCAGTACCAGTAAGGCGTTTGAATTGATAAAAGTGAAGGGCCGCGCGGCATTGGCACTGCGGCCCTTTGCATACCGGAACAAGGCAACTGAACGATGCACAAGCTCATGATGCGGCTGGCCAAATCAATGGCCTACCTGGGCGGTGCGGTCCTCACTCTTCTGATCATTCTGACATGTGTTTCAATCGCTGGGCGCTTGCTCAACGGTTTCTTCCATGGCGATCTGATGGAGCGGATTGCGCCCGGGTTTTCAAAATGGATGACGGGCTGGGTCGGACCAGTGAACGGCGACTTCGAATTGGTCGAGGCCGGGGTGGCTTTTGCAATCTTTGCCTTTCTGCCACTGTGCCAGATCACAGCGGGCCATGCCTCGGTCGATGTGGTGGCCAATGCGTTTCCGCGCGGAGTGAAACGATTCCTTCGGATGGTGACTGAAGTTGTCTTTGCTGCGGTTCTGGTGCTGATTGCCTGGCGGCTGGCGGAAGGTCTGGCAGGCAAATTTTCCAACGGCGAAACCTCCTTCCTGCTCGAGTTCCCGATCTGGTGGGCCTACGCCATCAGCCTGCTGGCGGCGGTCGTTGCCGCTATCGTGGGTATCTACATGGGTGCCGTGCGCACCATCGAATTCTTTACCGGCCGCATCCTGATCTGGGACGGCGTGGAGGGTGAACAGTGACAGCTCTTGAAATTGGCATCGCCTCCTTCCCGGTTTTGATGCTCTTGATCTTTTTGCGGGTGCCTATCGGGCTTTCGATGTTTCTTGTTGGCCTCGGCGGGCTGATCTGGGTGACAGACGGAACTCAGGTTGCCTTTGGCCGCTTGAAAAGCGAGACCTATACGACCTTTTCTTCCTACTCGCTGACCATCGTGCCGATGTTCCTGCTGATGGGGCATTTCGCAACGCTGGGCGGTATGTCCACTGCGTTGTTCAAAGCGGCGGAAGGGTTTTTAGGCCACCGGAAGGGCGGTGTCGCCATGGCGGCCATCGGCGCCTGTGCCGGCTTCGGCGCAATTTGCGGCTCTTCGCTGGCGACGGCTGCCACCATGGGCCGGGTCGCTCTGCCGGAGTTGAAGCAATATGGCTATGCCGGCGGGTTTTCGACTGCAACACTGGCTGCCGGTGGCACGCTGGGTATCCTGATCCCGCCCTCAGTTGTGCTGGTGATCTACGCAATTCTGACCGAGCAGAACATCGCCAAACTGTTCCTGTCGGCCTTCATTCCGGGCCTGTTGGCAGCGCTTGGTTATGTCATTGCGATTTCCATTTATGTCCGCCTGTTCCCCGAAAGCGCAGGTACTCGCCCGCCAATCCCGTGGGGCGAACGCTTTGCCGCTTTGTTCCATGTCTGGCCGGTGCTTCTGGTGTTTGGTCTTGTGGTTGGGGGTATCTACCTGGGCTGGTTCACCCCGACCGAGGGTGCGGCTGTTGGGGCGTTCGGCACCGGCCTGATCGCCTGGCTCAATGGCGGGCTTAACCGTGAAACCCTGGCGGATAGTTTCCTGGTGACCGCACGTTCCACTGCGATGATCTTCTTCATCGTTCTGGGTGCAGGTTTCTACAACGGATTTCTGGCGCTGACCAAGGTGCCGCAGGAACTGGCTGACTTCGTGGTGAGTCAGGGTCTCAGCCCCTGGATGGTGCTGGCGCTGATCCTCGCCTTCTACCTGGTGTTCGGCTGCTTGATGGACTCGCTGTCGATGATCCTGCTGACCATACCTATCTTCTTCCCGGTGATTTCCGCTATGGACTTTGGTCTGCTGTCGCTGCCTGCGATGCAGGCCGATGCGGCCATGGAAGTCCTGAGAGCGGGAGTGCCTGAAGGGATGGGGGCGGAGATGCTGGCCTCGATACAAGATGCCATCGCAATCGGGGCCGAACTCACCCGTGAGCAGATGAAGGAACTGGGCATTCGTGTAACCGAAGGCCGGGTGAACCGGATCGAGGCGGAATATGTCGCCATCTGGTTCGGCGTGCTGGTGCTGATTGTGGTCGAGGTCGGCCTGATCACCCCACCGGTTGGCATGAACCTGTTCATCATCAATGCGATGGACCGCAAGACCCGTATGATCGACACCTACAAGGCGGTCATGTTCTTTGTCGCTTCCGACATTATCCGGGTGATCATCCTTGTGGCCTTCCCGATCATCACGCTGCTGCCGCTGATGCTTATGCAGTAACGCACTGCCCTCTTCCGCTGTGAGCGGGAGGGGGTCTTCCGCCTGCTGGTGCAGGAAATGGAAATATTTTGTGACAACGGCCCGGATTGACCTGAATCATCTTTCGGGGTTCCGCTGGTTCTGTCCAACACTGCGTACAAGGGGAGACCCGCCATGCAAATCAGCCGAAACAAAGCCGCAGCAACCAAGGTCAGGGCTTTGGCTACCGAGGTTTCCGGGCTGCAAGGGCCCTGTGTGGGCTGCAGCAACTGCGTTGGCCTGTGCGAGGCGTTGATTGATGCCCTTGTGCTGCCTGATCTTATTCTATCCCGTAAGCGCGGCAGTTCGTGACGCAGCGGTTCGGCTTCCCATGGCGGTTTGATAACTCAGACAAGCGCCGCTACGATGCGCGGGCAAGCAGAGGCAGGGCGCTGGAATATGGCAAAGCAGGACACATTCATACATGAAATACGTGTGAGCTGGGGCGATTGCGACCCGGCGCGGATCGCCTACACTGGAAGGTTGCCGGCCTTTGCACTGGAGGCAATCGATGCCTGGTGGGAGCATCACCTGGATGGCGACGGCTGGTACCAGATGGAACTGGATCGCGGCACCGGCACTCCCTTTGTGCACATGAGTATTGACTTCCGCTCGCCGGTCACGCCGCGGCACCGGTTGCTGTGCGAGGTTTGGCCCTCGGCGCTGGGCAGCAAGTCGGTCACTTTCAGGGTGAACGCGCGGCAGGACGGCAAGCTGTGTTTCGAGGGGAAATTCGTCTGTGTCTTCATTACACCGGAAACCTTCTCTACAAGGCCCGCGCCTGAAGATTACCGGCAGGTGATCGAAGCGCAGCTGCAGCCGGAGTAGCGCGGATCAGCGCAGCCAGCCGTCTGCAAAACGCACGCGGCCAACACCCGCGAAACGGGCGACCCGGTCCAGTTCAGCCTCCAGCCGTTTGGTGCGGGCCGCTGACCATTTGATATCCTGTTCCGGCCAGACCGCAGTGACGCGCAGGAGATCCGCGTCACGGTCCGCCTTCATGTCGATGCGGCCCACAAGGCGCGCGCCTTCCATCAGCGGAAAGACGTAGTAACCGTACCGCCGCTTGGCGGCGGGAGTGAAGACTTCGATCCGGTAATGGAAGCCAAACAGCCTTTCAGCCCGCTTGCGGTCGCGCAGGGCAGGATCAAAGGGGCTGAGCACACGCATCCGGCCCGGAGCCGGGCCAAGTTCCGTGGCGGCCTCTACCGTGCCCGGACGGGCGAACACTTTGCGCAGCTGGCCGTCTGTTTGCTCTACTTCTATCTCTTCCAGCTCTCCCCGGCGCAGTTGCTTGGCACACCAGGCCTTGGCCTCCGCTGGCGAAGCTGTATCCCAGAAAGCGGCGAGTTCGCCGGATGTGGCGAATCCCAGCCGTTCCAACGCGGCAGAACACAGCCAGCCGATGGTCGCGGCCTTGTCGCAGAAAGTTCCGGGCCGCAGATGCTCTTCGATGACCCGCTCGGTCAGGTCATAGCGCTTCTGAAATCCGTCGCGACCTACTACGGTCAGCGCGCCGGAACGCCAAAGGTACTCCAGCGCTGTTTTGGACGGGTGCCAGTCCCACCAGCCGCCTGATCCCTTCTTCTCGTCCTTGCCCACGTCAGAGGAGCTGACAGGCCCGTGGTCCCGGACATGGTTCAGCACGGTTTCGAACCGCGCCTCAAACCCGTCGCGGCGCCAGTTGCGCCAGCGTTTTCGCAGCAGTTCAGTGTCGCGCTGAAATCTCAGGTGCCAATGGTTATAAAAGGCCATCGGGATCACTGCAGCGTCATGGGTCCAGTGCTCAAACAGCTCCCGGTCGCGCTCGTAAAGCCGCTTGAGGTTCTTAGCCCGGTAGCCTGGCCGGCGGGAATAGAGGATCATGTCATGGGCGCGCGCCACGGTGTTGATGCTATCAAGCTGCACAAACCCAAGCCGATGGATCAGTGCCAGCAGATCGGCGCCTTTGGCAGGGCCTGCGGGCTGTTCCAGCAGTGCATGGCGGTCCAGGAACAGCCACCGTGCCTCTCGATTGCCAAGCCGTTGAAGCGCCATCAGCGCCGTTTCAGCGTGTCGCCATAAGAAATGGTCGGAGTCAGAGTGACATTTTTCTCAATGTCCGCGTCAGGATCTTCCAGCTGGGCTGCAATGATTTCCGCCGCCTTGCGCCCGATCTCCAGCCTGCACGCATCCATGGTGGCAAGCTGCCTGGGCAGCCCCTGCAAGAGTTCCACGCCGTTGAAACCTGCAAGACCGATCTGGCCGGGGATGCTGACGCCTTGCTCTTGCAGGTACAGCAAGCCGCCGGCCCCGATCATATCGTTGGAATAATACAGAAAATCCAGTTCCGGAGAGCGCTCCAGCATCGCCTGGGTCATCTCCCGCCCCTTTGCAAGCGCTGAGCCGCCGGAATAGAATTCCCGGTCCTCGATCTCCACGCCTTCCTTGGCCAGCACCTCGGTAAATCCTTCGAAGCGTTTGCGCGCCCGGTGGTCCAGCGGCATTTTGGTGCCCATGAATCCGATATGGCGGTAGCCCGCCTTGAGGATTGCCTTGGCCATTTCGCGGCCTGCACGGCGATGGGAGATGCCGACCATAGCGTCCACCGGCTTGCCGTCTGTATCCATGATCTCCACCACCGGGATGCCGGCGTTGCTCAGCATGGCGCGGGCGGCATCCGTGTGTTCCAGGCCCGCGATGATCACACCAGAGGGCCGCCACGAGAGCATCTCGTACAGAACCTTCTCTTCCTTTTCAGGCTGATAGTCCGTCACGCCGACAACGGGCTGAAGCTCGGTGTTTTCCAGAACTTTGTTGATGCCTGTCAGCACTTCGGGAAAGACCATGTTCGACAGCGACGGGATGATTACCGCCACCAGGTTCACCCGGTTTGACGCCAGTGCACCGGCAATCTTGTTCGGCACATAGCCCAGTTCCTTGGCGGCACTCAGCACCTTGGAGCGGGTCTTTTCCGAGACGTCGCCCCGGTTGCGCAGAACCCGGCTTACAGTCATTTCGGAAACACCGGTTGCTTCGGATACATCGCGAAGGGTAAGCGGGCGCTTGCTGTCCGTGGTCACGTTCCTGGGCCTCTTGTTATGTCTGTCTGCAACGTTAGCGCAGACATCACATGCTGCACAATGGAAACTGCGCGCGGCAAAACGGCTTTCGCTGAGGCCCATCCCATTGTGATTGCTGGACGGATTTGGTATCGCAAGAACCTACGGCCCCGTGGCTCAACTGGATAGAGCAGCCCCCTCCTAAGGGGCAGGTTGCAGGTTCGAATCCTGCCGGGGTCGCCATCTGCGCGTTGTCCATTAAGATTATTGATATCTAAATACTTTTTTAGTCAAATTCCCTTTCCCGCACAATTTCTCCACGCCCGATTTGCGGGAACCTGATTATTGCCCATCAGGGGAAGTCCGCTGCTGGGCTGCCGCGAACGCCTGCAGGCTACCGCACTTGCTGTAAGCCTCAAGTTTTGGCTAGGAGGCAGAATTTTTCCCTGCCATGGCATGCCGCCGCAATGTGCCGCGGTGGCTCTTCGGCTGCAGTCCCGTACCCAACCCGGCACCCCTCTGGCGCCAGAGTTCAGCAAAACACCGTTGCAGCTGGCGTCGGCAGATTTCGCTGGGCCAGTTGCTTCTTAGGGGCTTTCGCTGGCCCTGTTGATTCCCAAGTCAAATTTTCAGGAATGGTGAAGAAGAATGGTGCCGGTGATAGGACTCGAACCTACGACCCCATCATTACGAATGACGTGCTCTACCAGCTGAGCTACACCGGCATTCTTCTTTTTCGCGGCCTTGCGCGGGCCCTGCCAGTAACCCAGTAACAAGGCTCCAAAATCAGCCGATTGGAACCAAACGTCAATTGCGGTCGGAACCGATGCTTGCGCAAAGGTGATCAATCAGTCGGGTTTCGATGCCACGTGTACCGGCCAATGGCGGCAAGTAAGTGCCGTCCCTTTAAACGCAGAGCAATACCTGCGCAAGTGGGCATCATGCGGAAAAACCTGGGCGGCCTCAAATGCAGTCGACAAAAATAACCGACAGATCAAGGCATTTAGCCTTTGTTTCAAGATGCAAGTTTCTTTGAAGGAATGGTGCCCAGGAGAGGACTCGAACCTCCACGTCCATAC
>JABXIA010000011.1 GCA_013373325.1 Paracoccaceae bacterium
AATCAACCTGCATGTGCAGCTCTCCTGAAACGTATTGAGGGGGCTGTCTGCCCCCTCTTGACCTGACGGTCAATTCACCCCCGAGAGTATTTTGCAAAGGTGAAGATCACACCCGCTCGATCGCAATGGCCGTGCCTTCACCGCCGCCGATGCATATCGCGGCCACGCCGCGTTTCAGGCCGCGCTTTTCCAGCGCGTTCAGCAAGGTGACCATGATCCGCGCGCCGGAGGCGCCGATCGGATGGCCCAGCGCGCAGGCGCCGCCGTTCACGTTCACCTTGTCGCGAGAGATGCCCATTTCATGCATGAATGCCATTGGCACGACGGCAAAGGCCTCGTTCACTTCCCACAGATCGACATCCTCGACGGTCCAGCCGATGGACTTGAGCAGTTTCTGGGCGGCCGGCACCGGTGCGGTGGTGAACCACCCCGGCGCCTGGGCGTGGCTGGCGTGGCCGAGAACGCGAGCGCGGACCTTCAAGCCCTTCGCCTCGGCCGCCTCGGCAGAGGCCAGGACCAGCGCCGCGGCACCGTCGGAAATGGAAGACGCATTGGCGGCGGTCACAGTGCCATCCTTACGGAAAGCCGGTTTCAGCGTCGGTATCTTTTCCGGGCGCGCCGATTTCGGCTGCTCATCCGCATCCGTCACCACCTCGCCCTTGCGGGTCTTCACGGTCACGGGCGCGATCTCACCGTCAAAGGCGCCGCTTTCCTGCGCTTCCAGCGCGTTGGACAGGGACTTCAGCGCGTATTCGTCCTGGGCCTCGCGGGTGAACTGGTACTTTTCGGCGCAGTCCTCGGCAAAGGTGCCCATCAGGCGGCCCCTGTCATAGGCATCTTCCAGCCCGTCCAGGAACATGTGATCGATCACCTGGCCGTGGCCGATGCGGGCGCCGCCGCGCATCTTCGGCAAAATGTAGGGCGCGTTGGTCATGCTTTCCATGCCGCCGGCGACCATCGTGTCCGCGTGGCCCAGCGCAATCTGATCGAAAGCGATCATCGCCGCCTTCATGCCGGAACCGCACATCTTGTTCAGCGTGGTGGCCGGAACATCCTCGTCCAGTCCCGCAGCAAATCCAGCCTGCCGTGCAGGCGCCTGACCCTGGCCAGCAGGCAGTACACAGCCCATCAGCACTTCATCCACGGTGGCAGTTCCAGCCCCTTCCAGCGCCGCCCGGATCGCAGCACCACCAAGTTCCGCAGCCGTCACGCCGTCATACATGCCCTGAAACCCGCCCATGGGGGTCCGGGCTGCTCCGGCGATAACAACATCTTTCATGCAATTTTCCTCCAATCGTCAAAATTATACCTACAGAAAAGTAAGCTTTGCGGTCTAGAGTGCTGTCTAATGACGTTACATCCCGGGGGATCAAAATGAGCCTGACGACCACCATGACGGACGGTGCACAGATCGTCAAAGTCAATGCCGAACGCATTGATGCCGCCATGGCTATCCAGTTCAAGGAAGACATGCGCACGGAAACCGAAGCCGGACCAGAGCGCGTCATTCTGGACCTGTCCGAGGTGCAGTTTATTGATTCCAGCGGACTGGGAGCGATCGTCGCGGCCATGAAACAACTTGGCGGCAGCCGCAGACTGGACCTGGCCGGTCTGACACCAATGGTGGAGAAGGTTTTCCGCCTGACCCGTATGGACACGATCTTTGACCTCTACAGTTCGCTGAGTGAAGCAACCGCCCCTGCCAGCGCAAACTCTTGAAGACGACTGCGCTGGCGGCGCAAAGCGAGAAATTGATGGTAAAAACCTTTGCCTGCTCGTTCACGGCCACTAATCTGGATGCCCGCTCCGGCGTCTCATCTGTTGTGGACCGGCTGCGGACCCTGGGAATTCCAGCGGCCCGAGCGGACGAGGTGCAAATCGCGCTGACCGAAGCTGTCAACAACGTGGTCGAGCATGCGTATTCGGAGAATGACCCTGGGGATGTCCGAATCCAGGCAGAGCTCTCTCCACAGCGCTTGTGGGTCAGCATTCAGGACGCTGGCGCCCCTTACCCGAACGGAGAACTTCCGGAAGGCAAGCCTGCTGACGTCAATGTTCATGCCAAAAATTTGCCTGAAGGCGGATTTGGCTGGTTTCTGATCCGGGAACTCGCGAGTCAGGTCCAATATGAGCGTTCCGAAGGCAGCAACAACCTGTCACTCTGTTTTGAGATCCAAGTCACCAGCCCTTCAGCTGAAGCCTGAGACCGATTTGGCGGTCATCCCAGCTGACTAGGCGCAACTTTAACGCTTCGCCACAATCACGCCGCATTCCCGGCCCACCGCGGCCCAATAGATATGCGAAACCTTACCTGTAGCTGAAACGAGCTTCCCCTGGTGCTGTGCATTCTTGCCCCCACCAGAGCACGGCACCGGGGACACCTCGCTACAGCCTTTGCTTCTCCTTCACCGCTGTGACGCACCGTCTGCCTTGAGCTGGCTGCAATTTGATTTGCCTTCAGGCGGCTCATCCCTAGGTTTGGCGTGTCAAAACGGAAAGAGAGCCATGCGAGACTTCCATTTGCCCGGCCGTTCGGCTGTTTTTGCAGGTTCCGGAATGTGCGCCACCTCGCACCCGCTGGCGGCCCGTGTGGCTGTGGACATTCTGCAGCGCGGCGGCAATGCCATGGACGGGGCTTTGGCCGGAGCAGTCGTGCTCGGCATCTGCGAGCCGCAAATGACCGGTATCGGGGGAGACTGCTTTGTCCTTCACTCAAGACCCGGACACGGCATCCAGGCATGGAACGGATCAGGGCACGCACCTGCAGGTGCTTGCCCTGCAGACCTGCGAGCAAGGGGCCTGACGGCGGTGCCGTTGACCAGCGCGGACGCAGTGACCATTCCATGCGCCATGGATGCCTTTTGCCGGCTTGCCGAAAGTGAAGGACAGCTAGGACTGGACACCTTGCTGCAGCCCGCCATCCATTACGCCGAACATGGCGTTCCAGTTGCGCCCCGCACCGCTTTTGACTGGCAAAACAGTGCTGAAACCCTGCAGGGCGCAGCACGTATGCATTACCTGAAGGACGGCCGCCCCCTGAGCACCGGAGAGGTGTTCCGCGCGCCGGGCCAAGCCGAAGTGCTGCGCCGGATTGCGAAGCACGGGCGCGATGCGTTTTACTCAGGGGAAGTGGCGGAGGACATGATTGCTGCATTGTCAGCTTTGGGCGGTGCACACACCATGCAGGACTTTGAAGCCGCAGAAAGCTTTGCCACGTGTCCGGTCGAAGGCCGTTACAAAGACAATTGCCTGGCCGAACACCCGCCCAACGGGCAAGGTGCGACGGCAATCCTTCTCCTCAATATTCTCAAGCACTTCGATCTTGGCAGCTTGGATCCTTTCGGGGCTGAGCGCGCGCACCTCGAAGCGGAGGCGGCCAAACTGGCCTATGACGCGCGCAACCGGTTCCTGGCAGACCCAGACCACAGCTCACGGCTCGGCCATATGCTTTCGCCTGAAACCGCTGCAAGGCTCGCAGCTCTGATTGACCCAAAACGCGCGATGCCCGCCGCTGCTCCGCTGACCGAGGCTGTGCACAAGGACACCGTCTATATCACTGTCGTAGACAAAGACCGCATGACCGTGTCGCTGATTTATTCGATCTTCCACGGGTTCGGCTCTGGCATCGCCTCGGAGAAGTTTGGCATTTTGCTGCAGAACCGCGGTGCAGGCTTTACGCTTGAGGAAGGTCATCCGAACGAATTCGGTCCCGGCAAGCGGCCGATGCACACAATCATTCCGGCAATGCTGAAGCAGGGTGAAGACGTGATCATGCCCTTCGGCGTGATGGGTGGCGGATACCAGCCGACCGGCCACGCCAGGCTGGTATCAAACCTTTTGGATTTTGGTATGGACCTGCAAACCGCAATCGATGCCCCGCGATGCTTTGCAGACGGCGGTGTTTTGAAGGTTGAGCGCGGCTATTCAACCGCAGTCTGCCAGCAGTTGCGCGAGCTGGGGCACAAAGTTGAGACTCCAGACACGCCGCTAGGAGGAGCGCAAGCGATCCGAATCAGTAATTCTGGAGTGCTGGAAGGCGGCAGCGATCCGCGCAAGGACGGGTGTGCTTTGGGCTACTGATGCCTGCGGTTCGGCCCGAAAGAGCCGGGTGAAGATATCAGTTGAGCTGGTAGTGCAAAGAATAGGCACCACCGTCAAAATGACCAAACATCTCAGGCACATCGGGATGCCCGACAGGCTCGCCCGAGTAATCCGCAACAAGGTTCTGTTCGGAAACATAAGCAACATAGTAGCTTTGGTCGTTCTCGGCCAAAAGATGATAAAACGGCTGATCCTTGACCGGCCGGCTGTCTTCCGGGATCGCCTCGTACCATTCTTCGGTATTCGAGAACTCAGGATCCACATCAAAGACGACACCGCGAAAGGGATGCTTCCGGTGGCGGACGACCTGCCCAAGATTGTATTTTGCGCGTGTTCTCATCATGGTCTTTTTAGCCCTCGTCCTTACTAAATAGCGCGTCCGCCGGGGAAAAGTCCAACTCTTGAGGCAAATTATCGGGGAAACAAACTGTGGAGACCGCTTTAACAGTAGCAAATGCTCGCTCTCTGACAGTTATTGCTTGCTGTCTGGCAAAGGGGCGACGGCATGTGCTGGAGCCGCGTCGATAGGTGCGATGACGCTCGCGGCAGATTTACGCTTCGGTGCGAGGTTTTCCGGCAACTGCAGGGGCAATCGTTTCTGGAAATGTGATTTCCTCGCCTGCGGCAATCCGCTAAACTTGCCCCAAAACAAACCCAATACAAAAAATGGGCAGAGGCAATGAGCAGACTCATCAGCGCCCTCGTTCTCCTCATGGCGGTTGCGTCTTGCGGAGGCGGGCACAAAGCGCCACCGCGCAATTTGGATAACGCCTGCAGCATAATCCAGCAACGGCCTGAATACCTGAAAGCCTTCCGCGCAACCCAGCGCCGCTGGGGCGTGCCGGTGCATGTGCAGATGGCAACGATCTATCACGAAAGCCGTTTCCGTGGCGATGCCAGGACACCGCATCAGTATTTGCTGGGGGTGATCCCGGTCGGGCGTCAATCCAGCGCGTACGGCTACAGCCAGGCCTTGGACGGCACCTGGGACGATTACCGCAGCGACACCGGGCGGCGGCGTGCAAAACGCGACCGGATTGGTGACGCCACGGACTTCATGGGCTGGTACATGCGCAAGAGCCTCGAGAAGAACGGCATCCCTCTTTACGATGCACGGAACCAGTATCTGGCCTACCACGAAGGCCACAGCGGCTATGCCCGCGGCAGTTACCGCTCCAAGGCCTGGCTCATGCGCGTTGCCGGTCAGGTCGAAACGCGGGCCCAGACATACCAGGCGCAACTGGCCACCTGCCGCAAGTTCCGTTGAAACACAGAACACAGGCTCTCACGGCCGCTTAAAAAGCTTCCTTTGGCCCCCCTCAACCATTGGAACAAGCAGCGCGCAATGCGCGCTGCGATTCCGTGTTCATTTCGCCGTTGGAGCAGCGGGAACACAGTTAGGCGCGTGCCGCTGCAACAGAGCCAGCGCAGCGAGCTTCTCTTGGCTGATGGTCTTGGCTCAGCGAGAGCGGCCGGTGGTCACAAAAAGGCTTGAGGACAGTTTAACACCGGTTTCCATCGCGCCCAGTATAACGGTCGTCTGACCTCCGGCGCCGTCGTGGATCACCCACTTGCGCAGTTCCACCGGACTGCCTGTGAACATCATTTCGATGCTGCCATAGTCCGGGTTTTCCGGGTCCTGCGCCCGAACAATCGTTGATGTGCCATCAAACCTGTGCCCAACCACCATATTGGCTCGCCCCAGATCCACTCTGCGGTCCAAAATGATCGACAGCGGTGTCCTCTTCAGCGGATAGGTTTCAGGGGGCTGATTCGATTTCGGATCGTGGATCACCACCGCGCCGCCCCCGGCCACAACGGTGCCGCCACCCTTTCCGTCATATTCAAACCGCATCCGGCCAGGCCGGTGCATGTACAGCTTGCCGGTGGACAGGCTGCCGTCATCATTGATCTGCGTAAAGGGAGAAGACGCCGTGGAGATCCCATTCAGGTACCGGGAAATCTCATTGAGGCTTAGTTTCTCTGCGGCCCAAGACGCGGGGGCCATGAAGGTCAGCGCAAGCGCAAGTGCAATCCGTTTCATTGCCTCAACATAGGTATGCCGCTGGAGAAGTGAAGATGCCGGAGCCACGAAGGCTCCGGCATCGGCAGGAAGTCGTCAGCTTACTGTTCGGGAACCAGAATTTCCCGTTTGCCAACGTGGTTCGCGGCTGAGACAACACCTTCGTCCTCCATTTGCTCCACCAAACGCGCGGCCTTGTTGTAGCCGATCGCCAGCTTGCGCTGGATGTAAGAGGTGGAGCACTTGCGGTCCTTGATCACAATGGCAACCGCCGTGTCATAGAGCGCGTCCTCGGTGTCGGTATTGCCGCCAGTGTTCAGGCCCAGCACCGCGTCGATATTGTCGGCTTTGTCCTCATCCGGGCCATCCAGCACACTGCCCACATAATCCGGCGGGCCAAATTGCTTGAGGTGGTTGACCACCTCCTCGACCTCTTCATCCGAACAGAACGGACCGTGGCAGCGGGTGATCTTGGCGCCGCCCGCCATATACAGCATGTCGCCCATGCCCAGAAGCTGCTCAGCGCCCATCTCGCCCAGGATGGTGCGGCTGTCGACCTTGGAGGTCACCTGGAAGGAAATCCGGGTCGGGAAGTTGGCCTTGATGGTGCCGGTGATTACGTCCACAGACGGACGCTGGGTTGCCATGATCAGGTGAATGCCCGAGGCTCGCGCCATCTGCGCCAGGCGCTGGATGCAGGCCTCGATCTCCTTGCCCGCGACCATCATCAGGTCGGCCATCTCGTCGACGATCACCACGATATAGGGCAGCGCCTTGGGTTCGAACTCTTCGGTCTCAAACACCGGCTCGCCGGTGTCGTCATCAAACCCGGTCTGGACAGTGCGCGAGAACAGTTCGCCCTTGGCCAGCGCTTCCTTCACCCGGCCGTTGTAGCCGGCGATGTTACGCACCCCCATCTTGGACATCTTGCGGTAACGGTCCTCCATCTCGCCCACCACCCACTTGAGGGCAACAACCGCCTTCTTCGGGTCGGTTACAACGGGCGAAAGCAGATGCGGGATACCATCATAGACGGAAAGTTCCAGCATCTTGGGGTCGATCATGATCAGGCGGCATTCATCGGGTGTCAGCTTGTAAAGCAGCGACAGGATCATGGTATTGATCGCCACCGATTTACCGGAGCCGGTGGTGCCCGCGATCAGCAGGTGAGGCATCTTGGCGAGGTTCGCAACCATGGCATCGCCGCCGATGTCCTTGCCCAGTGCCAACGGCAGCGCGTGGTTGCCATCGCCGAAGTCACGGGAAGACAGGATTTCGCGCAGAACCACCTTCTCGCGCTTCTCGTTCGGCAGTTCGATGCCGATCACAGTGCGGCCAGGCACAGTCGAAACCCGCGCCGACAGCGCAGACATGGACCGCGCGATGTCATCTGCAAGTCCGATCACTCGAGAGGCTTTGAGACCCGGCGCGGGCTCAAGCTCGTACATGGTGACAACAGGGCCGGGGCGAACTGAGACGATTTCGCCCTTCACACCATAGTCATCCAGCACTGTTTCCAGCATCCGGGCATTTTCTTCCAGCGCTTCATCGCTCAGGTGATGGCGTTCGATGCTGACCGGGTTGGTCAGCAGGTTCAGCGGCGGCAGTTCAAAATCACTGCTGCTGTCGTCAAACGCAAGGTTGGGCTGGGCTTCTGCCCTGGCGCGTGCTGAGGGCTGAACCGGCTTGCGTGCCGGTTTCTCAACCACCGCCTTACGCGGCTCAGCAACCGGCAGATCAACGGTCAGCATCGGCCCCGGTGCTTTGGGCTTTGGGAGCGTGTCCTGGAGCGACGCCGTTGCTTCAGGAAGGGTCTCCGCCGGCACATGGTCCGGAGTCAGCATCCCAGGCACGCTGTTAAAGCCGCCGCTGGCATCTTCCTGCTGTTCGGTAGTTTCAGGCGCCTGCGGGACATAAACTTCTTCTTCTGCCGCCTGCCAAGACAGCGGCGGCTCTTCAGTCATTGGCGGCGCAGCCATTTGTGCTGCGGTCAGAGGCGGCTCTGCAGGAAGTCCCCCCTGTGCGGCTGCGGGATTGAAGATCAGAGGTGCCGGCCGTTTTCCGCGGCCCTTTGTCAGCGGCAGGTTCGGATCCAATTCCGGCGGGGTATCAGCCGCACGGCGAATCCTTACCGCGTTGGCAATTTTCCTGGAGATCCGGTCTTCGCCATCAGCCCCATCGTCATATTCCTCTTCACCGGAATATTGCAGATCGGCCGCGTAAGCTTCTTCAGGTGCCGACGAAGCAGGAGCAGCCCGGCGGATCAGCCCCGGAACACGCGACAACAGCCCACCCTTGGAGGGCGCCTCGGGCTCCTCCTCAAGGCTATCAGCCGCATAGGTATCTTCTGCATAGTCCTCGAACATCTCGGGATCGTCGCCGGCGCCTGCGTAGGCCTCCGCTCCGTCGTCATGCATACGTTCGGCCCGTTCCTTGCGGTAGGTCATTGCGGCCTGCAGCCCGCTGGAAGCACCGCGGCCCAGCAGCGCAGCTGCGGCGCCATAGCCCAGGATCAGCCCGATCATCACCTTGTGCAGGCCTTTCTTGACCTCGGGCCAGGTGAAGCCCAGCACCACGCAGCCAAGCGCCAGCATACCCACAGCGCTCAGCAGGGACATGATCTTGACCATGAAGTGCAGGCCAACCGGCAGCAGCGCCAGCAGCGCGCCCAGGAAGGTGTAGCCAACCATGCCGCCGAGACCGAAGTCATAGTTCTGCTGCCAGCTGGTGCTGGCGTTCAGGGTTTCCATATGCAGGGACACCACCAGCAGCCAGGGCACCGACAAGAGCAGCGGCCAGACCACGCGGTCCTCGCCCCGGTGCAGCACAAACCGCAGGCCCCAGGCCACCAGGAACAGCGGCATTGCCCAGCTGGCCTTGCCGAACAGGGTGATCAGGATAAAGGAGACAGAGGCGCCCGGGCGGCCCAGCCAGTTCTGCACCGGCGCGTCGGTGGACACCGTCCAGTTCGGGTCTTCGGGCGTGTAGGAGCCGAGCATGGCCGCAACCATCAGCCCCACTAGGATCAGGGCAATCCCGATCAGTTCCTTGCCGCGCTTTTCAATGGCCGCCTGCATATTGCTGTCGAGCAGCGGATCGCGGCTGCGGGTTTGAAATGCCATGCCTACCTCAGTTCCGTTTCATTCGCCCCTGCCCCGCTGTTCACCGCAAGGTCAAAGGCCTGTCCGTTCTTGGTTTTGGCTGCGCGGCCCCCAGCCAAGGGCCGCTCAGCAGAATTCAGTAAAGACAGCCGCGCAGCGTGCTCAGCGCCTCGCGGGTGTCCTCGGCGGGGGCGACCAGCGCCACCCGGATGTAAGTCTCGCCCGGGTTCTGGCCGGTCGCGCCTTGCGCCAGATAGGCGCCGGGCAGCACCCGCACCCCGGTTTCCTTCCACAGCTTCAGCGCGGCCTGCTCGCCGTTTTCCACCGGAAGCCAAAGGAAGAAGCCCGCTTCGGGCGCCATGTAGCCGTTGAGGCCGTCAAAGACCTCATCCGCAATTTTGTATTTTTCCTGATAGAGCGCACGATTCTCCGCCACATGCGCCTCATCCGCCCAGACCCGGGCGGCGGCGGCCTGCAAGGGACCCGGCAGCGGCGCACCGGAGTAGGCGCGCAGCTGTTTGACCCGCTTGATGGTCTCCGGCCCGCCGGCGATCAGCCCGGAGCGCAGCCCCGGCAGGTTCGACCGTTTCGAAAGCGAGTTGAACAGCACCACACGTTCGGGATCGGCGCCCAATTCCTGCGCGACGGTCAGCGCACCCACGGGGGCCGCATCGCGATAGATCTCGGAGTAGCATTCATCCGCGAAGATGCGGAAATCGTATTTCTCTGCAAGCTGGATCAGCCGGGTCCAGTACGCGCGCGAGGCCACGGCGCCCTGCGGGTTTGCGGGCGAACAGATGTAGGTGACCGCCGTGCGGTTCAGAACATCCTCCGGCAGGTTTTCATAGTCCGGCAGATGGCCGGTCGCTGCCGTCGCGGGGACAAACACAGGTTCGGCCCCGACAGAAATCGTCGCCACCATATAGACCTGGTAGAAGGGGTTCGGGATCAGCACCACCGGCTTTTGCCCGTTCTTCTGCTCCGGGCACAGCGCCATGGCGGCATTGTACAGACCCTCGCGGGTGCCGTTCAGCGCCATGATCTGCGTTTCAGGATCCGCAGTCACACCGTAGCGGCGGTTGATCCAGTCCGAAATCGCACCAAGCAGCTCCGACGTGCCGTCGTTGTTGGGGTAATGGTTAAACCCGGCGGCATTTTCTGCGATGACATCGGTGACCCAGGCCGGAAACGCATGTTTCGGCTCGCCAATAGTCATATGCACCACATCCCCGCCGGGGGTGTGATGGTCCAATAACGCCCGCAGGCGCGGAAACGCATAGGCTGGCAGGTTCGAAAACCGCTCAGGAAAATCCATATCTTGTGCCTCGGTCACGGGATCATTGGCGCCCCGTTTGCGCCTAAGGTTACAGGGGGCGGGCGGACGCGTCCACCCGGTGATGCGGCCGATGGACCGAATGTGGCTTTCAGGCCAAAGCAGCCTCGATCGCGGCGCCGGTGCGCAGCAGGGCTTCCTCGCAGTCCGGCTGCCCCAGCACCTGCAGCCCGCAGCTGGGGTTGCCGGTGGGCAGCGACAGGCCGCACAGCCCCATCAGGTTGCCGATCCGGGTGTTGCGCAGCGCCATCAGGTTGGAACGGACATAATAGTCGTGGTCGCTCTTCAGCCGGTCCAGGTTGGGCGGCAGGATCGGCGAGACAGGGCTGAGCACCGCGTCAAATCCGGCCACCGCCTGATCCCAGGCCATCCGGCACTGCTCCAGCTTGGCCCAGGCCGCAACATAGTCCGGGCCGCTGAACTGCGCACCGGAGCGGAAGCGTTCCAGAATTTCCGGGAACATCAGCTGCGGAGACGCCTCGATCACGTCCTTCCACAATCCATAGGCCTCAGTGGTGTAGAGAATCGGGCTGAGGCCCATCGCCTCGTCCAGCGCAGGCACCTCAAGCGGCACGATCTCTGCCCCCGCGCATTTCAGCCTTTCCAGAGTTTCGATGTGGGCGGCGGCAACTTTAGGATCGAGATTGTCCTGCGCCACGTTCTGCAAATCAGCAAACCGTCGGCCTTTCAGTGAGCCTGGGTTGCGCAGGTCAGGCCCCCCGGTTCCTTCCAGCACGCCCAGCAGCAGCCCAGCATCTTCGACTGACCGGGCCAGCGGACCGACGGTGTCAAACTTCAGGCACAGCGGCACGACACCCTCCAGCGTGATCCGGCCAGAAGTTGTCTTGAGCCCCACGAGATCGTTCCAGGCAGAGGGGATTCGCACCGAACCGCCCGTATCAGAGCCAATGCCGCCCGCCGCCAGCCCATATGCCACCGAGGCAGCCGCACCGGAAGATGATCCGCCGGGCGCGGCCTTCTGGTCGTTCACGCAGGGCGGTGTTTCCTTGACCGGATTATAGCCAAGGCCGGAGAACGCCAGCTCGCTCATGTGGGTTTTGCCGAGGCAGACCGTGCCCATGAGCGTTGCATTGGACAGCACGGCCGCATCCTGATCCGGCACTCGCCCCTTAAGCAGATCCGAACCGGATTCGGTTGCAGTGCCTGCGCTGTCGAACAGGTCCTTCCAGCTGATCGGCACCCCGTCCAGCAGCGAGCGGCGCAAACCCAGACCGGCGCGCTGCTCAGCCGCTTCCGCCTCCGCCAGCGCGCGGTCATGGGTCACCTGCGTGTAGATCCGGTCTTTCAGGGAATGCGCGTCGATAGCGTCCAGATAGCAGCGCGTCAGTGCCACCGGGCCGATTTCACCGGCCGCAATCCCGCGTCCCAGATCGGCGGCAGTCATCGTCAGCCAGTCTTGCATCAGCAACTCTCCCCTTGGCAGCTGCCGGTGACGGTAGCGGCAGCAGGACGCAGGCACAATCCCGCGCTTCCTGCATGGACAATCCCGTCAGCAGGCGCATATTGCGGGGCATGAAAAATGCGTCCGATATCCTGATCGTAGGCGGCGGGCTGAACGGTCCGGCGCTGGCCCTGGCCCTGGCTCAGACCGGCCACAGCGTTACCGTCGTCGACTCGCTGACTCCAGACAAACTGGCCGACGAGGGTTTCGACGGCCGCGGCTATGCGCTGGCGCTGGCCTCGCAGCGGTTGCTGCAGCAGACCGGAGTCTGGCAGCATGTCGGGGACAACGCGCAAGCCATGCTGGAGATCAAGGTGACGGACGGCCACGCGGGCCACGGGCCGTCGCCGTTTTTCATCCACTTCGACCATGCGGAGCTGGAAGAAGGCCCGATGGGGTATATGGTCGAGGACCGCTTCTTGCGCCGCGCCTTCCTGCAGGCGATGGAGGATGCGCCCCGGATTACCCTGGTGTCTGGACGCACCGTGGTCGCGCAGGCGCCGGATCAGACCGGCGTGACAGTCGCGCTGGATAACGGCGGGGAGCTGCGCGGCCAGGTGCTTGTCGGCTCCGACGGGCGCCGAAGCGGCACCGCGCAGCGGGCCGGTATCAAAAGGACCGGCTGGGACTATGGCCAGACCGCGCTGGTCTGCGCCATCGACCACGAAAAGCCGCACCACGGCATTGCCCATCAGTTCTTCATGCCGCCCGGGCCGCTGGCAATTCTGCCGCTGCCAGGCAACCGGTCATCAATTGTGTGGAGCGAGCGGACCGAAACCGCCAAGGCAATCCACGCCCTGGATGACGCGGATTATATCCAGGCGCTGCGGCCCCGGTTCGGCGATTTCCTGGGGGAGATTTCCTTGGCCGGGAAACGTTTCACCTACCCGTTGAATCTGACCATCGCCAACAGTTTCATCGGCGACCGGCTAGCGCTGATCGGCGATGCCGCGCACGGCATGCACCCGATTGCCGGCCAGGGCCTGAACGCGGGTCTGCGCGATGTTGGGGCATTGGCAGAAGTGATCACCGAGGCGACACGGCGCGGCGAAGATATCGGCTCCTCCTTGGTGATGGAGCGCTATCAGCAATGGCGCCGGTTCGACACCGCTTCGCTTGCGGCCGCAACTGACGTTTTCAACCGGCTGTTTTCCAACGACAACCCGCTGCTTCGGCTAGGCCGGGACATCGGCATGGGGCTTGCGGGGGCCGTCCCCGGCCTGCGCCGCGGTTTCGTGCGCGAGGCGGCAGGCCTGACCGGCGATTTACCGCGGCTGCTGAAAGGGCAGGCGATTTAAGCGGAATTAGTGCCGCCGGCCGGATCAGTCCAGCTCGCGCGCCTCATCCACCAGCATCACCGGAATCCCATTGCGGATCGGGAAGGCCAGGCTGGCCGCGCGCGAAACCAGCTCCTGCGCCTGGGCGTCGTATTCCAGCACTGTCTGGGTCAGCGGGCAGACCAGTGCTTCCAGCATCCGCCGGTCAAAGGCAGGCGCCTGTGTCTCGGTCATTGCAGGGTTTCCTCCTGAGAGCCGCCGCGCAGGGCAAACTCGATCAAAGTGACAAGCGTTTCCCGTCTTGTGGCAAGGCAGGGCGCTTCGAGCAAGGCCTGTTTATCCTCGGGATCAAATTCCAGCAGCATCGCGAGTGAATTGATCAGCAACTCGTCATCCGCATCCTTCAGCGCCTCCCAATCTGTCGACAGGTTGCGGGCGGAAAAGAAACGGTCAAGCAAATCCAGGAAGGAAGGCCGGTCAAGGGTTTCATCCGCCTCGCAACGCCCCAGATCCCTGTCAAACCCTGCCCAGCTGACATCACAGCGCCGGTAAGGCGTGAATCCATTTGTCTCACGGGTGATCCTGAACCGGGAGACCCCCGACAGAGTGACAAGGTACCGGCCGTCTTCTGTTTCAGAGAATTGCGTCACCCGTCCGGCGCAACCGATGCTATGCAGCTCCTCTCCGTTGCCGTGCGGGGGAGGGCAAGGCTGCACCATACCGATCAGCCGCTGCCGGGTTTTCAGCGTATCTTCAAGCATTTGCAGGTATCGCGGCTCAAAGATGTGCAAGGGCAAGCGCGACCGGGGCAACAGAAGCGCCCCGGGCAAGGGAAACACGGCGATCGTGTCCGGCAAATCGGCAGGCTGGATCATGGGACAGAGTGTAGTGCTGCCCCGGTCTTAGGCAAATATCATTGAGCTGAGCTTACGGCGCCCGTTCAGCACCACCGGGTCGTTCGGTTTGAGCGCATCGAAGATTGTAAACAGCTGCGTCTTGGCGGCGCCGTCATTCCACTCGCGATCACGGCGGAACAGCTCCAGCAGCTCCGTTACCGCTGCCTCCGCATCGCCAGCCGCATGCAGCGCCTGTGCCAGGTCGAAACGCGCCTGAAGGTCATCCGGGCTGGCGTCCACCGCTGCCCGCAGTTCAGCCACCGGACCGGCATTCTCTGCCTGCCGCGCCAGCGCGATCTGCGCGTGGACCGCTTCGATCTCCGCCGCGCTGGAAATCTCAGCAGGCGCGCCGTTCAGAACCGCCTCGGCCTGATCCAGATCACCCAGCGCGATGTGGGCGCGCGCCAGCCCGCCATAGGCGGCAGCATTCTTGTCATCCTCGCCCAGGATCGCCGCGAAGGTCTGGGCCGCATCTGCGACAGCACCTTCGGTCAGCATCTGCTCTGCCGCTTCCAGCGCCTCCCCGAGGCCGCCATCGGCAGTGCCGCCTGCGGCCTCAATCACCTTCTTCACAAAGGCATCGATTTCGGATGCAGGCAGCGCACCCTGGAACATGTCGACAGGTCGGCCCTGCACGAAGGCCACAACTGTCGGGATCGACTGCAGTGGCAAGCCCTGCTGGGCCAGTGCATGGGCCAGCCGCTGGTTTTCATCCACATTGATCTTGGCCATAGTGGCCGCGCCCTTGGCCCTGGTGACTGCCGCCTCCAGCATCGGGCCGAGAGTCTTGCACGGGCCGCACCAGGGCGCCCAGAAATCCACAATTACAGGTGCCTGCATGGATGCTTCCACCACATCCTGCATGAAAGTGGCTTCGGTCACGTCTTTAATCAGGTCATCCGCCGGTGCGGCGCTGCCAAGAATTTCACTCATCAGATTGTTCTCCGCTAGGAACTTGTCCCCTATATGGAATCCTGCGCGCCGGAAACCAAGAGAGGAGTTTGCCAATGGCCCGCCCCAGATTCGATCTCTTCGCTGCGTCAGAGCGGCTGATGAAGATGGACGACGCCGCCTGGGCGCGGCATGCAAACCCGTGGAGCGTTTTCAGCCGGATGTCGGTGCTGCCGCTGATGACCCTGGCCATCTGGTCAAGAGTCTGGCTGGGCTGGGGCGCCCTGCTGCCGGTTCTGCTGGTGCTGGCATGGGCCTGGTGGAACCCGCGCGCCTTTGCGCCGCCTGCCAGCACGGACAACTGGGCCTCGCGCGGCACATTTGGCGAACGGGTGTTTCTGAACCGGGCACAGGTTCCCGTTCCCCGGCATCACGAAATGTGGGCAAAAGGCCTGGCCTGGGTGTCAGGCATAGGCGTTATCCCCTGGATTCACGGCCTGTGGGCATTGAACCCGGGGACCGCCCTGGCCGGGCTGATCCTGATGATTGGCGGCAAGCTGTGGTTCGTGGACCGGATGGCCTGGCTGTACCAGGACATGCAGGACGAACACCCCGGCTATGCCCGCTGGCTGCGCTGACCCGGGCTGCTCCCGCCCCGCTGAAGGCCCAGGCTTGCCGGCTCCCTTGCGGCGTCGGGCCGGGCGCGGCGGTTCTGCAAGGCGCGGCAGTGCGGTGCCATGCCCAATTGCGAGGGAACATCCGGCGGATGTTCGCGATCAGGCGGGAGGGCTCCGCCCGCAGTCAGAGGTCAAAGGTCGCAAACACCGGCGCGTGATCGCTGGGTTTCTCCCAGCCGCGGGCATCGCGGAGGATGCGGCTGGAATGCGCCGCATGCCTGATGTCCGGCGTCGCCCAGACATGATCCAGGCGGCGCCCCTTGTCGGCGGCATCCCAGTCCTTGGCCCGGTAGCTCCACCAGCTGTAAAGACGGCCTTCCGGGATATCGGCGCGGGTCACATCGGACCAGTTGCCCGCGTCCATAACCTCTGCAAAATGCTCCACTTCAACCGGCGTATGGCTGACGATCTTCAGCAGCTTCTTGTGGTCCCAGACGTCATCCTCCCGCGGAGCGATATTGAGGTCGCCGACCAGGATCGACTTCTCCGGCTTCTCCGCGTGGAACCAGTCCCGCATATCTGTAAGGTAGTCCAGTTTCTGGCCGAATTTCTCGTTCTGCTCCCTGTCCGGCACATCGCCGCCTGCGGGCACATAGAAATTGTGGATAACCACTCCGTTCTCCAGCCGGCCTGCGACGTGTCGGGCATGGCCGAGACCGGCAAAATCCTTGTCGCCGATATCCTCGATCGGCAGCCGCGACAGAATGGCGACACCATTGTAGCCCTTCTGGCCGCGACCGATCATATGGGGGTAGCCAAGCGCGGCAAAGCCTTCCAACGGGATCTTCTCCACCGGGCTCTTGCATTCCTGCAGGCAGAGAATGTCCGGCCCTTCCTCCTGCAACAGCTTCTGCACGATCGGCTCGCGCAGACGGACAGAGTTGATGTTCCAGGTGGCAAGAGTAAATGGCATCGCGCGCCTCATAAAGTTATGCATATTTGGCGGCGATACTGCCTGTGTGAAACTCTAAGCGCCAGAGGCGTTTTCCCGCCAAGCAGTCAACAGCAACAAAAAATGGCCGGACATAAAGCCCGGCCAAGTCCAACAGGGAGGTGCATATCATGACCCGGAAATGCGCGGGAGCAGGGCAACTCTAAAGATGAACCTAGGGTCCCTCTTTGATCTGGCTCAATGCCAGCAGTTTCAGGCAACCAAGCGGTATCCGCCAGACTCCGTAACCAGCAGGCGTGCATTCGAGGGATCAGGCTCAATCTTCTGCCGCAAGCGGTAAATGTGGGTTTCCAGCGTATGGGTGGTCACCCCCGCGTTATAGCCCCAGACTTCATGCAACAGCACGTCACGCGGCACCACGCCGTCGCTGGAGCGGTACAGGAATTTAAGAATATTGGTTTCTTTCTCCGTCAGCCGAATCTTGCGCTCATCCTCTGTGATCAAGAGTTTCATCGACGGTTTGAACGTATAGGGGCCAAGCGCAAAGACAGCATCCTCTGACTGCTCGTGCTGGCGCAGCTGTGCCCGAATTCTGGCCAAAAGCACAGGAAACTTGAAGGGCTTGGACACATAGTCGTTCGCGCCAGCATCCAAACCCAGGATCGTGTCTGCATCAGTGTCGTGGCCGGTCAGCATCAGGATCGGCGATTTCACCCCTTGCTTACGCATCAGGCGGCACAATTCGCGCCCGTCTGTATCAGGCAGGCCGACATCCAGGATAATCAGGTCGTACAGGGCTTCCTTGGCACGCTCCATCGCGCTTTGGCCATTCTCTGCCTCGAACACATCGAAGTCTTCGGTCATCACCAACTGCTCGCTCAAGGCCTCGCGCAGGTCCTCGTCGTCGTCAACAAGCAGAATTTTCTTCAGTTGCGCCATCGGCTCGCCCTCCTGTTCTCTTGACCACACATGCGCATCCCTTGCGCCCGCGGCAAGATTTGCTGCAAAACTCTCACGCCGACGTGTCCATGGCATGGAAATTATTTCACATCCGTCGCATTTAGGCGTAAAGACAGCAAGCTTTGTTACAAAATAACATCGGATGCCCCGCATGAGCCTGATGCCCACAATGATCGAACTGCTGGCCCGCGCCCGGGTCGATCTGCGCATGGGATTGCCGGTTGTGCTGACAGCCGGCAGAGATGCCGCACTGGCAATTGCCGTGGAAGCGCTGACTGAAGCCCGTCTTGCGGAGATGCGCTCCTTAGGGCAGCTGTCCTTGGCATTGACCGCCCGCCGCGCGGAAACACTGAAGGCACGGGTCTATGACAAAGATACCGCCCGTGTAGCAGTGCCCGTGTCCGAAGGCTTGGCTTGGATTCAGGCGCTGGCCGACCCGGCAGATGACCTGAACACACCGATGAAAGGCCCGTTGTCCAGCCTGCGTGACGGCAATGCGGAATTGCACCGGCTGGCTATTGCCCTGGTGAAATCCGCACGGCTTCTGCCTGCCGCAGCGCTTGTTCCACTGAACAGCCCGGCTGATTTCGCAATCGGTTACGGGCTAACCACCATTTCCCGAAGTGCCGCCGCACCGCTGCTCAGCGAAAGTTCGCCGCTGCACCCGGTGGCCGCGGCCCGACTGCCAATGACGGCTGCCGAGGCAGGGCGTCTCCACATCTTCCGGCCTGAAGACGGCGCAGAAGAGCACTATGCGGTGGAAATCGGCCGCGCCGACCGCAGCAAACCAGTGCTCGCCAGACTTCATTCGGCGTGTTTCACCGGTGATGTTCTGGGCTCACTGAAATGCGACTGCGGACCGCAGCTGCACGGCGCGCTGGCACAAATGGGAACAGAAGGCGCAGGCGTGCTTCTGTACCTCAATCAAGAAGGCCGCGGCATTGGCCTGGCCAACAAAATGCGGGCCTATTCGCTGCAAGACCAAGGATTTGACACTGTCGAAGCCAACCACCGTCTGGGCTTTGAAGATGATGAACGGGACTTTCGCTTAGGCGCAGCAATCCTGAAGAAAATGGGCTTCTCACAGGTGCGGCTGCTGACCAACAACCCCAACAAGATCGCGATGATGGAGAAAACGGGCATTCAAGTGGCTGAACGGGTGCCACTGAAAGTGGGGGAAAACGCCCACAATCAGCATTACCTGGCCACCAAGGCCCGCAAGTCCGGGCATATACTGTAATGACACCTTCCGACTTGGTTCTGACCCCGGCAGGCGTCCGTTTTTTGGGTCGGGTGCTGCCGTGCACAATCGGCAAGGGCGGCTTGTCAGACAGAAAGCGCGAAGGCGATGGTGCGACGCCAATAGGCACTCACAGAGTCGCCGGGATGCTCTACCGGCCGGACCGCTTGCCCCCGCCGGCGCCCTGGGCGAAACCCATCGGTCCCAATGATTTATGGTCTGATGACGCCCGCGACGATTGCTATAACCTTCAGGTTCGGGCACCCTACGCACACAGCCACGAAAAACTGCGCCGATCCGATCCGCTTTACGATTTGGTCATAATCACCGACTGGAACTGGCCGGATGCCATTCCAGGCAAGGGATCTGCCATTTTTATCCATCAATGGCGGCGTCCCGGTTACCCGACTGAAGGGTGTATCGCTTTTTCCAGGAAGAATCTTCACTGGCTCGCCGCCAGGGTGCAGATTGGCACACGGATCAGTGTTCCCGACCTGCCGGTGACCTGACGCAACAAGGCTTCTCTAAAAGCCGTGGCAAAAATTCTCTTTTTAAGTTTACGCCTCAGTACGTTCGGTCGCCGAAAATTGCCGACCCGACTCTTACATGCGTCGCACCAAGGGCAATCGCTTTCTCGAAATCACCGCTCATCCCCATGGACAAGCCCTGCAAGCCGTTGCGCTCTGCAATCTTGGCAAGCAGCGCGAAATGCAGACTCGGCTCTTCGTCGACCGGCGGGATGCACATCAGGCCCTTCACGGGCAAATCCAGATTGCGGCACTCGGCAATAAAGGTATCCGCATCGGCTGGCATCACGCCTGCTTTCTGCTCCTCTTCGCCAGTGTTCACCTGGATAAACAGGTCCGGGCATTTCCCCAGCTCCTGCGCCAAGCGCGCAATTGTATTGGCCAGTTTGGGACGGTCCACCGAGTGGATACTGTCAAACAGCTCCATCGCCTGGCGCGCCTTGTTGGTTTGAAGGGGGCCGATCAAGTGCAGGTCAATGCCGTCAAATTGCTCGGCAAAATCCGGCCATTTGCCGGCCGCTTCCTGCACTTTGTTCTCGCCAAAACAGCGGTGACCCTCCTCCAGCACAGCCTGCACCCGCTCGTTCGGCTGCACCTTGGACACCGCAATCAGCTGCACACTGCCCGGTGCGCGTCCCGCCTTAGCTTCAGCCTTGGCAATTCTGGATTTGATCTCTGCAAGCGGCATGGGTCCGGCCTCATCACTGTTTGGCCGCAAAAAACACTGTTTGCCGGGAAATGTTAAGGGGCAAAAGAAAAGGGCGGGCTCCGAAGGAACCCGCCCCAAAATTCACGCTAGGCGTGCTTCAGCTTAGAAGCTGAAGTGCAGACCTGCCTGCAGGGAGTTGTCGTTGGTGTCGGCTGCGGTGTTCACGTAGCCAGCAACGAAGGTCACGCCGCCGCCCAGGTCATACTCGTAGTTGATGCCGAAGGAGGTGCCGTCGGTGCGGTCCATGCCAGTAACAACGTCGGTTTCGATGTCGGTGGAGTTCACCCACGCAACGATGTTCGAGGCTGCGCCGATTTCAGCTTCACCTGCCAGGGTCACAGAGTCAGCAGTTTCGGTGGTGCCGTAGGACAGGGTTGCACCGAACTGACCGAAGTCGCCGCCGATTGCAAAGAAGCCCATGCCGTCGCCGGAGCTCTCGGTGCTGCCGTCGGTCTTGGTTACAACGGCGCCGTTGTCTTCGGACTGGTACGCACCGGTCACGAAGTAGTCACCGAAGGAGTAGCTCACCATCACAGCAGTACGCTGCAGGCCGTCTGCGGAACCCAGAGTGGTGCCACCGTTGGACTGCGAGTAGGACAGGTGACCGGTGAAGCCGCCAGCGGAGTAGATCGCTTCAACACCGTTGCGGCCAGCGCCTGCGGAGGTGAAGGTGTCCCAGTTGAAGTTGTTGCCGATGGCCAGGGAGTTGAAGCCCATGCCGTCGATGCCGGTGTCAACCGAGGTGGTGTTCAGGTACAGGCCCGGTGCGGAGTCGATCGCGCCCCAGATGTTGCCAACGTTCACACGCAGGCCGCCGTATGCGACGTGGAACTGCGGTGCGGACCAAACTGCGGTGCCCGGAGCGCCGTCACGGCTTTCTGCCTGGGCACGGATACGGCCGCCAACGGTCACGCCACCGTCGGTTTCGGTCGACGCGTCGAACTGCAGACGGAAACGGCTGGTGATGTTGGTGTCGGAAGTGCCTGCAACTGCGTCGTTGGCTTCGTTCCAGTCCAGACCAAAGCGGCCGTAGCCGGACACTTTGACTTCTGCCGCGGCCATGCCTGCGGTGGCGATCAGCGCGGTGGTCGCGAAGAGAACCTTTTTCATAGTTTTTCCCTCGGTTTCTATTCCACTGCCCAAACCGGGGAATCCGGCGTGGGTATGCCAAGGGGTTTCGCTCTTTCGCCCCCGTTTTGGCAAGACTTGCGAAAGCCGGGCGAAACGATGCGGCCCTGGATGGTGCAGCTTTGCCACAGTCCGCCTAGCCTGGGGGCCTGAATCAGCCCTGATCCGCTCTTCAGCCCGCCCCCAACATGTGAAATCCACCGCAGGTGCAGAGTCATAGAGACCAAAGCCCTTGCTCCGCCGGCGCCGCTTGCGTTAGGTGTTCGCGCAGAAAATGGCTCCGGGAGCGGTTATGAAATACGGAAAGACCCTGCGGGTATCAGTGATGGGTGCAATCTGTCTCAGCCTGGCGGCGTGCGGCGGCAACAGAAGCGGCAAGGCGCCGGCAAGCACAGCCCGGACCACCAGCCATAAGGAAGAAATTCAGGGCGAAGCGACGAAATCCTCCGTCTTTGATTTCCTGAATGCGAAGCCGGACCAGACCGTTCGGGTGAACCGCTACCTGTGGACCGCCAGCCTGGATGTGCTGAGCTTCCTGCCGGTTCAGTCGGTTGATCCCTTCACCGGGGTTATCGTGACCGGCTACGGCACCCCGCCCGGCGGCGGACGGTCGTACCGTGCCACCATTCACATCAAGGATCCGGCGCTGGACGCACGCTCCCTGAATGTTGCATTGCAATCCAAGGGCGGCCCAGTCAGCGCCAGCACCACCCGCGCGGTCGAGGATGCCATTCTGTCCCGCGCGCGCCAGCTGCGCATCGCTGACGGAAAACTCTGACGCGCTGCCCTCTGGAAACACCAGCAAAACCCCATTATCAGAAGCGCCGGGCCACCAGCCCGGCGTTTTTATGCAAAGGACCGCTCTGATGCCGCGTTACTCCGCCACCGAAATCGAAGCAAAATGGCAGGACGCCTGGGAAAAGGCCGGGATCTTCCAGGCCAAGCGTACCGGCGGCAAGCCGAAGTACTACGTGCTGGAGATGTTCCCCTACCCGTCGGGCAAGCTGCATATGGGGCATGTGCGCAACTACACGATGGGTGACGTGATCGCGCGCTATAAACTGTCCACCGGCCATAACGTGCTGCATCCGATGGGTTTTGACGCCTTCGGCATGCCGGCCGAGAACGCTGCAATGGCCTCGGGCGGGCACCCCAAGGACTGGACCTATTCGAACATCGACACGATGGTCGAGCAGATGAAGCCGCTGGGCCTGTCACTGGACTGGTCCCGCATGTTCGCGACTTGCGACCCGGAATACTACGGCCAGCAGCAGGCTTTGTTCCTCGACTTCCTGGAGAAGGGGCTGGTCTACCGTAAGAACGCCGTGGTGAACTGGGATCCGGTCGATATGACCGTGCTGGCCAACGAGCAGGTCGAGAACGGCCGCGGCTGGCGCTCTGGCGCGCTGGTGGAGCGGCGCGAGCTGACCCAGTGGTTCTTCAAGATCTCCGATTTCTCCGAAGAGCTGCTGTCGGCGCTGGACGGCTTGGAAAACTGGCCCGCAAAGGTCCGCCTGATGCAGGAAAATTGGATCGGCAAGTCGCGCGGCCTGCAGTTCTCGTTTGAGCGCACCGATGGCGGTGAGCCGATTGAAGTCTACACCACCCGCCCTGACACGCTGATGGGCGCATCTTTTGTCGGCATCTCGCCTGATCACCCGATTGCCAAGGCGCTGGAGACCGAATCGGACGAGGTTGCGGCGTTTGTCGCCGAGTGCCGCAAGGGCGGCACCACCGAGGAAGCCATCGAGACCGCCGAGAAGCTGGGCCATGACACCGGCATCCGCGTAAAGCATCCGCTGAACCCGCAGTGGGAACTGCCGGTCTGGATCGCCAACTTCATCCTGATGGACTACGGCACCGGCGCGATCTTCGCCTGCCCGGCGCATGACCAGCGCGACCTGGACTTCTGCCGCAAATATGATCTGCCAGTCATCGACACGTTCTTTGCGCTGGACAATGACACTCCGGTTGCAAACGAAGCCTTTGTGCCGGCAAAAACCGAAAAGGTCCGCTGGGTCGACCACTTCGCCGGTCTGACCGAGGCAACCGGCGAGGAGGCCATCAACGCCACCGTTGATTTCGCGGAGAAGGCAGGCTGGGGTCAGGGCGTCACCAAATACCGCCTGCGCGACTGGGGCCTGAGCCGCCAGCGCTACTGGGGGTGCCCGATTCCCGTGGTGCATTGTGAAGACTGCGGCGTGGTTCCCGAGAAGAAAGAGAATCTGCCGATCGCCCTGCCCTATGACGAAGACGGCAAGGCCATCGACTTCTCGGTGCCAGGCAACCCGCTGGACCGCCACCCAAGCTGGCGTAACTGTGAATGCCCGTCCTGCGGCAAGCCGGCCCAGCGCGAAACCGACACCATGGACACCTTCGTCGATTCGTCCTGGTATTTCGCCCGTTTCACCGCGCCGCGCGCAGAAACCCCGACCGACATGGCTGAGGCCGAATACTGGATGAACGTCGACCAGTACATAGGCGGTATCGAGCACGCGATTCTGCACCTGCTCTATTCGCGCTTCTTTGCCCGCGCGATGCAGATCTGCGGCCACCTGCCCCAGAAATCGGCCGAACCGTTTGATGCGCTGTTCACCCAAGGCATGGTGACCCATGCGATCTACAAGACCACCGGTGCCAATCACCGCCCGGTCTACCACTATCCCGAGGAAGTGGAGCTGCGCGACGGCAAGGGCTTCCTGAAGGACGGCACGGAGGTGGAGATCATCCCCTCCGCTAAAATGTCCAAGTCCAAGAACAACGTAGTAGACCCTCTGCACATCATCTCGTCTTTCGGCGCGGACACGGCCCGCTGGTTCGTGCTGTCGGATTCGCCGCCCGAACGGGATGTGGAATGGACCGCCTCCGGTGCCGAGGCGGCCTATAAGCACCTGAACCGGGTTTGGAACCTGTGCGACCGGATCAGCGAAATGGATCGGAACGCAGAAGGTAAAGGAGACGAGGAGCTGATGCGCGAGATGCATAAATGCATCCGCGACGTGACACTGGGCATCGATTCCTTCGGCTTCAACGCAGCAATTGCCAAGCTTTACGCCTTCACAGGCACACTCAGCAAATCCAAGGCCGGCTACAAGGCGCAGCGCGAAGCAGTGATGACTCTTGCCCAGATGATGTCGCCAATGACCCCGCACTTGGCGGAGGACATCTGGAACCATCAGGGCGGCGAGGGCCTTTGCGCCACGGCACCCTGGCCGGTTGCGGACGAAACGATGCTGGTCGAGGCCACCGTGACTCTGCCGATCCAGATCAACGGCAAGCGCCGCGGCGAGATCGAGGTCGCCAAGGATCTGGACAAAGCAGAGGTTGAAAAACTCGCCCTGGCACACGAAGCTGTGCAGAAGGCGCTGAATGGCGGCGCTCCGAAAAAGGTAATTGTGGTGCCGGGCCGGATTGTGAATGTCGTTGCTTGATCGCAGAACCCTGCTGCTGGCCCTGCCCCTGGTGGCTGCGGCCTGCGGCTTTACACCCGTTTACGCTCCCGGCGGAACCGGGTCTGAGCTGCACGGCAGGATCGAAGTACAAGACCCTGAGGAAATCAAGGGCGCCAGCGGAGCTGACGCCTATTTCCTCGTGCAGAACCTTGAGCAGCGCCTGGGCCGGGGCAGCAGCCCTGCATATGCGCTTGATCTGACGCTCAGCACCCGGGAAGAAGGTCAGGCAATTACCGCGGACAACGAAATTACCCGTTACTCTGTCGTCGGAACCGCAAGTTTTTCGCTAATCCGCTTGTCTGACGGTAAAGTTGCATCCAGTGGCACTGTGCGGAACTTCTCCGGCTACTCTGCTACCGGCACCACGATAGAAACGCTGGCAGGTGAACGGGATGCGCATGAACGGCTGATGGTGGTTCTGGCAGACCAGATCACCGCACAGATTTTGGCAACCGCGGATCTCTCCGCCGCTGCTGAATGAAGCTATCCCCGCGCGAAGCTGACGGCTATTTCGCCAAGCCCGATCCCGGCAAGACCGGCATCCTGATCTATGGCGCCGACGCGATGCGCGTTTCCTTGAAACGGCAGCAGGTGCTGGCCGCCCTGCTTGGCCCCGGCGCCGAGGAGGAAATGCGCCTGACCCGCCTGCCAGGCGGCGATCTGCGCAAGGATCCGGCCCAGCTTTTGGATGCGGTCAAGGCGGTCGGGTTCTTTCCCGGTGTCCGGGCGGTTTTTGTCGAAGGTACCAACGACTCCGCCACACCCGCCATTACCGCAGCTCTGGAGGAATGGCAGCCGGGTGATGCGCAGATCGTGGTCACGGCCGGCCAGCTGAAAGCGTCCTCCAAACTGCGCAAGGCGTTTGAAGGCCACGGCAACGCCTATGCGGTTGGCATTTACGACGACCCGCCCTCGCGTGCCGAGATCGAACGCATTCTGGGCGAGGCCGGCATCCGCGACGTGCCCGGCGACAGCATGTCGGCGCTGACCGATATCGCCAATGACATCGGCCCCGGCGACTTTTCCCGCATGATCGAGAAGCTGGCGCTTTATAAACACGGCGACAGCAGCCCGCTGTCATTGGACGACATCGGCGCCGTCGCCCCGCAATCGACCGAAGCCGCGCTGGATGACGTGCTCAACGTGGTCGCGGAGGGCCGCAGCCCCGAAATCGGCCCGCTGATCCGCCGCCTGCAGGCACAGGGCACCAACGCCGTGACCCTCTGCATCGGTGCCACCCGGCATTTCCGCACGCTCTACACCATCGCCTCCGCTCCCGGCGGCCCGGCCCAAGGCATCGGTCAGCTGCGCCCGCCGCTCTACGGCAAACGCCGCGACCGGATGTTGCGGCAGGCCCAGAACTGGGGGGCAAACCGGCTGGAAACTGCGCTGACGATCATCACCGACACCGACCTGGCGCTGCGTTCTGCCGGCCAAACCGCGCCGGCGCTGGCCCTGATGGAGCGGGCTTTGATCCGGCTTGCCATGCTCAGCCGCGCCCGCTGATCCCGAAACGCACCGTCCCGCTTGAACCGCCTTACAGCGCCGCCCATCATGGCACGGTAAGAACAGGAGAAAGACGATGTATACGGTCACCGGTATTCCGCTTACCCGCACCTTTCGGGTGCTGTGGGCGCTTGAAGAGCTTGAGCAGCCCTATGAGCTGAATCAGCATGGCCCCCGCAGTCCGGAAGTGCAGGCGCTGAATGTCTCTGGCAAGGTGCCGGTGCTGCAGGCGGAAGGTGAGGTCATCACCGATTCGACTGCTATTCTCACCTACCTGGCTGACAAGCACGGCACGCTGACGGCTCCCGCGGGCACAATTGCGCGCGCCAAGCAGGACGCGATGACCCATCTGCTGCTGGACGAGGTCGATGCCGTCCTTTGGGCCGCGGCCCGGCACAGCTTCATCCTGCCGGAGGAACAGCGGGTGCCAGAGGTGAAGGGCAGCCTCAAATGGGAGTTTGCCCACAACCTGTCGCGCCTGGAAAGCAAGATGGCAGGCCCCTTCCTGATGGGAGAGGAATTCACTATCGCTGATATCATCTGCACCCATTGCCTGAACTGGGCGCGCAGCGCCAAGTTCCCGGTCGAGGGTGAAAAAGTGCAGGATTACGGCAAGAGGATGCGGGAACGCCAGGCGTTTCAGCGAGTGGCCGAACTCGCCAAGTAATTCGCCGCAGCCCGTCCGGTCCACCGCCCGGTGGCCAGGCAGGCGGTCAGCAGATAACCGCCCGTCGGGGCTTCCCAATCCAGCATCTCCCCGACGCAGAAAGTTCCGGGGATTTGTTTGAGCATCAGGTTGCCATCCACTGCATCGCGGCAAACGCCGCCGGCGGCCGAAATCGCCTCGTCCAACGGGCGCAGTCCCGCGTGTTTCACCGGCAGCGCCTTGATCAGCCTTGCCAGGTCCTGCGCCTCCTGCGGCAGCGGGCGCCCGAATTCCTGCAGCAGCGCCACCGCAGCCGGTGACAGCTTCAAAGCCTTACGCAGGTGGTTGGAGAAACTCGACTTGCCGCGAGGGCGCGACAAGCGGCGGGCAACTTCCGCCTCTTCCAGATCCGGAAGCAGATCCATATGCAACACCGCCCCCTCCCGCACCGCGGCACAGACGGAATAGATGCCGCCGCCTTCCAGCCCGCGCTGCGAAATCACCGCTTCACCGCGTGAAACCTGGCCGCCCGTCCGCAGCGCAATCCCTTTGAGCGGCTGGCCGAATTGCGATGCCATATGATTGGACCACTCCACCAGCAGGCCGGCATTGGCAGGCTTGAATGGGGAAACTTCTACCGCTCGCTCCTGCAACAGCGGCCGCCACGCCCCATCCGACCCCAGCCGCGCCCAGCTTGCGCCGCCAAGCGCCAGAACGGTGGCGCCCGCCTCAATCCGCATCGAACCGCTTGGCGTTTCAAAAAGAAGAGCCGCTCCTTCCCAGCCGGCCCAGCGCCAACGGGTCCGGATCTGCGCGCCATACTCGTCCAAGCGACCCAGCCAGGCCCGCAACAGCGGCGATGCTTTCATCACTTTCGGGAACACTCGGCCGGTAGAACCGGTGAACAGCTCGCTCCCCAGTCCCTGCGCCCAGACCTGCACGGCCTGCGCATCAAAGTCCCGGATCATCGGCGCCAGCCAGTCCGCCGCCTCACCGTAACGGGTAATCAGCTGTTCGAAAGGCTCGTCCTTGGTCAGGTTCAGGCCAGATTTGCCCGCCATCAGGAACTTGCGGGCAGCTGACGGCTTGGCCTCAGCCACCAGCACCTGGTGCCCGGCGCGGCCCAGTTCTTCGGCAGCCATCAGCCCTGCTGGCCCGGCTCCGATCACCACTGCGTCCCGCGCCTCTGTCATGCCATCCCCTTGCCAGCCCTTACCGCCGGCGTGTCTAGTGCCCGCACGAAACCATCCGAGGCCTGTGCATGTCTGATCCGAACTGCCCGCTGTGCGGTCGCCCTATCCCAAAGGGCGCGCCGCAAAGCCTGCACCATCTGATCCCAAAACTGAAAGGAGGCAAGGGCGGGCC
>JABXIA010000171.1 GCA_013373325.1 Paracoccaceae bacterium
ATGTGCCTGGCGATGAACCCCGACCAGCTGGCCCCGGGCGAGCGTTGCGCCGCAACCTCGATCCGGAACTTCGAAGGCCGCCAGGGCTATAAGGGCCGCACCCACCTGGTGTCCCCTGCCATGGCCGCCGCCGCTGCCCTGACCGGCAAGCTGACCGACGTGCGCGAGCTGATGTAAGGAGCCAGAAGCATGGAAAAGTTCACAAAGATCCAAGGCGTTGCCGCACCGATGCCGCTGGTCAACATCGACACCGACATGATCATCCCCAAGGTGTTCCTGAAGTCCATTCAGCGCACCGGCTTCGGCAAGAATCTGTTCGACGAGATGCGCTATAACCGCGACGGCACCGAGATCGATGATTTCGTGCTGAACAAGCCGCAGTACCGCAACGCCGAGATCCTGATTGCAGGCGACAACTTCGGCTGCGGCTCCTCGCGCGAGCATGCGCCCTGGGCGATTGCCGATTTCGGGATCAAGTGCATCGTGTCCACCTCCTTCGCCGACATCTTCTTCAACAACAGCTTCAAGAACGGCATCCTGCCGATCGTGCTGCCGCAGGAGCAGGTCGACATCCTGATGGCCGACGCGGAGAAGGGCGAGAACGCCCGCATGACGGTGGATCTGGAAGCGCAGGAGATCACCACCTCCGACGGCGACGTGATCAAATTTGACGTGGATCCCTTCAAGAAGCACTGCCTGCTGAACGGGCTGGACGATATCGGCCTGACCCTGGAAAAAGCCGACTCGATCAAGACCTTCGAGGCAAAGGCGGCACAGGAGCGCCCCTGGGTCTGATTCCCGCTGCAATACCTGAGTCTCATTGGAGCCGCCCGCCCGGGCGGCTCTTTCTTTTGCCGCGCTCTAGAATCGCTCCCTGCGTCAAAAGCCGTATCAACAGTCTTGCTGCTCTTGTGCCCCCAAATCGCGGAACTACACCATCTGGTAGCACGCCCGCGGACCTTCGAGCTCTGTGCCAATGCGCTGATGCAATCCCGCACCAGTCCCGCAATCAAAGTGCCCCCTGCCGCACCGCCGGGCCTTGAGCGGAATACCGCCAACCGGCACCATCAGGGCAATAATGAGGCAGAGCACCCCGGACCCTACCGGGGGGCTTCAAATCCGGACCCAGAGGCGAAAACGCCCGCGCCGGTTTGAAGGGAAACGAAGACGTGTTTGCACGCATCACAGGCGCGGCGATCCGCGGCATACTGGTGGCCATGCTGTTTGCGATGCCGACGCTGATTCTGCCGGCAGCCGCGACCGAGTCGCCTGAGATCGTTCTGTTCATTGCCTTGCTGGGCTCGGCCATGGCCTTCAGCGAATACGTCTCGCATTTCCCCAGCTTCGTGGAATTCCGCAACGCACCGCCGATCAACCGGATGCGCTTTGCCGCTGCAGCCCTCACCGTTGGCGCGCTGAGCCTGCTGGCAGCGCATCCGCACGCCCCGACAGGGCTGACGGCGCTGGTGCAGCGGCTGGGCGGCTGGCTGGGCAGCCAGCTGGACTTTGCCTACTCGCCGGTGCAGCTGGCCGTGCTGATGATGCCGCAACAGGTGCCCGAGGCCACGGTGCTGATGGTGCGCGATGCCGCCGGGCTGGCCTGTGCGATTGCCGGCGCGGCGATTGCCGTCTTTGCGTTGGTGATCCGGGTCGGTAACTGGCCGGTGGGTAACGGCGCCTTCAATGTCTGGGTCAACTTGCCCCTGTTCGACCCCACCACTGGCGGCGATGTGGTGCAGCGGCTTCAGCGCGACGGGCGGATAAATATCGTCGCCGGCATCCTGCTGCCCTTTGCAATGCCCGCCGCGGTCAAGCTCGCCTCGGGACTGGTCGACCCCGGAATGCTGGCCGCGCCGCATGTGCTGATCTGGGTGATCAGCGCCTGGGCGCTGGTGCCGGCCTCGATGATCATGCGCGGCATGGCGATGCTGCGCATTTCCGGCCTGATCGCGCAAAAGCGCCGCGCCGCCGGCCGCGATGCTGATGCGGCGATGCAAACTGCATGAGGCAGCTGGCAGCGGGCCTCCTTCTGACACTCGCCGCCGCCTCAGGCCAAGCTGAAACCCTGCGCATCGCGACCTTCAACACGGAACTGTCACGCGACGGGCCAGGGCTTCTGCTGCGCGATATCGAGCGCGGCACCGACCCGCAGGTTGCCGCGGCTGCGGAGGTCATCACTGCCGCGCGGCCGGATGTGCTGGCGCTGCAAGGAATAGATTGGGACTTTGAGGGCCGGGCGCTCGCCGCGTTGGCCGGACTGCTGGCGGAACAGGGCCTGAGCTTTCCCTACCGCGTGGCATTGCGGCCCAATGCAGGGCTGCCGCCCCCTGCCCCGCTGGATCTGGACGGCGACGGCCGGGCAGGCGGGCCGCGCGACAACCAGGGCTATGGCCGGTTTCGCGGCCAGGGAGGCATTGCACTGCTGTCGCGTCTGCCCGTCAGCCACGAGGGGATACGCGACTTCTCCGCCCTGCTTTGGCGCGAGCTGCCGGGCGCGCTGCTGCCGCGGCACGCGGACGGCCGCCCGTTCCCCTCGCCAGAAGCGCAGGCCGTGCAGCGGCTGTCCTCCACCGGGCATTGGCTGGTGCCGGTGGAACTGCCGGATGGGCGCAGGCTGAATGTGATGACCTTCCATGCCGCCCCGCCGGTCTTTGACGGGCCGGAAGACCGCAACGGGCGGCGCAATCACGACGAAATCCGCCTGTGGCAGCTGCTGCTGGGCGGCCGGCTGGGGCCGGTGCCCGAAGCGCCCTTTGTCATTGTCGGCGACGCCAACCTTGACCCCGGCCAAGGCGAAGGCCGCAAACAAGCCATCCGCAGCCTGCTGGCAGACCCCCGTCTGCAGGACCCGCAGCCGCACAGCCCGCAGGGCACCGCAACGGTGGCCTGGCAGGGCGCCGGGCAGATGCGGGTGGACTATGTGCTGCCCTCCGCCGGGCTGACGGTTGCCGGCAGCGGCATTGCCTGGCCCGATGGCCCGGACGATGCCGCAGCCCTCGCCAGCCGCCACCGGCTGGTCTGGGTGGATTTATTGCTGGACTGACCCGCAGCGCCACAGCTTCATTGCGCAGGCAAATCCTCCTCAGCCCCTTTATTTCCCAGGGCCGTTATTGACCCTGCCCCGCTGTCCCGCTACGCCCTTGCCAGCTGTTTTTAGGAGGATCCCCATGCCCAACCCATCGATTCTGATTCTGCCCGGCGACGGGATCGGCCCCGAAGTCATGGCCGAGGTGCGCAAGATCATCACCTGGTTTGGCGACAAGCGCGGCCTGCAGTTCGATGTGAGCGAGGATCTGGTCGGCGGTGCGGCCTATGACAAGCATGGCAAGCCGCTGGCGGATGAGACCATGGCCAAGGCGCAGGAAGTCGACGCGGTTCTCCTGGGCGCAGTCGGCGGCCCGGCCTATGACGACCTGGACTTCTCGGTGAAGCCCGAACGCGGCCTCTTGCGCCTGCGCAAGGAAATGGACCTCTACTCCAACCTGCGCCCGGCGCAGTGCTTTGACGCGCTGGCGGATTTCTCCTCGCTGAAGAAGGACATCGTCGCGGGCCTCGACATCATGATCGTGCGCGAACTGACCTCCGGCGTCTATTTCGGTGAGCCGCGCGGCATCTTCGAGGAAGGCAACGAGCGCGTCGGCATCAACACCCAGCGCTACACCGAGAGCGAGATCGAGCGTGCCGCCCGTTCCGCGTTTGAGCTGGCGATGCGCCGGGGCAAGAAGGTCTGCTCCATGGAGAAGGCCAACGTGATGGAGAGCGGCATCCTGTGGCGCGAGGTGGTTACCCGCGTGGCCAAGGATTACCCCGAGGTCGAGCTGTCACACATGTATGCCGACAACGGCGCCATGCAGCTGGTGCGTGCGCCCAAGCAATTCGACGTCATCCTGACCGACAACTTGTTCGGAGATATCCTGTCCGATTGCGCCGCGATGCTGACCGGCTCGCTTGGCATGCTGCCTTCTGCCTCGCTTGGTGCGCCGATGGAAAACGGCCGCCCAAAGGCGCTGTATGAGCCCGTGCACGGCTCCGCCCCCGACATCGCAGGCCAGGGCAAGGCCAACCCGATCGCCTGCATCCTGAGCTTTGCGATGGCACTGCGCTACAGCTTCGATCAGGGGGCCGAGGCCGACCGCCTGGAAGCCGCGGTCGAGAAGGTTCTGGCCGACGGCGTGCGCACCGCAGACCTGCTGGCAAGCGAAGGCGTGGAGCCTGTCTCTACCAGCCAAATGGGCGACGCTGTGATTGCCGCCCTGGACGCAAGCCTCTGATTTTCGGCCGTTAACCGGAAACGAACACAAGCCCCGCCCGGCCTCCGGTGCGGGGCTTTTCGGTGGCAGTTCCGACCCGGAACGCAATGCACAAAAGATTTTCGGGAATCCGCGTCTTTCTGTGAAATCGCCCTTGTCAAACCCCGCGCCCTGAGCTATTCCGCCCTCCACGGTCGGAGTGTAGCTCAGCCTGGTAGAGCACTGTCTTCGGGAGGCAGGGGTCGGAGGTTCGAATCCTCTCACTCCGACCAATAAAACAAGGCGCCCAAGGGCGCCTTTTTTGTTGCATCAATCTGAGTTGCAAACCTGTGCCCTGGCCGCATAGCCCGGGATCCGGGGCGCAGCGATTACCCGATTGCAGGAGCGCTGTCCCCCTCCGGAAGCTGAAGGCGGATACCCAGGCTGAACCCCTCCGGCGGATGGTCCAGAATGCTGATCTTGCCCCCCATCAGCGCCGCCAATTCGTGGCAGATCGACAGCCCCAGGCCAGCCCCGCCCTTGTGCAAGGATACGGCGTTGTCGAGCTGGGTGAACCGTTCGAAAGCCCGGGCGCGGTCCTCTTCTGCGATGCCCGGCCCGGTGTCCAAAACGGTGATGCTGACGGGATATGCAGCCGTTGCGTCATGTTCCAGCGTGATGCACACACTGCCATCGGCCTCACGCGCGGACGTGAATTTCATCGCATTGTCGATCAGGTTGTTGATCACCTGGGTCACTTTCGGGAGATCAATCACGATCTGCTCCGGCAAGTCATCCGCTGCGGAAACCCAAGTGCGCATCGGCTTGCCATACCGAATGGCAGAGCCCTCCAGCGCCTCGCGCCACAGCACGGCCAAAGCAGCGGTTTCTTCTTCCTTGGGAGTAAACTCCGCGGCATCAGAGTCAATCCGCGCTGTCTCCAGAACATTGACCAGCTGAGTCATCAGCATCTCCGCAGCACGAAACCCGACATCCGCCCGCTCCCGCGTCTTGTCCGAAGCGGTCTGGTCGCTCATGATTAGCTGAAACAACCCAAGGATCACATTCAGAGGTGTACGGATCTCGTGGCTCATCGTCGCCAGAAAGGCGGTGCGCGCCTCAACAGCGGAGTTGGCCCGGGTCACTTCCGCCGCCAAACCGGTTATAGCTGCGGCCAGTTCGGCCTCCCGCGTTTTCAGCTCCGTCAGGTCGTTGTGGGCGCCCAGCATCCTCACTGGTTTGCCTTCTTCATTCCGGATTGCCAAGCCGCGGCAGCGCACCGTGACCATATGGCCGTCGGCATGGCGGTAACGGACGATCTGGTCATATGGGTGCGTCGGATCTTCCAGGTGCTTTTGGAAGTTGTCGAGTGCCAAGGCCAGGTCGTCCGGATGAATCAGGTCCTGCCATTCAGACGCGAAATGCCCCTTGGTGCCCGGCTCCACCCCGAACAGCTTCCAAAGCTCCGGGCTCATCCATTCGTGTTCAGGGTTTTCCAGATCCCAGTACCAAAGGCCGTCCAACGAGCTGACCTGAAGAAAGTCAAAGATTGCGTCGTCTCTTTTGACCAGATCGTACAGCTCGCGTTTGAGGTAATGCATTTCCGCCTGTCCTTCCGGTCATGAAGCATTGCTGCGCCGTGATGCACCCGCCCCTAAGCAATGGCAGATATACGGGTAGCACACCAGTTCAATCAGCGGGCGACTGCGCGCCGGTCGATCTGTCCTTCGGGACCTTCAGGCCGCCTTCATCGCCGAACGCCTGAGCTGTTTCCAGAGCACATCCAGCGTCTGCTTGGTGCTGCGCGGGTCACGGTAAAGGCGGATCTCGAGATCGGTGCCCAGCCTTTCATCCACCATGGCGAACCGGCCGGACGCGATCTCCTCACGGCACAGGCTGAGCGGCAGCCATCCCATGCCGAAGCCTTCCTGGATCATCGCCTTGACGCTGTTGGCCAGCGCGTTCTGGTTGACTACAAATACCTTTTGATCCGGCAGCAGCTGGGTCAGAGCGAATTCCTGCACCGAGCGCAGCGCAGAGACAGCGCCATAAGACAGCAAAGGCACTGCGTCCTTGCTGCCGGGTTTAAAAACAAACTCCGCCGCGCCGTCCGGGGCGGTGCGCGACACCGGCACATAACGGTCAGTGGACAGCGTCAGGTATTCGAAATTGGCGACCTCCAAGGGGCCCAGGAAATCCATCGACGGATGCCAGTAGGTCAGGATCACATCGCAGTAGCCCTGCTGCAGCGCGCTGACGAACTGATCAGCGGCCCAGGACGTGGAATTCAGGTCGGTATCCACCCCGCCCTCGCTGGCAAGAGGTGCAATCAGCGTCTTGTAGTGGGTCATGTAAAGCGATTGCGAGGCTGCGAAGCGGATCACGTTTTCGCTCGCTGCGTCGATGGTCTGGCAGCGCTCGATGGTTTCCTCATAGGTGCGCAGCATGATGCGGGACTGCGACAGGAACACCTCGCCTGCCGGCGTCAGGGTCAGGGGCAGGGTTTCGCGGTTGATCAGCCGAACGCCGATCTCATTTTCCAGTGCCCGGATCCGGCGGGAGAAAGCCGGCTGGCTGACATTACGTTCTTCGGCCGCGCGCGAGAAGTTCTTGCACGCGACCAAAGCCTCGAAGTCCTTAAGCCAGATGATATCCAACTGGGCGTCCCGTCTTAACCGGCGGCCACCGCATCCAGCCTGTCTTCTTCGACAGCATGGCATGCAACCATGCTGCCGTCGGGCTGGTGAATGGCCTTGGGCTTTTCACTCTTGCATCGTGTGTCCGCAAAGGCGCAGCGGCTTTGGAACGGGCAGCCTGTCGGCAGGTTGATCGGCGTCGGAATCTCACCCTTGAGGCGTATGTGGTTCGGCCGGTCGTCCTTCAGCTGCGGCACCGCGGACAGCAAGGCCCGAGTATAGGGGTGTTTGGGGCTGGAGAACAATGTCCGGGTGTCCGCAACCTCGCAAACCGACCCAAGGTAAAGAACCGCAACGCGGGTGCCGAAATGCTCCACCACGCTCAGATCGTGAGTGATGAACAGATAGGTGAGGCCGCGGCTTTCCTTGGCTTCCAGCATCAGGTTCAGCACCTGCGCTTGGATCGACACGTCCAGCGCGCTGATCGGCTCATCGGCGATGATAAACTCCGGGTCCACCGTCAGGGCGCGGGCAATGGCGATCCGCTGGCGCTGGCCGCCGGAGAATTCATGCGGATAGCGTTTGGCCCAGCTGGGGTCGACGCCAACCGACAGCATCACCTCGGTCACCTTGTCGCGCACCTCTGCCGCCGAGGCATTGGGGTAGTGATGGCGCACCGGTTCTTCCAGCGCCTGCCGGATTGTCATGCGCGGGTTCAGCGAGGCATAGGGGTTCTGGAAGATCATCTGGATCTTCTTGCGCAGGGGTTGCATTCCTGCGCGCGACAGGTTGTCGATGCGCTGGCCGCCATAGTGGATCTCACCTGCGGATGGGGTCAGCAGGCCTGCCACCAGCCGCGCCACGGTGGATTTTCCGCAGCCCGATTCACCCACAACACACAGCGCCTCACCCTTGCGGGCCTCCAGCGAGATGTTGTTCACCGCATGGACAGACCGGCTCTCGCGCACGATCTTGCCCTGCTTGAACTTCAGGGTTTCCAGAAAGCCCTGATCGAGATCAAACCGTTTCTCCAGGTTCTTGATCTCCAAGAGCGGGCGGTCTGTATTCACGTCACTCATGCCCGTGCCTCCTGACGGTCTTCATCGCTGTTCAGGCGCTGCACCTCGTGGCAGGCCACATCGACCTCGCCATAGTGCACGATTTCCGGAATCCGGCTGCGGCACAGATCGGTGGCGTATTTGCAGCGCGGATTGAAAGCGCAGCCTTCCGGGATACTGGCCAGGCCGGGCATGTTGCCCGGGATCTGCTTCAGCCGCTGGCCTGGCACCGTCTGCTGCGGCAGCGCGTTGATCAAACCTTGGGTATAGGGGTGCTGCGGGTCGTTGATGATCTCGCGGGTGCGCCCGGCTTCGATGATCCGGCCCGCATACATCACCAGGGTGCGCTCCGTCATCTGGCTGACCACCCCCAGGTCGTGAGTGATCAGGATCAGTCCCACCTGATTGGACTGGCACAGCTCCAGCATCAGTTCCATGATGTCGGCCTGGATGGTCACGTCCAGGGCGGTGGTCGGCTCATCCGCGATGATCAGCTGCGGATCCAGCAGCAGCGCAATCGCAATGATGATCCGCTGGCGCATACCGCCGGACAACTCGTGCGGATACTGCTCCAGGCGCTCCTCGGGCGACGGGATGTAGACCTCGCGCAGTTTGACGATGGCGATCTGGCGCGCTTCCTCATGGCTCAATTTGCGGTGCGCCATCAGGGTCTCGATCATCTGCTGGCCGATGGTCAGCACTGGATTGAGCGTCACCATCGGGTCCTGAAAGATCATCGCCATCCGGTTGCCGCGCAGATTGCGCAGGCGCTTGTCGCTCATCTGAACGACGTCCTCGCCCTCGAACAGGATCTTGCCGGTGTCGATATATCCCGGGCGGCTGAGCAGGTTCATCAGCGAAAACCCGGTGATCGACTTGCCGGCGCCGCTTTCGCCGACGATGCCCAGACGCTCGCCTTTGGCAAGGTCAAAGGAAATGCCGTTGAGGGCAGTAACCGTCTGGTCGCGCATGGCGAATTTGACGGTGAGGTCGCGAACGGAAAGAAGGCTCATCGCGTTACCCCTTGTAGAGTTTCGGGTTCAGGACGTCGCGCATCCAGTCGCCCAGCAGGTTGATGACAAGAACCAGCACCACCAGCACCACGCCGGGAAT
>JABXIA010000092.1 GCA_013373325.1 Paracoccaceae bacterium
CTCGAAGTATTCGAGATAGCGCAATCCGCCGTGGAACAGCTTGGTCGAGGCGGAGGAGGTGGCGGAGGCCAGATCATTCATCTCTGCCAGCGTCACCGACAACCCGCGGCCTGCGGCGTCGCGGGCGATGCCGCAGCCGTTGATGCCGCCGCCGATGATGAAGAGGTCCGTTACAGGCGTGTCAGTCATTTTCGCTGCTTTCGTTTTGTCCTGCGGTCAGGATGCGGGTGCCGGCCGCCTGTGCGGCTTCGGCAAATTCTGCGGGAACCGGGCGGTCGGTGATGACGACATCCAGATCCGTCACTTCACAAATGCGCACTGGTGCGGAGCGGCCGAACTTGCTGCCGTCGCAGACCAGCACTTTTTGGCGGGCGTTTTTCAGGATTGCGCGGGCGACCGAAACCTCGCGGGCGTCGTGGTCCATCACTGCGCCATCAGCGTCCAGGGCGGAGGCGCCGATGACGGCGAAATCCACCTTGTAGCGGGCGAAGAAATCTATCGCGTCCTGGCCGACGATAGCACCGTCGCTCTGCCGGACGGTGCCGCCGGCCAGGATCAGCTCCTTGGCCTGTCCGCCCATCATCATGTTGATAATGTTTATATTGTTGGAAAGAACGGTGAGGCCGCTGTGGCTGGACAGCGCCCGGGCGACCTGTTCGGTGGAGGTGCCGATGTTGAGCGAAAGCGAGCAGTTGTCGGGGATCAGCTCAGCTGCCAGCGCAGCCATCGCCAGCTTGTTGCCGGCGTTCAGCTTGCGCCGGTCCTCGTAGCCCTGGCTGGCAGCGGAACTCAACCGGACTGCGCCGCCGTGAATGCGGGACAGCGCGCCGCGGGCCGACAGGTCGCGCAGGTCTGCGCGCACGGTCTGCAGGGACACGCCGAAGCGGCGGGAGAGATCCTCGACCTCGACCCGGTCCTGCCGGTTCAGGAGGGAGATGATTTCGTTTTGACGGCCCAGTGCATCCATATGCTTTCCTTTCGCTGCGATTCTATAGCGCATTGGGTGCGGAAGGTCATCATTTGTTTTCGTATCTTTTCGCTTGCGTCGAAAGCGAAAGGCTGCGCCATTTCTGATGCGCCCATGAGTGTCTTGTTTGCCGTGTGTCAGTTGAGCGGGATCAGGTGATTGTCCCAAGCCAGATCCGCGCGATGCAGCAGCTGCAGTCCTGTATTCGAGATGGCATAGAACTGGCCGGTTCCGGTGCTGGCGGTGAACCCTCCTGCGGCGGCGGCCAGCCCGCAGACGTCGCTCATCCTGTGTTCCTGCAGCAGCATACCGCTGACAGTGTCCATCACCTGCAGCACGCCGCCGCGGGGGGAGGTGACGCCGATCTGGCTGCCGTCGGCGGAAAACGCAATGGAGCCGCCGTAGCCCTGCATGTTCAGCACCTGCGCGTCGTCCTCGGCCAGCAGGAAGGGGGTGCTGCCGGGATTATGCAGGCCCGCAGTGGGGACTTGCTCTCCCGGGTCTCCCTGCCACTGCATGGCAAAGCCCACGGTGCCATCCGCGCGCATAGCCAAGTGCCGGATCGAGTTCAGGTGCAACTCCTGCGGCAGTTCCATCTGCTCCTGCAATTCGCCGTCCAAGCTCAGGTAGCTGAGGTTGGGACGCATGTCAGGCAGGTTCAGCTTGGCGCGGCCGCTGTCGGGGTGGGTCTCGATGCCGCCATTGGCCACCGCCAGCCCCGGCGCATCGCGCCGCAAGAGTATGTCGTGCGGGCCGATGCCGCCGGAGGAGAAGGCATTGATGCGGCGGTAGCCGTCTGCGGCGTCCCAAGCCCCGATCACACCGCGGGCGTTTTCATAATCGTTTTCGGTGGTGTACAGGCGGCTGCCGTCAGGCGAAAACACACCGTGGCCGTAGAAATGGTGGCCTGCGGGCGGCTCCAGCCGGGCGAGGGCGTTGCCGCTGAGGCAGTCGATCACTTCGGCAAACCGGCCCGGGCGGCGGGCAAAAGCAACGGCTTCAGGGCGGCTGGGATGCGCCGCTGCCGCGTGGCCGCGGCCGGGCAGGGGGTGGCGGAACAGGACCCCGCCCGTTCCGGAGAGGCCCGCCAGCAGGAAGGCGCCGCTGGCGTCCTTGCCAGCCGTCAGGAACGCAGGGCTGCCCGCGGTGGCCCAGCTGGCCTGCGGGGCAAGGGCAGAGGCCATCAGGCCTGCCAGAAATCCGCGGCGGGAGGTCATGGCGGGATCCCTTCCGTCAGTCGCCGTCGAGCGAATTGAAACCTGCGGCCACGCCGAGAGCCGGGCCAAGGCGATCAGAAACAAGCGCGCGAAGGTCTTTCACCTGCTGGCGCAGGGCCTCAATCCGGATGCGGGCGGCGGGGTCCGCGACACCTGCAAAAACAGGGTCGTTCAGCGCTTCGGCGCGGCTGCGGACCTTTTGAAAGCCGTGCAAGAGGTCAGCCTTCAGGGCAACATCATCCTGCGCCAAGGCCAGCGCCAGCGGCTCCATTGCGTTCAGCGACACCAGCACATGGCGCAGGCTGCGCCCGGAACGGCGGGCCTCGGCACGGCCAGGGCGGGGCTTGTCATAGGTGCCAAGCGGACGGCCCAGGCGCATGTCGTCCAAGACCTGCAGTCCGGTCGTCAGCGCCTTCAGCAGTTCCTGGGTGATTTCGTCTTCGCTGCGGTAGCGGGCGGCAGGCGCGCGCATTTCGGTGGCGTAGTTCGCCTCCCAATCCGCGGCGATGGCCTGCGATGTGGCAGCTATATCCGCGCTGATGGCGCGGGTCAGGGTGCAGCGGTATTCCGCGCTGCCGGCGGAGGAGAGTTCGGGGTCGTACAGGAGGTATTCCAGCGCGTAAAACCCGCGGGCGGCGATGCTATAGCTGGAGAATGCGGCCGTGTCGGTGATGCCGTCATTCTCGCTGCGGATCAGGGCGGCCAGGGCCTTGGGCGTCTTGCTGCGGCTGTCGGGCCAAAAGGCCAGCGCAAAGGCGCGGCTGTCCGTTTCCGTCGGGCCGAACCGGTAATGGCTGGCGGCAATCCAGGCGTCGAAGGCCGCGCCGTAGGCGGCGCGAAGGGCTTCGGACTGCGGATCGCAATTGTCTTGGGCAGCATTGGCCAGCGCGGCTGCATCCTCTGCAAGTTCGGCAAAGGCCGGGAGGATCAGCTCGCTGGTGACGCTGCTGGAGAGATCCGATGCTGCGGCAGGCGCTGCCGCGAGGGCCAGAGTCAGGGCAAGGGCGCGCATCAAAGGCTCTCCAGGAAAGAAATCAGGGCGGCGCGGTCCTGCGGCGGCAGCTCCACAACGCTGGTTTTCGCGGCTTCGGCTTCGCCGCCATGCCACAGGATGGCTTCCAGCAGCGTACGGGCGCGGCCATCGTGCAGAAAGGTTGCCCGTGGCGACACCTGCTGGGTCAGGCCGATCCCCCAGAGCGGCGCGGTGCGCCATTCGCGCCCCGTGGCGCGCGCTTCGGGACGGTTGTCGGCCAGGCCCTCGCCCATGTCGTGCAGCAACAGGTCGGAGTAGGGCCAGATCAGTTGAAAGCTCTGCTCTGGCCGGTCCGCCAGGCGGTGGGTCACATATTTCGGCACATGGCAGGACGCGCAACCGCTGTCATAGAACACCTGTTTGCCGCGCAGTACTTGGCCGTTGCCGGTGTCCCGGCGGGCGGGCACGCCGAGGTTGCGGCTGTAGAAGGCCACCAGATCCATATTGGGCTGGTCGATCTCGGTTTCACGGGAATCACCGCCGCCATGCGGAGCGGAATGGCAGGCCGCTTGCAGATCCGTGCATTCGCCCGCGTGGGCCGGGAACAGCGGGGTGGAGATGCCGATGTCACCGGAAAACGCGCCTGCGGACTGCTCATGCACGGTTGGCGAGCCGGCTTTCAGTCCGAAGCGGCCCAGCATGATCTGGCCGAATTCCCGCGACCAGACCAGATTGGCGCGGCCCGAAATACCGTCGCCATCCGCATCGTCCTCGTCCGCATGGGCCAGGATGTCGGCAGCGGGGATCGCCTCCAGGAGGCCGAGGCCGATCATTGGCGGTGCAACGCGGGGGCTGAGCATGGCGCCCTCAGCCAGCGGGCCATAGCCGAGGCTGGCCGCCGTGTAGCCGGGGCGCCGCAGGGTGGCGGTCTCATGGCCATTCAGGGCGACCTCGAATTCCTCGTATGCGACCTGCAGCTTGTACTCCGGCGCGACGCCGGGGGCTGAGAAATCCTGCAGCTGGTTGCCATAGTTCGGATCCGGCGCGGTACCGATGTAGTCTGTGATCTCTTGCATCTCCGGCGGCACCAGGCCGGGGACGGAAACCCGCAGGAACATGGTTGTTGAACTGTAGTCCGGCTGTTCCGGCACGTGGCCGCGCCCGTCCTTCAGATGGCAGCGCTGGCAAGACCGTGCGTTGTAGAGCGGACCAAGCCCGTCCGAGGCCTTGGTGGAGGCAGGCGAGAATACCCAGATTTTTTTGAACAGCCCGTTGCCAAGCTTGAATTCCAGTTCCTGCTCGAAGGAGAGGTTCGCGGAATGTTGCGAGAATGCCTCGTCATCCGATCGGGCGCGCACGGTGGCGGCGCCTGCGGGCAGGTTTTCAAACGGCTCTGCCGCCGAGAAATCCGCGGCGGGCGCAACCGCTCCGGCAATCCGGGCGCGTTCGGCATCAGTGCGGGGCAGGGGGGAGAGGTGCGGCTCCGCCTGGTACTGGCTGGCCAGGTCCAGCGCCGCAACGGGGCTGGCCGCCACAAGCGCGGCGGCCAGAGTGAGTTTAGTCTTCAACCTCTGCCATCTTGGTGGCGTTGAGCTGGGCATAGTTTTCGGCACCGATCCGGTCATGCAGTTCAAGCTGGGTCTCAAGGAAATCGATATGGCCTTCTTCGTCGGCCATCAGGTCTTCAAACAGCTTTTGGGTGACATAGTCGCCTGCGGTGTTGCAGGCGTCGCGGGCTTCCTTGTAGAGCGCACGGGCGTCCACTTCGGCAGCAAGGTCGCATTCGAGGGTTTCCTTCGGGGTCTGGCCGATCCGCAGCGGGTCAAGCTTCTGCAGGTTCGGGTGGCCGCCGAGGAACAAAATCCTTTCAATCAATTTGTCCGCGTGCTGCATCTCCTCGATGCTTTCCTCGCGGCTTTTCTTGGCCATGCTGCCCAGGCCCCAATCGTCCTGCAGCCGGTAATGCAGCCAGTACTGGCTGACCGCCGTCAGCTCATGCCGCAGAGCCTTGTTCAGATAGTCGATAACCTTGGCGTCGCCCTTCATTATTCCTCTCCCGAATTTGTCCAGCGCGTAAATTCGCAAGCTGCGCAGGTACTTCCAGCTTACTGCTGGCACGCATGGTGTCGAGGAAAAGCGGCATGCAACCGCCGCAATCGGCGGATTTTCCCAAGGCGTGATAGATCTTGCCGGGAGTGATTATCGTTTCAGGGTCGGCGCTTCGCATCCAATTGATGGCAGCGCGGATGTCGTGGTCCGAGATCTGTGTGCAGTGGCAAACGATCATGCTGCCTGCGTCCTTGCCTGCTGGCCGTAAAGGCCAAGTGATTCCGTTGGGAAAATATATCCGACAAAATTACTTGGGCTTCAAGGGTTATCCAGAGTGAAATACTAGGAAATCGGCGGGCGGCTGCTGAAGACAGAAAGGGCCGCTGGAAGTGCGGCCTTTTCCTTGTGCGTATTTGCCCGGAAGCGCCTAGTTAAAGACTGCTGAGGGGTTATCGAGGCTGTCGGAGCCCTCGATGGCAACGCCGTCCAGTTTCAGGGTGGAGACCACACGTTCGATCGAGCGGGTCTGACCGATCAGCCCGTTTACGCCGCCCATCACCAGTGCTTTTCCGGCTTCGTTGCCCTGCGCCAGCATCTGGTCATAAGAGAAACCTGCCTCTGCCGCGGTCTTGATGCGGCCAAGCGCCAGCATGGTGGCGGACAGCTTCGTGCGCATCTCCGCGTCCAGTGCGGCGTCCTTTTCGGCCACTAAATCGGACAGCGACGGGCCGGACACCAGTTCGCCGTTCACCCGCACGTATTCGCCGAGATAGACATTCTGCACGCCAAGGCCATCGTAAAAATGGCTGTTGTGGGTGTTGTCGGAGAAGCAGTCGTGCTCTTCCTCCGGGTCGTTCAGCATCAAGCCCAGGCGCATCCGTTCACCGGCCTGCTCACCGTAGGACAGTGAGCCCATGCCGGTCAGCATCGCGGTAATGCCTGCGTCCTCATCCGCTAGCAGCGCGGCGCGGGCGCCGCCGGCCTCGCCCCACTGCGCGGTTATCCACTCCAGGTCGGAGATCAGCAGATCGGTCGCCGCTTGCAGGTATTCGCCGCGGCGGTCGCAGTTGCCGCCGGTGCAGGCATCGTCTTGGGCGTAATCGGTCCAGGGGCGGTCGCCCGCACCATGATCGGTGCCCTTCAGGTCCTGGCCCCAGAGCAGGAATTCGATGGCGTGGTAGCCAGTTGCCACATTGGCCTCGACGCCGTCGGCCTCATGCAGGGCGCCTTCAAGCAGTTCCGGCGTGATCTTGGCTGCGTCGATCGACTTGCCAGACAGCTCAAAACTGGGGTTGGCGATCACATTCAGCGCCGCCAGGGTGTTTTCTTCGGTCGGGCCGCCATAGGAGGCGTCGACATAGTCGATCAGCCCTTCGTCCAGCGGCCAGGCGTTCACCTTGCCTTCCCAGTCATCGACGATGGCGTTGCCGAACCGGAACACCTCGGACTGCTGGTAGGGAACGCGGGCGGCGATCCAGGCGGCGCGGGCGGTTTCCAGGTTCTCCGCTGAGGGGGACGCAACCAGCGCATCGACGGCGGCTTTCAGCACCTGCGCGGTGGCCAGGCTGTCCTGGTACTTTGCTTCGGCAATATTGGCGTAGTTGGTCAGCACCGCGGCCTTGTCAGCGGCAAGGGCAGCAGTGGCGCCAATGGTGAGACCGGCGAGGGCAGTGCCCGCGAGAAAAACAGATTTCATCAGCTAAGTCCTTGTGTCTGTTCGGTGTTCAATGGAGGGTGGCAGAGACTGGTCGGGCCGGCTGTGCAGGCGGTTGCGGCCCCATGATCTGCTGCATTAACAGCCCGCAGTCAGACGCAAGCTGCGCAAGCTCCGGCGCCTTGCGCGGGGTGACGATCAGCGAGGCCAGCACATGGGCGTCGTGCTGCTGGCCTTCCGCCGCCGAAGCCAGCAGGTTGGCAAAGCAGTTTTCATCCGCGCCCAGGCATTTGCATGTCATGCCGTGGCGTACCAGCGGGCGGCGGCCATGGGCAGCGCAGAAATTGCACAAGTAGCCAAAGGCCTCAAAGGCGGCATCGGCGAGTTCGGGGCCGAAGTTCACCTCAAAATCCCGGCGCATCTGTGCGCGGGTCTCCTCGCCGGAAAACCAGTGGCGCAGGTAGATTACCGCGCCGGCCTCCAGCGGTGGCAGGTCCGACAGGGTGCCAACGGTCACCCCGCCGCGGGAATGGGAGGCTGCGCTGCTCATTTGGTCAGGATCAGCTTGCCTGCGCGGGTGATGCGCAGCGAATAGATCTGGCCGTTGAGCAGGATACGGGCCTGGGTGCCGCCGCGGGTCAGGTCCTCTGCGTGATAAGTCGGAAAGACCTCGGCGGTGGCCTCAGTCGGGACAGGTTTGGAAGTAATCTGGTTCATGACGTGCGCCCATCGCTGAATTCCGCCCTGTCCAGAAGCCATTCCAGACAAAAACCGGACAATGCACCCGAGGGGGCAAAGACCTGCGGCCACAATTGGCGCATGTCCTCGGACTCCGGTTCCTTGATGTCAGGGCCGCTGGGGCGGCGCGCACTGGTCGGCATGGGGGCGATCTCGGTTGATTGAATGTCACTCGGGCTCGCCTGATCCGAGTCAGGCTGGCTGGAATGCTGTATTCCTGATTTATTTACTCAGCTATGTCAATCCGAGTTTTTTAGTCGGGTATGCTTTTGTGCAAGGCTGGCCCTCTAACTGTCTGCGGGGGCGTTTGTTTTTGACAGGGTTTCAATCAGAAAATCCTTCAGCAGGCGTACCCGCTGCGGCAGGTGGCGGCGGTCCTGATAGACCAGGTAGAGCGCCAGCGTGCTCTCGACACCGTCCGGCGGGGGCGCCAGCTCCAGTGTGCCGTCGCGGCTGTCTGCCTCGCAGGTTTTCAGCGGCAGGCAAGCGCGGGCGATGCCAGCCAGCACCAGCTGCCGGGCCAGCTCAAACGACTCGCAATAGGCGCGGCCGGGATCGCGGGGACGGCCAAGGCCGCGGGCGAGCGGCCCGAGCACCGGCAGGCTGGCGTCGTCCAGACGGCCCGGCGGCGCGGCCAGCACCACCGGCGTGCGCGACAGCAGCCGGGTGATCAGCCCTTCGCTGCCGGGGCGGCTGCCGCGCAGGGCCAGGTCGATGCCGTCACGGACGAAATCCGCAGGCCGGTCGTCCACCGAAACCTGCAATGAGGCCTGCGGATTCTGCTCCAGGAAACGCCGGATGTGACCAGCCAGCTGCGCCATCGGAAAGGCCGCGGGGACCGACAGCCGGACCAGGCCGCTGGCGCTGCTTTCGGGGGATACCAGGGCCATTGCGTCTTCAATCTCCGTCAGGGCCGACTGGCAGCGCTCCAAAAACACCGCGCCTTCTGCGGTCAGGGCAGCGCGGCGGGTGGTGCGGTCCAAGAGCCGCACGCCCAGGCTTTCCTCCAGCGCCCGCACCCGGCTGGTCACCGTGGAAGGCGGCAGCTTGAGCCGCCGTGCCGCTTCGGCAAAGCTGAGGCATGTGGCGACCTCGGCAAAGGTTTCGATATTCTGCAGGCTGCTCATTGAACGAAAAATCCGTTTAGTCCCTCTGTAATAAAGGTGATTATCACGCTTAATATGCGCGCGTAACTGTTTTGCACCGAAACAGGAGGTGCAGATGAACAGACGTGACATTTTGAAACTGGGTACAGCGGGGATGGCGGCGGGCCTGCTGCCTGCAGCGGCGCGGGCCGCCGGTCCCGCAGTGCAGCTGCGCTGGCTGGGCGGCGCAACGCTGGAGATCGAGGCGGCGGGGCTGCGTATCCTGACCGACCCCTGCCTCGGCGAAGGCGCTGAAGCCTTTACCATGGGGGACCCGAACGAGATGTTCGATCTGGCCAAGGGGCCGAACATCAAGACCCATGCCAGGCTGACACCCTTTCCCGGCCTCGCGCATCACAACTATGATGTTGTCCTGCTCAGCCACGCGCATGAGGATCATTTCGATCAGGCCGCCCAGGCCTGGCTGGACCGGCGGGTGCCGCTGCTGGCGCCGGAGCACGACAGCGCAGCGCTGGCGCGAAAAGGGTTTGCTGCACAGGCGCTGCGGCATGGTGCAACACGGCGTTTCGAGGGGCCGCAAGGGCTGGTGACGGTCACGGCAGTGCCGGCCGTCCATTCGCTGAACCCGCAGATTGCTGCGCTGCTTGGGATGGGCAACGGCTATCTGATTGAGGTGCAAACCGGCGGCCAGCAGCAAAGCGTTTATTGGGCAGGCGACAGCTTCGACGCGGCCCCAGTGGCTGATGCGCTGGCAGGACGGGCGGCGCCGGATCTGTTCATTCCGCATACTGGTGCGGTCGGCGGCGGCGGCGCGCTTGGGCAGATCTCCATGGATTGCCGCCAAGCGGCGGAGTTTGCCGCGCGGCTCCGGCCAAAGGCGGTGCTGCCGGTGCATCATTCGACATATGCGCTATACCGGGAGGGGCCGGAGGCGCTGCGAATCCGCCATGCAGCGATGGCGCCGAAGTGGCAGCTGCTGCTGCCTGAAGAAGGGGCGCGTATCACGCTCTGACACAAAAAAGGCCGCCCAGAAGGAGCGGCCTTTTCGTTGTACGGGACTGCCGGTTCAGCCGCGGGTGCCGGAGAAGCGTTCCTGCCATTCTTCGCGCTGTTCGTCGGTGATCTTGGCGAACAGCACGTTCGGCACGGTAAAGCTGTGGCCTGCGGACAGGGCGGAAAGGGCTGCTGCCACATCCTCCGGCCAGCTGCGGTCGTCGGAGTTCAGAGCTGCCATCAGCGTGTCCGAGGCTTGCGGGATGAAGGGGGAGGACAGAACCGCGTAAAGGCGGATCAGATTGAGGCCCAGCCGCACCTGTGCGGCGGCGCGCTCGGGATCTTCCTTGAATACAGACCAGGGAGCCGCGGATTGCAGGTATTCATTTCCGGCAACCCAGATCGCCCGCAGCTCCTGTGCCGATTTGCGGACCTCCATTGCTTCCATATGGCCTTCATAGGCGCGGATGCGGGTGGTGAGTTCGGCAATCAGTGCCTGCTCTTGTTCGCCGTATTCCCCGCCTGCCGGAAACTCTTCGCCGAATTTGGAACGGCAGAATTTGGTGATGCGGCTGATAAAGTTGCCCAGCACGTCCGCCAGATCCTTGTTCACCGACTGCTGGAAGTTCTCCCAGGTGAATTCGGAATCCGAGCTTTCCGGCGCATGGCTCAGCAGCCACCAGCGCCAGTAGTCGGCGGGCAGGATCTCAAGCGCCTGGTCCATGAACACACCGCGCCCTTGCGAGGTTGAGAACTGGCCACCGTCATAGTTCAGGTAGTTGAAGCTCTTTAGGTGGTCGACCATCTTCCACGGCTCGCCGGAGCCCAGAATGGTGGCCGGGAACGACAGGGTGTGGAAGGGCACGTTGTCCTTGCCCATGAACTGGACGTATTTGACGTCCTCGGCGCCCTTGTCGGTGCGCCACCAGCGCTGCCAGTCGGCGTCGGATTTGCCGTTGGCATCGGCCCATTCGCGCGAGGCTGCGATATATTCGATCGGTGCGTCGAACCAGACGTAGAAGACCTTGCCTTCCATGCCGGGCCAGTCCTCATTGCCTTTTTTGACCGGCACGCCCCAGTCCAGATCGCGGGTGATGCCGCGGTCCTGCAGGCCGTCGCCGTCATGCAGCCACTTCTTGGCAATCGAGGTGGTCAGCACCGGCCAGTCGTTCTTGCTGTCGATCCAGGTGTCCAGCTGATCCTTCAGCTGCGACTGGCACAGATACAGATGCTTGGTCTCGCGCACTTCCAGATCGGTGGAGCCGGAGACGGCAGAGCGCGGGTTGATCAGGTCGGTCGGGTCCAGCTGCTTGGTGCATTCCTCGCATTGGTCGCCGCGGGCCTTTTCATAGCCGCAGTTGGGGCAGGTGCCTTCGATATACCGGTCGGGCAGGAAGCGGCCGTCGGCGTTGGAGTAGACCTGTTTTTCGGTCACTTCGCGGATCAGGCCTGCCTCAGCCAGCTTGCCGGCGAAATGCTGGGTCAGTGCGTGGTTCTGCGGGCTGGAGGAGCGGCCGAAATGATCAAACGACAGGGCAAAGCCCTTGGCGATTTCCGCCTGGGTCTCATGCATCGCAGCGCAGTATTCCGCCACCGGCTGGTTGGCTTTGGCTGCGGCCAGTTCCGCCGGGGTGCCGTGCTCGTCGGTGGCGCAGAGGAACATCACCTCATTGCCGCGTCCGCGCTGGAAACGAGCGTAAAGGTCGGCCGGCAGCTGGCTTCCCACCAGGTTGCCCAGATGCTTGATCCCGTTGATATAGGGGATCGCCGAAGTGATCAGAATGCGTGCCATGCCATCCATCCAGGTAATACGTCAAAGGCCCGTCTAACGCATGGCGCAGGCGGCGGAAACCCCGCCTGCAGAATTCGCTGGAAATAAGAGGCGGGTGTGCAGTTCATGCTTGAACTGCAATCCGGGCTGGCGCACTCAGGGGTTGTGAAACTCTATCTTAAACCCTTGAAAGCTCACAAGAGCGTTACCATATAATTTGTATACCACGGCATACATTTGAAAGGCATTCCATCGGTGTTCAACTTCCTGCTTGATGGCGCATTTGCGCCGTTCTCCCTTTCACTCGCCCTGCTGGGCGGGCTGGCGGCCCTGGAGCTTGCGGCTTTGCTGCTTGGCGGCAGCATGATCAGCGGTGATGGCGAAGCGGGGATTGACGGTGCAGATGGGGCCGGCGCAGGCGGGTTTCCCGATGCCGGCGATTTAGGTGCTGATGCCGCTGCGGACGCGTTGGGCGATCTGGGAGACATAGATCTTGCGGATATCGACGGTGCGGATGCGCTGGACAATGCCGGAGCTGCAGACGCTTCGGGCAGCCTGGCGTCCTGGCTGGGTCTGGGGCGGATGCCGATGCTGATCTGGCTGGCGGCAGTCCTGATGGGGTTCGGCCTCAGCGGCATTGGCCTGCAGATGGTGCTGACGTCTTATCTGGGCTTTGCAGCGCCTGTCTGGATGGCGGCACTGCCCGCGGGCGCCTTTGGCCTGTGGTTCGCGCGCGGCTTCGGCGGGATCTTTGCCAGGGCTTTGCCGCAAACCGAGACAGAGGCGCTGTCAGAGCGCAGTCTGGGCCGCCGCCGCGGGGTGATCACTCAGGGAACCGCGGCCGCAGGACGCCCGGCCGAGGTGCGCGTCATGGATGGTTACGGCAACGCCCATTACCTGCGCGCTGAACCTTTCGCTGCAGGCGAGGAACTGGCCCAGGGCACCGAGGTGCTGGTGATGCGCGATCGCCGCAAGGACCGCTTTGTGCTGATCGCACTGTCTGAATAACCTGCCGGACTGGTCCGTCCGGCTCACTGAAACCAAAAAAACACTGAAATCCTATTATCCAAGGAGGCATTCCGCATGGAACTTCAATTCATGCTCATTGTGGTGGTGAGCGCTCTTGTCTTTCTTCTGATCTTCGGCCTGGTTCTGGGCCGGCTTTACAAACGGTCATCCCGCGAGATCAGCCTGGTGCGGACCGGGGCTAACGGAAAGAAAGTCATCATGGATGGCGGCGTGCTGGTGGTGCCGCTGCTGCATGAGGTGAGCCCGGTCAACATGAAGACCCTGCGTCTGGAAGTGCAGCGCAACAATGACGGCGCGCTGATCACCAAAGACCGGATGCGCGTGGATGTTGGCGTCGAGTTCTACGTCTCTGTTATGGCGACAGTTGAGGGCATCGCCCGCGCCGCGCAAACACTGGGCGACCGCACCTTCGACGTGGAGCAGCTGCGCGAGATGATCGAGGGCAAGCTGGTGGACGGCCTGCGCGCGGTTGCGGCGCAGATGACTATGGACGGGCTGCACGAAAACCGCGCTGACTTTGTGCAGGAGGTGCAGAATGCGGTGTCCGAGGACCTGCTGAAAAACGGCCTGTCGCTGGAATCCGTCTCGCTGACTGCGCTGGACCAGACCCCGTTTGAGGCATTGGATGAGAACAACGCCTTTAACGCGGTGGGTATGCGCAAGCTGGCGGAGGTGATTGCCACCTCCAAGAAGGAACGCGCGCAGATTGATGCTGAGGCTGAGGTCGCAGTGCGCCGTGCTGCGATGGAGGCGGAGCGCCAGCGTCTGTCGATCGAGCAGGACGAGGAGCAGGCCAAGATCGAGCAGGCCAAGCAGGTCGAAACCATGAAGGCGGCGCAGGAGGCAGAGATCGCCCAGCGGCGCGAGGACTCGATGCGCGAGACCGAACGCGCCCGGATTGCACGTGAAGAGGCCATCCGTTCAGCGGACATCGCCCGCGAAGCCAAGATCCGCGACGCTGAAATCGCCAAGGAACGCGCTGTCCGCGAAGCGGAAATCGCAAAGGAACGCGAACTGGAAGTGGCTGAACAGGAGCGCCAGATCATCATCGCGCAAAAGTCCGAGGAGGAAAGCCGTGCGCGGGCGTCTGCAGACCTTGCCCGGGCCGAGGCAACCAAGGCAACAGAAGCTGTGGCAACTGCCCGTGAAGTGGCCGAGGCTGAGCGTCTGAAGCAGATCACCCTGATTGAGGCCACCCGCGAAGCCGAGCGTCAGGCGACCGGCATCCGCCTGGCGGCACAGGCAGAGAAGGAAGCGGCCGCCGACCGCGCCGAAGCCCGCCGCGAGGAAGCGCAGGCCGAAGCGGATGCGCTCAACATCCGGGCCGAAGCCAAGAAGAATGACATGCTGGCTGAGGCGGAAGGCAAGCGGGCGATTGTCGATGCGGAAAACGCCCTGTCGGGTGAGCTGGTCCGGATGAAGATCGACCTGGCCCGGATCGAGGCGATGCCCGCGATCATCAGCGAGATGGTGAAGCCGGCTGAGAAGATCGACTCGATCAAGATCCACCAGGTCAGCGGCATCGGTGCCGGTGCGCCCTATAGCGCGGCAGGTGCTGCCAGCAACGGCGAAAAGCCGGTGGTGAACCAGGCGCTGGATTCGATCATGGGCATGGCCGTGCAGATGCCTGCGCTGAAAAAGCTGGGCGAGGAACTGGGCCTGTCGATGGAAAACGGTGTCAGCGGTGTTGCCAGCCAGGCGCTGGGTGTTGACGCAGACGATACGGCGGCGGCGGAGGTGCCTTTGCTGAATGGCGCAGCCGGAAAGGCTCAGGCGCCGGAGGCTGTGGAAGCTGCCAAGGACTGAATGCCGCAGAAAAAAAGAAAAGAGGGCCGGGAAACCGGCCCTCTTTTCTTGTGCGGGTGAGTGGCGGCTGCCCAAGGCTGTTCAACGCCAGTAGTTGTTGGCCTGCGATACGGTTTGGAAATTCACCGCCACCACATGCGACACGGCAATCAGGCTGTCGTAGTTGCTGGCATATCCCGGCCGCATCTTGTTGCGTGCGTCTTCATCGGGCTGGGTCAGTTTCACCACCATCCGCGAAAGTTTGATTGCCAGCTGGTAGCCTTCTTCCGGCGTCTCGGTTTGCAGGTTGGGTAGCCAGGACATGAGTTCTCCAGTTTATATCGTGCGCGACCTATATCGGGACGTTGACTGCAGCCGCACCTGGAGTCAAGAAATGAATCGTGCGCGATACAAATGGAGCCGCGGCCATGCAACATGCTGATATTCCCACCAGGGCGGATGACTTGTTCTGCTATGGGCTGTACACGGCGTCTCATGCGGTGAACCGGGCCTATGCCCCGCATCTGAAAGCGCTGGATCTGACCTATCCGCAGTACATCACGCTGACGCTTCTGTGGGAGGAGGACGGCCAGCAGGTGAATGCGCTGGCACGAAAGCTGGGGATGGAGACCAGCACGCTGACTCCGCTCGTCAAGCGGCTGGAGGCCATGGGTCATGTCACCCGCTGCAAGAGCGCGTCGGATGGGCGCGCTGTGGAGGTTCGGCTGACGGCGCAGGGCAGGGCGCTGGCGGCAAAAGCCCCGGAGGTGACAGCCTGCATGATCGGTCAGACCGGATTGACTCTGGCTGAGCTGGAAGCCCTGCAGGGGCTGTTGTTCAAGCTGCGGAACGGCCTTCAACCCACGTAGCAGCCTGCCCTTGGGGAGGGGCGCTAGCGCCCCTCGCGTGAGCGTTTCAGCAGGCGGCCGATAGTGAAGGAGGTGCGCGGCGCATAGACATAGCTGGTGCGCTCTGCCGGGGTGGCGCGGACTTTCATCCGGCTGAGGCCAAAGGCGATCAGCAGCAGGTGGCCGCAGGCGACATAGGCAAACAGCGCCGTCGGGCCGAAGCTGTCGATCAGCGCCGAGGAGACATAGGGCGAGGCGATGGCGCCAAGCGCGTACCAGAACATCAGCGCGGCCGACAGCTCAACCCGTTCGGCAGACGTGGCAAAGTCGTTGGCATGGGCGGCAGAGACCGAGAAGATCGGGAAAGTGGTGAAGCCGAAGAACCCGGCTGCCAGCATCACACCCAGGGTGCCGGTGCCGCTGGCAGCCATGGTAATGCCGCAGCTGAGGATGGCGATGCCGGACAGCCAGATCAGCACCCAGCGGCGGTCGTATTTGTCGGCGAGCCAGCCCATCGGATACTGCGCCAGCGCGCCGCCCAGCACGAAAGAGGCAAGGAAGAATGCGATCTGGCCGATTTCCAGACCGACCTCCTGGCCATAGACCGGGCCGACCATCCGGAAGGAGGCGGAGCTGAGCGCCGAAACGATCACGCCTGCCACTGCCAGCGGTGAACAGCGCCACGCCAGTTTGGGGCGCAACCGGGGGGCGTCGGGGGTTTCCGGCTGGCTGGCCTTGGTCAGCGTGAGCGGCAGCAGGGCCGCACAGCACACCACGGCCAGAAGATTGTAAGAGATGTAAACCGCAGGCGGCAGCACCGCGATGATCAGCTGCGCCGCCAGCGATGCACTCATGTCGGCAATCCGGTAGGTGCCCATGGCACGGCCGCGGTTTTCATTGGTGACCTTGGCGTTCAGCCAGGCCTCGATCACCGTATAGGCGCCGGCCACGCAAAGGCCGGAAGCGATCCGCATTGCGGCCCAGGCATAGGGGTTTTCCGTCAGCGTGTGGCCCAAGAGGCCCATTGCCCCCAGTGCGGTACAGACCGCAAAGGCGCGGGAATGGCCGACATTGCCCATCAGCCGCGGCGCCCACCAGCAGCCGATGAAGAAGCCGAAGAAATGGGCCGAGCCGAGGAGGCCGATCTGCTCCTTGGTGAAGTTGAGCGTCAGGCCGGAGATCGCATCGAGCGGGCCGACGCCCCCCGTTGACAGCTGCAGCAGGATGACGGAGAGGAACAGGGCGGCAAAGGAGACGATCAGGCGCATAACGTTGCGACCATGACAGGCTGACGCGGCATTGCCAGCCGGTTTCCGCCAAACCTGTGTCGTATTTCTGCGCGGCGGTGTTTTTCGGCATCTGCGCCGGTGCCGGGGCGGCGGCTCTAGCCCGCGCGGCGGATGCGGGCCTTGATGGCGAGGCGGACGCGGTCGGCAACCAGATCCCCATAGCCGGTGGCGCCGAAGGCGGCGCGGCTCAGCTGGCCTGTCAGCTGCACATCCAGCTCGCTGAGGTCATCCGGGGCGCTGCCGGGGCGGCGGTAGAGCGCAGCCTGCAGGGTGAGCGGGCGGGTGGTCCCGCGCAGGGTAAGCTCTCCTTCGATCGCGGCACCGCCCGAGATCCGCCCGTCCGGTCCGAGCCGGACACGGGTGGAGCGGAAGCGGATCTGCGGGTGGCGTGCGGTGTCTAGGACACCGGGGCCTTTCAGCGCTTCGGTGGCAAACACCAGTCCGGTGCGGGCACGGCGGGCGTCGAGAGTGATGTCGGCCTGGCTGCGGGCCAGGCTCTGCGGGTCGATGCGGATGCGGGCCTTGGAGACCGGAAGGCGCCCGTGCTGCGGCTGGCCGCTGAGCAAGAAGGTGAACCGCACATCGGTTGCCTCCGGCACCAGCTGGTATGCCAGGGGCGCTGCACGCAGCTCTTGCGGTGCCAGCACCGCAGCGCTGAAGCAGGCGAGCAGTTTGCGCCGTTGCATTCCGGGTGTGTGCATGGGCGGTTTCCTTTGCGAGCGAGTGCTTCGGGCGCAGTGTAGCCGGATCTGCCGGGGCGGGCTGCTCACTTTCGCGCGTGCTGCCGTGAGGCCGGGGCAGGGAGGTTTTCCCGCCAGGTATCGGCTTTTGGCAAAGCCTCTGCCTGTTGGGCCCGGCACCGGGCGCAGCCCGGTGCCGGGCCCAATGCCGCTAGGGCAGCGCTGGCGCAGCCAGCGGCGGCTGCGGTTGCGGGAGAACCCGGGAAGCCGCAAGGCGTGCGGTCTGCTGGGAGGCCGCGCCGGGCGGCAGCGGAGCGGCCTGCAGCGGGCCGCCTGCGCGGGCCCGGGTGATGTGCCAGCTGCGGGGCGGCAGGGTGCGGGCGCGCAGGCGCTGCAAGGTCCAGCACTCGCGGCTTGCCGTCCCGCAGCCGGGCAGGCCGCTGGAGGGGCGGGGCGCCTGCGCCGGCAGGCCGTGGGCCGGGGCCAGGTGCCAGCGGCTTTCGATGCCCTGGGCGCCGCCCTGGTCCGGGGTCAGCAGCAGGCCGGCCGGCGCCGGACCAAAGGTGCCGCCAGCCTCTGCCGCCAGATGCAGCCGCCGCACCGGGGTCATGGCGGGCGGCTCTGCCAGCTCTGCCACCACCAGCGCCGCCGCGCCGCCGCGCAGAGTTTCTTCCATTGCCCAGAGCAAGTCCTCTGTCCGGGCGGCTTGCACGAACAGGAACCGGGAGGGGCTGGCATAATCCGCGATCCCGTCCGGATTCAGCGGCCTCGCGGCCCGGGCCGGGTTCAGTGGCCTGCCGGCCTGGGGCTGGGACAGCCACAGCACAGGCCCCCGGGTTGCAGCAGCCAGCCACAGCGCAAAACTGTGGCGGGCGGGGCCGCAGGCCTCATGCACGCGGGCCAGGTCCAGCGCGATCCCCTCTGTCAGGGGCAGCGTCGGGCGGGGCTTGTGGCTGCGGCGGCAAAGCAGGTGAGTCGGCATGCTGCCACATTATCATGTTCGCTATTTGTTCTCAATTGGTCCAAGAGGCCTGTGCGGCGTCTTGAGCCCGTGCCGTGCGGCGGGCCTCAGCCTTCGCGCGGCACCACCGGGCCGCCCTGCTTGGCCCATTCGGTGAAGCCGCCCTCCAGATGGACCACCGGTTTCAGCCCCATCTCCATCGCCGCCCTGGCGCTCAGGGCCGAGCGCCAGGCGCTGGCGCAGTAGAATACATAGGTCTTGTCCTGGTTGAACACGGGCTTGTGATAGGGGCTGTCCGGGTCGATCCAGAATTCCAGCATGCCGCGCGGGCAGGAAAACGCGCCGGGGATCATGCCGCTGCGCTGCAGTTCGCGGATGTCACGCAGGTCGATGAAGACGTAATTTTCGTCCAGCACTTTCTGCTTGGCGTCCTCGACACTCATGGTTTCGACAAGGCTGTTGGCCTCTGCGAGCAGTGCCTTGACGCCCTTGGTGATCTGTTGCGGCATCTTCTCTCCCTTCCTCGGTTCGCGCGCAGGCTGGCGGGTTTGCGCCGCGGGTGCAAGCGGCTTGCACTTGCCGTCCTGCCGGTTAGGGTCGCGGGCAGATCCGCAGCAGGGGAGCGCGCAAGATGAAAATGAACCCGTTGGGCCGCACCGGCATGAAGGTGTCCGAACTGTGCCTGGGCACGATGACATTCGGCACCCAGACGCCGGAAGACGAGGCGCATGCGCAGATCGGCATGGCGCTGGCCAATGGCGTGAACTTTATCGACACCGCCGAGATGTACCCGGTGAACCCGGTCAGTGCAGAGACCCTGGGCAACAGCGAACGCATCATCGGCACCTGGAACGAAAAAACCGGACGGCGGGGCGAGTATATCCTGGCGACCAAGCATTCCGGCGAGGGGATGAAACACGTGCGCGGCGGGGCGCCGATTTCCTCTAGAACCATCGCGCCCACCATCGAAGCCTCGCTGAAGCGGCTGAAGACGGATTACATCGACCTCTACCAGTTCCACTGGCCAAACCGGGGCAGCTACATGTTCCGGCAGAACTGGACTTATGATCCCTCAAGCCAGAAACGCGAAGAGACGCTGGCTAATATGGAGGACTGCCTGGAGGCACTGCAGCGCGAGGTGGAGCGCGGCACCATCCGCGCCTTTGGCCTGTCCAACGAGAGCGCCTGGGGCACCGCGCAATGGCTGCGGCTGGCGGAGGAGAAAGGCTGGCCGCGGGTGGCCTCAATCCAGAACGAATACTCGCTGGTCTGCCGGATGTATGACACCGACCTGGCCGAGCTGAGCGTCAATGAAGACGTCGGCCTGATGGCATTTTCGCCGCTGGGCACCGGATTGCTGACCGGAAAATACCAGGACGGGGCGGTGCCGGAAGGCTCGCGCAAGTCCATCAGCCCGGAGCTTGGCGGACGCCACAGCCCGCGGGTTTATGATGCGGTGGCGGCCTATCTGGAGATTGCGGCGCGCCACGGGCTGGACCCGGTGCACATGGCACTGGCCTGGTGCCGCACGCGGCCGTTCATGGCCTCGGCGATCTTTGGCGCCACCCGTCTGGCGCAGCTGGAGCATCTTCTGCAATCGGTGGAGCTGGAGCTGAGCCAGGAAGTGCTGGACGAGATCAATGCTGCGCATCGGATGCATCCGATGCCTTATTGAGGCGGGCGGAGGAGGGGGCACTGCCCCCTCTTGCGCTTGAGGCGCAATTCACCTCCGGGATATTTTCAGCCAGATGAAGGGGATCCTGCCGCGATTAATGCGCGGTCGGGCGGGCCTGTTCCTGGCGCAGGTCGCGGGCGGAGGTGCCATGTGCGGTGCGGAAGGCACGGGCGAAACTGGACTGCGAGGTGAAGCCGGTCGCCATTGCCACATCCATCAACGGCATCGCGGTGTCGGTCACCAGGCGGCGGGCCTCGGCCAGGCGCAGCTGCAGGTAGTGATCCTGCGGCGTGGTGTTGAGCTTGAGCCGGAACTGCTGCTGCAGGCTGCGCGGGCTGGTGCCCAGGGTCTCGGCGATCATCGCCAGCGGCAGCGGCTCATCCAGAGACGCCTCCATCAGCGCGTTGGCCTTGGCGGTGAGGGCACTGTGGCCGCGGTTGCCCAGGCGGCTTTGCGGCCGCGGCAGGGCGGCAGGCCCATCGAACAGGAAAAGCCCGGCCACGCGGGAGGCAAAGCCTGCGCCATGGCGGGCGCTGATGATGTGCAGCATCATCTCGATCGCGGGGGTGGCACCGCCGGAGGTCAGGCGGGTATCCGAGACGGTGAAGCGGTCGTTGCGGGCGTCCACCTCCGGAAAACGGGCGGAGAAGTTCTCGAGGTCTTCCCAGTGGGTGGTGGCGGGGTGGCCGTCCAGCAGGCCTGCCTCGGCCATCAGCCACGGTCCGCCGTCGATGCCGGCGATGGTGGCGCCACTGGCGGCGATGCGGCGCAGGCCTGCCAGCAGGCTGGGGGTGGCATGGCGCGCCAGCTGGAAGCCCGCGACGACAATCAGCAGCTCGCAGCCCTGCAGCCGGGCCAGCGGAAAGCTGGGCACGGTGAGGCCGCTGGTCAGCATCGGCGGCTCAGCCGTGGCGCTGACGTAATCCCAGTCGAAAGCCGCTCGGCCTGCGAGCCGGTTGGCGGCGCGCATCGGGTCCACTGCGGCGGCAAAGGACAGCGTGTTGCATTCGTCCAGAACCAGAACCGCTGTTTTCAGCGGCCGGTTCTCGGGCTGCAGGATGTTTTTTGCGGATTTCATCAACTTCGATTCGCCTGGTGTAAACTGTGCCGCAAAAAGCTGCGGCAGATTCGCCTGCAACGCAAATCGGAATCTGGGGAGGAGCCTGGGGATAACCCGTGGCAAAACCCTGTACATTGAAGGGAAAACCAAAATGCCTCTGGAAATGAACCGGGACGTCTTCATCACCTGTGCCGTGACCGGCTCTGGCGGCACGCAGGACCGCAGCCCGCATGTGCCGCGCAGCCCCAAGCAAATCGCCGACAGTGCCATTGCCGCGGCCAAGGCGGGCGCTGCTGTTGTGCATTGCCATGTGCGTGATCCGGAAACCGGGGTGCCATCGCGCCGGCTGGATCTCTACCGCGAGGTGACCGACCGGATCCGTGACGCCGAGGTGGATGTGGTGCTGAACCTGACCGCGGGCATGGGCGGTGACATGGTGTTCGGCGATACCGAAAATCCGCTGCCGCTGAAGGAAGCCGGTACCGACATGGTTGGCGCCACCGAGCGCGTTGCCCATGTGGCGGAATGCCTGCCGGAAATCTGCACCCTGGACTGCGGCACCATGAACTTTGCCGAGGCCGATTATGTCATGACCAACACGCCGGGCATGCTGCGGGCGATGGGCCAGATGATGACCGGCTTGGGTGTGAAGCCTGAGATCGAAGCGTTCGACACCGGCCATCTGTGGTTCGCCAAGGAGCTGGTGAAGGAAGGCGTGCTGGAGCCGAAGGCGCTGGTGCAGCTGTGCATGGGCGTGCCGTGGGGGGCGCCGGATGATCTGAACACCTTCATGGCGATGGTCAACAATGTGCCGGACGACTGGACCTTCTCGGCTTTCGCGCTGGGCCGCAACCAGATGGCTTATGCGGCGCAGTCGGTTCTGGCGGGCGGCAACGTGCGGGTCGGGCTGGAGGACAACCTGTGGCTTGGCAAGGGCGTGCTGGCGGAAAACTGGCAGCTGGTCGAGCGGGCAAACACCATCGTGTCGAACATGGGCGCGCGGGTGATCGGGCCGCAGGAGGTGCGCGAGAAGCTGGGTCTGACAAAACGCGCGCCGGCGGGCGGCTGAGGGAACCGCTCAGGACACGGGACGTTGGGGTGTGATGAAAACCAACGTTCCGATTCAGGAGATTCCGTCCATGACCTTCCGCAAATTCATCCCGGCAGTTGCTGCCTCAGCCCTTGTCATCGCCGCCGCGGCGGCCTCTGTCCGGGCCGAGGGCTACCGCGACACGAACGTGCCGATGACAGTGCAGGAAGATCTGGATCTCACCCGCTATCTGGGGATCTGGTACGAGATCGCCCGTTTTCCCAACAGCTTTGAAGAGGGCTGTGAAGGGGTGACGGCAACCTACAGCGCGCGGGAGGATGGGCGGATCAGTGTCGTCAACCGCTGCCGCCGCGAGGGTCTGGATGGCCCGGTCGAGTCGGCGGAGGGGGTGGCCCGCGTCCGGGCGCCGGGCAAGCTGGAGGTGAACTTCGTCTCCTGGCTGAGCTGGCTGCCGCTGACCTGGGGCGATTACTGGGTGCTGGACGTGACTGAGGATTACTCGGTTGCGGTGGTCGGAACCCCGGGCGGCGAACAGGGCTGGATTCTGGCGCGCAGCCCGGAACTCGGCGCGGAAGAGCTGGACGCGGCCAAATCCGTGCTGCGCAGCAATGGCTATGATCCTGAGGCATTGGAGATGGTGCCTCAGACCAAGGAATAACACACGGGCCCGGCGGCCGGGTCCTTCGGAGGATGGACGACAATGGTGGAGCAATCTGCGGCGATTATCGGCGGCGGGGTTATTGGCGGCGGCTGGGCCGCGCGGTTCCTTCTGAATGGCTGGAACGTGCGGGTGTTCGACCCGGACCCGGAAGCGGAGCGCAAGATCGGCGAGGTGCTGGCCAATGCCCGCCGCTCGCTGCCGGGGCTGGGCAACGTGGCGCTGCCTGCGGAGGGCAGCCTGACCTTCCATGCCACCATTGCCGAAGCCGTTGACGGCGCCGAATGGGTGCAGGAAAGCGTGCCGGAGCGTCTGGACCTGAAGCAGAAGGTGTATGCCGAGATGCAGGCGCATTGCGCGCCGGATGCGGTGATCGGCTCTTCCACCTCGGGCTTCAAGCCGTCGCAGCTGCAGGACGGGCGCGAAAACCCCGGCCAGATCGTGGTCGCGCATCCCTTCAACCCGGTCTACCTGCTGCCCTTGGTGGAGCTGGTCACGACAGCAGCCAATCCGGCGGGTGTCATCGACCGGGCCAAGGAGATCATTACTGCCATCGGCATGTATCCCCTGCATCTGAAGAAAGAGATCGACGCCCATGTGGCGGACCGTTTCCTTGAAGCCGTCTGGCGCGAGGCGCTGTGGCTGGTGAAGGACGGCATCGCCACCACCGAGGAGATCGACAACGCGATCCGCTACGGCTTTGGCATCCGCTGGGCGCAAATGGGCCTGTTTGAGACCTACCGGGTGGCCGGCGGCGAGGCGGGCATGAAGCATTTCATGGCGCAGTTCGGCCCTTGCCTCAGCTGGCCCTGGACCAAGCTGATGGATGTGCCGGAGTTCACCGATGAGCTGGTCGACCTGATTGCGGGCCAGTCGGATGAACAATCCGGCCAGTATTCGATCCGAGAGCTTGAGCGGCACCGGGACGACAACCTGGTCGGCATGATGCGGGCGCTGGGCAGTAACGACTGGGGCGCCGGCGCGCTGCAGAACGCCCATGACCGGGGCCGCGAGGGCGAGGCCGGGCTGGTGCGCGCGATTGATGAAATCGAGGACTTGAGCCGGCCGGTGCTGACTCAAAGCCGCGTGGTGCCGCTGGATTGGACCGATTACAACGGCCACATGACAGAGAGCCGGTACCTGGATGCCTTCGCGCAGTCCACCGACCGGCTGATGATGATCATCGGCTGCGATGCGGAGTATATTGCCAACGGCGGCAGCTACTTCACCGCCGAAACCCATATCCGCCACGTCGACGAGGTTCATGCGGGCGACCCGATCCAAGTGCGGACCCGGGTGATCAAGGGCGCTGGCAAGAAGATGCACCTGTGGCACGAGATGTACTCGGGCGAGCGGCTGCTGGCGACCGGCGAGCATATGCTGCTGCATGTGGATCTTGCGACCCGCCGCTCTGCCCCGCCTGCGCCGCATATCGAGGCCAATCTGGTGACGCTGGCCGAGGCCCATGCGGCGCTGCCCGCGCCGGAGGGTCTGGGACGCGCCATCGGCGCTCCGCGGTGAGGTCCGGGGCATGAGCCGGGTTCTGATCACTGCCGGCGGCTCCGGCATCGGCCGGGCCATGGCCGAGGGTTTTGCCGCCGCCGGCCATCAGGTCTGGGTCACGGATGTGAGTGCCGTGGCCCTGGCGGATGTGCCGGAGGGCTGGCGGGCTACGGCGGTGGATGCCACCGACGAGGCGGGCGTGCAGGCGTTGTTTGCCGACATCGCTGAAGTCTGGGGCGGGCTGGATGTGCTCTGCGCCAATGCGGGCATCGCCGGGCCGACCGCCAGGATCGAGGACATCGCGCTGGAGGACTGGCGCAGATGCGTGAGCGTCAATCTGGAGGGCTGCTTTCTGGCCGCCAAATACGCGGCGCCGATGATGAAGGCGGCAAAGGCCGGGTCCATCATCGTCACGTCGTCGACCGCGGGGCAGTACGGCTTTCCGAACCGGGCGCCATATGCTTCGGCGAAATGGGCGGTCATCGGGCTGATGAAGACGCTGGCGATGGAGCTTGGCCCCTTTGGCATCCGCGCCAATGCGATCTGCCCCGGCGCGGTGGAAGGCCCGCGGATGGAGGGCGTGCTGGAGCGCGAGGCGGCGGCCAAGGGCATGACCCGGGACGAGGTCTATGCGGGCTACGCCGCGGGCACTTCGATGGGGCGTTTCGTGGAGGCCAGCGATATTGCCAATATGGCGGTGTTCCTCGGTTCGGACGCTGCGCGGCTGGTGTCGGGGCAGGTGATTGCCGTCGACGGCCATACGGAGAACCCGGATCCCAAGGTGTGACGCACAGGCGCTGCCCGGCGTGCCGCCGGGCGGACCATTCATCAGGAACTGATAGCGGCCCTCAGCGCTCTGAGCCGTCCCGGCAACTGACGCGCGGTGATATCGGCCTCCCGGACCAGATTGTCGAAATGGCTGGTGAAGGTCGCGATCCGTTCCTTGTCGCGGAAGGCGAGGTAGTGGGTGCCGGCGTAAAACACGCACAAAAGCGGGCCGAAGATGGTGATTGGCGAGGAATAAAGCCGCTTGGCATCGAACAGGTAGATGCGCAGGCGCGGGTAGAGCTGCTCGCAGAGCCGTTCGAACTGGGCGAGCTGTTCCAGACGCACCTCCAGCGGCAGCCCTTCATAGTAGCCCACGCCATGCGCGAAGCTGTCGAGTTCATAAAGCGGCAGCGCGATTTCATAGTCGGAGGGCGACTGGCGCATCCAGGTCAGCCGGTCCTCTGACGCGCCGATGGCCTGATCCGCCGTGCGGCCCAGGTGCGGCGAATACTCCCATTCCAGCAAGGCACGGGTTTTCAGCATGTCGGGCAGCGCAGCCGGCACGTGGCGGATCTTGTAGCCCTCGGCCTCCTGGTGCCAGTCAAAGATCCGCTCATCCACCAGAGCGCGGGGGGCCTCGGAGAGGGAGAGGCTGGAGGCCAGCAGCTCTGCCGCGCTTTCAGGCCGGTCGGAGAGGCTGAGGAGCCAGTCGGCGGAGACCCCCAGCGCACCGGCACACGCCCCGACCACATGCGCGTTCGGGAGCCGCGCGCCCTCATCCGTCAGCAGCTGCGAGATGGTGGAGCGGTCGACGCCGACCGCGCGGGCCAAGGCGCTTTGGCTGAGGCCGCTTTCGCTCAGCGCCCGGTTCAGCCTCTGCCTGAACTGTTCCGCTCGCACACGTTTGTCGATATTTTCTATCATATGTTTAAAAATATCACGTTCGTTGGATTTTGTTAACTCTATTCAGAATTCTGCACACCCTCCTGCGGGAGTACCTTGGAAACAAGCACTTACCCAAAAGTAACAGGAGGCAACATGGAAACGCGCAAGCGCTCCATAGTGAAGGCGGTGATCTGGAACGTCCTCGGGCTGGTCTCGATGACGCTGGTGGGACTGGCGGCCACAGGCTCTGTCAAGGCGGGCGGGGCGATGGCGCTGATCAATACCGGCATCGGGTTTACCGTCTACCTGGCGTATGAGCGCGTCTGGGCGCAGGTCCAATGGGGGCGGCGCCATGTCTGATCACCGCACCGGATATTTGCCGCAAGGGGCGGAGTGGCGCACCCTGGCGCTGATCCTGGCCTGCTACGGCGGCTGGCTGGCGGCGCTGTGGCTGCTGCCCGGCGTCAGCCTGGTGCTGACCGTTCTGGCGCTGGGCGTGATGGCAGCGCTGCATTCCTCGCTGACCCACGAGGCGCTGCACGGGCATCCGTTCCGCCGCCGCTGGCTCAATGAGGCGCTGATGTTCTTCCCCCTGAGCCTGGCGGTGCCCTATGGCCGGTTCCGCGACACCCACCTGGCGCATCACGAGGATGAGGCGCTGACCGACCCTTATGACGACCCGGAGAGCAATTTCCAGGACCCGGGCGTCTGGGCGCGTCTGCCGGCCTGGCGCAAGACCCTATTGCGGATCAACAACACGCTGCTGGGGCGGGTGGTGCTGGGGCCGCTGCTGGGGCAGGTCTGCTTCATGGCGGCTGACTGGCGGCTGGCACGCAAGGGGGCGCCCGGCGTCCTGCGCGACTGGCTGCTGCACGCGGCCGGCCTGATCCCGGTGCTCTGGGTGGTTCTGCAATCGCCTGCACCGCTGTGGGCGGCGGTGCAGGGGGCCTACATGGGGCTGGGGCTGCTGAAGATCCGCACATTCCTGGAACACCGGGCGCATGAAACCGCTCAGGGCCGCACCGTGGTGATCGAGGATACCGGGCCGCTGGCGCTTTTGTTCCTGAACAACAACCTGCATATCGTGCATCACATGCATCCGGGCGTGCCCTGGTACGCGCTGCCGCAGCTCTACCGCGCCCGCAGGGAGGAGTTCCTGCAGGCCAACGGCGGGTATTTCTACCGCAACTACCTGCAGATTTTCCGCAACTACCTGCTGCGCGCCAAGGACCCGGTGCCGCATCCGCTCTGGCAGCAGGGGGAGTAACAGCGCATAAGCAAAGGCATGTTTGCCTGGATCCCCGTTTCCATTGCCGCTGCCAGCTTTCAGACCGTGCGCTTCATGCTGCAAAAGGTCCTGAGCAGCGTGACGCTGTCACCGGGCGGAGCCACCTTCGCCCGGTTTTTGTATTCCGCCCCCTTCATTCTGGCGGGGCTGGCGTTGTATCTGGCGGTCTCGGACCAAGCGCTGCCGCCGCTGCCGCCTGCGTTCTGGATTTATGCGGCGATTGGCGGCACGGCGCAGATCCTTGCGACGGTTTGTGTGGTGGCGCTGTTCAAGCAGCGCAATTTTGCGGTGGGGATCACCTTCAAGAAGACCGAAGTCATCCAGACCGCAATCGTCGGGCTGGCGGTGCTGGGCGATCCGGTCAGCCTTGGCGGCTGGGTCGCGATCCTGATCGGGCTGGCGGCGGTGCTGGTGCTGTCGCGGGCGCCGGATGCGGCGGGCGCGTGGTGGCGGCACCTGACCAACCGCGCGGCGCAGCTGGGGCTGGGATCCGGCGTGCTGTTTGCCTTTTCCGCGGTCAGCTACCGCGGCGCGTCCCTGCAGCTGGGCGATCTGGAGCCCGCGTTCCGGGCGGCGGTGACGCTGGCTGCGGTGGTGTCCTTGCAAACGCTGTTCATGGGCGCGTGGCTGGGCCTGCGCGACAGGGGCGAGATCGCCCGGGTCTGGGCGGCGCGTAAGGTGGCGGTCTGGGTGGGGCTGACCAGCATGGGCGGTTCGTTCTGCTGGTTCTGGGCCTTCACGCTGCAAAACGCCGCCTATGTGAAGGCGGTGGGGCAGGTGGAGCTGCTGCTGTCGCTGCTGGCCTCGGTGCTGTTCTTCAAGGAGAAGGTCACGGGCCGCGAACTGGCGGGCATGGGGCTGCTGATCGTGTCGATCCTGGTGCTGGTTCTGGCGATCTGACCAGCGCCGCCTGCGGCCGGGCGGCCGGGATTATGCGATAATCCCGGCTCGGGAAACGTCACCCGTCCGCGGGCATCGGATAGCCTTTGAGGCGCAGGAACAGGCTGGCCTCGTCGTTGTTGTGGAAGTAGGGCACGCTTTGCGGCGGCTCGGCGTCGCGGACGCGGGCGGTGACTTCGGCCAGCACAACTTCGGTGATGAAGGGCAGGTCAAAGCTGCGCACCTGGCTGAGCGGGATCCACTGCAGATGCGACAGCTCATCCGCGGCGCGCGAGAAGTCGTCCAGATCGCCGGTGATCTGATCGGCATCCACCAGGAAGAAGCGCGCATCGAAGCGGCGCGGGCGGCCCGGCGGGGTCAGGGCGCGGAACACGAACTGCATGGCGCGGGCTGAGGGCACATGGCCGGTGGCGGCAAAGCTCTGCCAGTCCTCGGGCACGTCTCCGGCCCAGTTGCCGGGCTCGCCCAGGATCAGGCCGGTTTCCTCCCACAGCTCGCGCACCGCGGCGACGCTGAGGGCGTGGTGCACGCCGTCCGTCGCCTTGTCGGCCAGGCGTTTCTGGCAGACGGGGGAGATTGGCGATGCCAGCGGGATCTGCGCGTCTTCCGCATCGACCGCACCGCCCGGGAAAACGAATTTGTTCGGCATGAAGGCGGCCTGGGCGCCGCGCTGGCCCATCAGCACCTGCGGGTCGCTGGTCATCCGGCCGCGCATGGCAATGACCGTTGCCGCGTTGCGGACCGCAGACTTGTCGGTGGTGGTTTCGCCGGAAAGAAATGTGTCGCTCATGCTGTTACTGCCCTGTTACCGCCACGGTGTCCTTGCCGAACCCGTGCATCCGCCGCGCCCATTGGTAGGCGATGACGATCCCCTTCATCCGCGGCAGAAGATA
>JABXIA010000316.1 GCA_013373325.1 Paracoccaceae bacterium
CGCAGGCTGCTGCCGGTGGTGCTGCTGATCGGCGGGGTGATCGGCTCGATCTATGCGGGCATTGCCTCGCCCACCGATGCCGCCGCTGTTGGTGTGGTGCTTGCGCTGCTGCTGTCGTGGCAGAGCGGCTCGCTCACCCGGCAGAGCTTTACTGAGGGTTTGATGGGGGCGACGATCACCTCCTGCATGATCGCCTTTATCCTGGCGGGGGCGTCATTCCTGACGGTGGCAATGGGCTTCACCGGTATTCCGCGCATCCTGGCGGAGTGGATCGGCTCCTTGCACCTGTCGACCTTCACCCTGCTGGCAGCGCTGACCATTTTCTTTGTGATCATGGGCTGCTTTCTCGACGGGATCTCGGTGGTGGTGCTGACCGCCTCGGTGATCATGCCGATGGTGCTGGAGGCGGGGATCGATCCCTTGTGGTTCGGCATCTTCCTGGTGATCGTGGTGGAGATGTCGCAAATCACGCCGCCGGTCGGCTTCAACCTGTTTGTGCTGCAGTCGCTGACCGGGCGGGACATTCTGACGGTGGCCAAGGCGGCGCTCCCGTTCTTCTTCCTGATGGTCGTGGCGCTGGTGCTGATCGTGCTGTTCCCGTCCATCGTGACCTTCCTGCCGGAGCAGATGTGATGGCTGAGGTGAGCGCAGCAACACTCGTCCCCGAAATCCGAACGGTAGGTGTGGACGGGATGCTGGTGAGCTTTGGCAGCCGCCTGAGCGAGCCGGCCAACCGGGCCGCCCTGGCGTTCCGCGCTGCCCTGGCGCAGGAAAGCTGGGACGGAGTCGAGGAAGTTTCTACCTCGCTGGTGTCAGCCTATGTGCGGTTCGACCTGCGGCATCTGGACCATGCGGGCTTGCGGGCGCGGCTGGGGGCGCTGCTGGCGCAGCGCGACTGGTATGCGGCAGAGCTGCCCGGCCAGCGCCGCCTGTGGCGCATCCCGGCAGTGTTCGGGACCGAACTGGCGCCGCAGCTGCCGCAGGCGGCAGAGGCTGCGGGCATGACCGAGGCGGAGGCGGTGGCTTCCTTGTCGGCGGCGCGGGTGCGGGTGCAGACCATCGGTTTTGCCCCCGGCCAGCCCTATCTGGGCGAGCTGCCGGAGGCGTGGGATATCCCGCGCCAGAGCCAGCTGACCACCCGCATTCCCGAAGGCGCGCTGGCGGTGGCGATCCGGCAGCTGGTGCTGTTCTCTGTTGCCGCGCCAACCGGTTGGATGCATGCGGGCCAGACCGCGGTGCGGCTGTTCCGCCCCGACGCACAGGAGCCCTTTCTGCTGCGCCCCGGCGATGAGGTGCAGTTCACCCCGGTGACGCCGGAAGAGCTGCAGGGATTGCGTCGCGATCCGCTGGGTGGTGCCAAGGCGGAGGATCTGTCATGACCGGCACGCTGACTGTTCTGCGCGCAGGGCCAGGGGTGACGGTTCAGGACCTCGGACGCCCTGGCTGGCTGGAATACGGGGTGTCGCGCGGCGGCGCGGCCGACCGGCAGGCGCTGGCCGAGGGCGCGGCGCTGTTGGGGCAAGGGGCGGATCTGGCGGCGGTTGAGATGGCCGGCATGGGCGGCGAGTTCCAGGCGGACAGCGATCTGCGCATCGCGCTGACCGGGGCGCCGATGCGGGCCATCATCGACGGCGCTGCTGTGGCCTGGAACGCCAGCCACCTGCTGCCTGCGGGGGCGCGGCTGGCGATCGGGGCGGCACAGAGCGGCAGCTACGGCTACTTGCATGTGGGCGGCGGCATTCAGACGCCGGAGCATCTGGGCGCGCGCTCGGCGCATCTGGCGGCGGGCATCGGTACGCTGCTGGCAGAAGGCGACGGGTTGCAAACCGGCCCGGACAGCGGCCGCACCACCGGACTCGGGCTGGCAGCGGATGACCGGTTCGAAGGCGGCACCGTGCGGGTGGTGGCAAGCCTGCAAACGGCGCTGTTTCCGGAGGCGGAGTTGAAACGGTTCGAGCAGACAGCTTTCCACCGCGGCGCGCGCGGCAACCGCATGGGCGTTGCGTTAGAGTGCAACGGCGAGGGCTTCCGCCCCGAAGCCGCGCGCACGGTCGTCTCTGAGGTGATCACACCCGGTGACATCCAAGTGGCCGGTGACGGCACGCCTTACGTGCTGCTGTCGGAATGCCAGACCACGGGCGGCTACCCGCGGATTGGCACAGTGGTGCCCAGCGATTTGCCGCGGCTGGCGCAGGCGACAGCAGGCGCAGCTCTGCAGTTTCGTTTTATCGCGCTGGAGGAAGCGGCGGCGCTGGAGCAGGCAGAGGCAGAGCGGCGTGAACGCTTGCGCAGCCTGTGCGTTCCCCTGGTCCGGGATCCGCGCACTATACCCAATCTGCTGTCCTATCAGCTGATCAGTGGTGCAATTGCCGGTGAAGATGATGTCTTGGAGGAATTGAGATGACCAGGACTGTCGATCTGAATGCAGACATGGGCGAAGGCTTCGGCGCCTGGTCCCTGGGCGATGATGCGGGGCTGCTGGATATCGTGACCTCGGCAAATATCGCCTGCGGTTATCATGCCGGCGATCCGGACGTGATGGCCGTGACGATGAAGAATGCAGCGGCCAAGGGTGTTGGAATTGGTGCGCATCCAGGTTTTCCCGATCTGCAGGGCTTTGGCCGCCGCCGGATGTCAGTGCCGTATGAGACCTTGGGGAACATGGTTCGTTACCAGTTGGGGGCTGCGCAGGCGATGGCGCGCGCCGCAGGTGGCGAAGTGCGGCATCTGAAATTGCACGGAGCGCTCGCGAACATGGCCTCCGAAGATGTGGAGATGGCGCGTGCCTGCTATCAGGCGGCCCTGTCCGTCGATCCGCAGATCATCATAATGGTGCTGGCGGGAACCGCCCAGCAGCAGGCAGCGCAGGAACTGGGTTGCAACACTGCGTGCGAGATCTTTGCCGACCGTGCCTATAACGACGATGCAACCTTGGTCGACCGCAGGCTGCCTGGTGCAGTAATTCATGATCCGGATGAAGCCGCGGGGCGGATGGTCGAGATGGTCCAGGACAAGGCCATCATCACCGCCAGCGGCAAGCGTATCCCGGCACGGATCGATACCATATGCCTTCATGGCGACACTCCGGCTGCCCTTGCAATTGCATCGGCAGTTCGCAACGCGCTGCTGGAAAACGGCGTAAGCCTCGCCAAGGCCGATGGCGCGGTTCTTTGACGTTGCCGCTTGAAGTGCTTTCCACCGCCCGTCAGGGGTAATGCCGGCTGATGGGGGCAATATTCATGGGGTTCTTGCAAGCCAGTGAATGGCCCCGGTAATCGACCCCCTTTCGGTTTCGTCGGCAACGCCGCCTGTTGGGCAGTGCATTTGCAGGCTCCTAAGAAAACGACAGTTTGGGACCTCCTTTTCGGCACGTATGGAAACCTCGCCGCATGAGGCTGCAGCAATCCCAGATCTCCGGCTGTGTCGTTGCTGATTTATTGTGATTTCACTGTAAGTCGCTGAATTTATGAAAAATTATTACTCCCTATTAGCCGTCTTTTCTTTTCGTTAAGCATATCTCCAGACCCTGTTATCAGCAGGTAACCACGGTATTGAGGGTCTTATGAACGAGGTCATTTCTTCGACAATACTGTCCCCGGCAAAGGGATTGCAGGAAGCTTGGGGCTGGTTCGACGTAAGCCAGGACGACCGGGCCCGGGTTTCAAGCCTTCTGCCGCTGGCCGAGCGGAGCATCGATTCAATCCTGCAAAACTTCTACGAAAGGGACGGCGGCTATGACCACCCTGGTGTTGAGGGCGAGACCTCCGGTATGCAGGTGGTGAAGGACGAGCAGAGGCGTCATCTGCTTGAACTTTTCGATGCAGGCCTTGATCAGGAGTATTTTGAAAGCCGCAAGGGGGCCGGAATTTTCAACGAGGCCTACGGCATCTCTCCCAGCCTTTATCTGGGTCTCTATACGTTTTCCACTAACCGGATCTGCGATCTGGTTCAGGAAGAAATGAGCGACGAGGCTGAGTCCCTGGAAACTCAGCGATCGCTGCGCAAGATTGCGGCCTGTCATCAGGCAATGACCATTGAGGCCTTTTCGGCTGCGCGTGAACAGGCCATTGAGATGCGCGAACGGGAAATGAGTGAACTGCCGACGCCGGTCTTGCGCCTGCAGGAGGGGCTGTTACTGGTGCCGGTGGTTGGTGTGCTGGACAGCCACCGGTCGCGTCTCCTGACAATGCAGATTCTTGACGCGATCCGGGACCAGGATGCCCGTGTCGTGGTGCTCGACATTACCGGGGTTGCGGCGGTCGACAGCATGGTGGCCAACCACCTGATCCAGACCATGACAGCAACGCGGCTGATGGGGGCGCAATCGGTGCTGACCGGGATCAGCGCCGAAGTGGCACAGGCGCTGGTCAAGATCGGTGTGACGGGTGACGCTCTGAACCCCGCAGGCGATCTGGAGCGCGGCGTCGCAACTGCCCGCAAACTGCTGGAGCGTTGAAGTGGCCCGGCGCGTTCCGATCATAAGCCAGGGGGATTTGCTGATCGCAGCAGTTCAGGAAGAACTGTCAGACAGCGATATCCAGGAGATGCAGCAAAGTATTCTGAACGAGGTGTCCCGGCGTGCGGCGTCCAAGGTTATTCTGGACGTAAGCCTTCTGGATGTCATCGACAGTTTCGGCACAAGGATGCTGAGCGATATCGCTGCGTCGGTTTCGCTGCGCGGAGCGCGGATTGCAATTGTTGGCATCCGGCCGGAAATCGCCATGGCAATGGTGCTTCTTGGGCTCAACCTGGAGAGTGTTCCGACAGCGCTGAACCTGGATCACGGAATTGAAGTTCTGCGGGACAGCTCATGAACGTGCCGGTGACGGAACCTTCTGCCGTATTGCAGCCGGTGTCCTGCGACAGTGACGTCGTGGCTGCACGCCAGCTGGCGCGCACGCTGGCCGTTGGTATTGGGTTCAGCAGACCGGACCAAGCCCTGATCGCAACTGCGGTGTCAGAACTTGCCCGCAACATTGTAAAATATGCAGACGAAGGAGAGATCGAACTGTGTTCCGTCGTCAGTGGTGTCAAATCCGGGATCAAGGTGACCGCACGGGACCGGGGCCCGGGACTGGAAGACGTCGAACTGGCCATGCAGGATGGGTATTCAACCGGGAACAGCCTTGGCCTTGGCCTGCCGGGCACCAGGCGGATCGTAGACGATTTTAAGATCCGCTCGGAGCCTGGGAGCGGGCTTGTAGTGACGGTGGTGAAATGGCGATGAATGCAGAAGGCGGCAGTATTGCCTTTGACGCAGGCGGAGCCCGGATCGACTGGGCCGTGGCCCAGGCGCCCAAGTCGGGATGCACCGCTTGCGGCGACGGATATCTGCTCAGACGGGACGGCGGCAGGCTGCTGGTTGCCTTGGCAGACGGCGTTGGCAGCGGCCCGCAGGCACGGGACGCAGCAAGTGCCTGTCTGGAGGAGCTGGCAGCAGGCGCTGTCCGCGGCGTCGCGGAGCTTTTCGAGGCGGCCCATGGCCGTTTGCGGGGCACCCGGGGAGCAGCGTTGGCCGTGGCTGTGATCGACCCGGATCAAGAGGTTGTCGAGTGGGCGGCGCTTGGCGATGTAGAAGGAATAATCTGCCAGATACAGCCAGGCAGCGCGGAGAGCGCCGCGATCATGCAAAAGGGAGGCACCTTGGGGGTGCATTTCCCGGGCGTTTTCTGCCAGTCGCAGAAATTTCCAAGGCAGCACGTTCTGATATTCGCATCCGACGGCGTCTCCCGGCAGTTCCGCAGTGCGTTGCCCCGCGCACAAATCCCGCCTCAGGAATGGGCTGCCTCCTGCCTGGGTGAATATGGCAGGGAGCATGATGACCGCACAATCCTGATTGCTGCCCACTGCGGGAGGGAGAGATGATCGGTGTCGACGTCCCTCCCGCGCAAGACGCCATGATGGCGGCAGCCCGCCGTTACACCGCTGCGATGTCTGCGTACATGGACAGCGGGGATGCCGCACAGCTGGAGGCGGCCTATGAAGCCGCCCGTTTTGCGCTTGCGGCGAATGTGCCGTTGTCCGACTTCGGGCTGTTTCACTTTGCCGGATTGCGGGAGCGTTTGCAGGCGCCGGGCGGCTCTGGATTGTGCCTCGACCGGGCCGAAGATTTCTTTCTGGAAGGGATGGCCGTTTATGACATGGCGCTGCGCGGGTATGTCAGCAGCACTGCCAAACTGAGAAAGGAAGTCGCGGAACGGTGCCGGGTCGAGGAAGAGCTGCGCGACATCACTTTTGAGCTGGCCCGGCAAAGAGATGAATTGGATCTCAAGGTGCAGAAGCGGACAGCGGAAATTCAGCTGCGGGCCGAGGAGCTGGAGCGCAAGAACAGGCAACTGACACAAACCAATCAGGATCAGTCAAACTTCACATACGCGCTGTCTCATGATCTGAAAACGCCGATCAACACGATACACTGTTTTCTGGATGTTCTGCTTGAGGACTTCCAAACCGAACTGCCGCCTGAAGCGGCTGGCATCATCAGGGATCTCACCGGAACAGCGCAAAGGATGCGTCAGCTCGTGGACGACGTGCTGGATTACTCGAAAGTCGTCGGGCATCAATTCACGCCTGAAGCAGTGAACCTGCAGCAGATGGTGCCGCAGATCCTTCAGGACATGGACTCTCTGGTCGTCAGTGCTGACGCAAAGATACACGTGGGCGATATGCCTGTGGTCATGGGAAGCCCGTTCCAAATCCGGGTCCTGCTGACCAACCTGCTGTCAAACGCGCTGAAATACAGGAAAGACGGGCAGGCGGCCAAAGTCAGGGTTGGCTGCGGCCCTGCAGAGGCATCAGGCCGGGTGCGCCTGTTTGTCGCCGACAGCGGGCCGGGCATACCGGCGGACATGCAGGAGCGGATTTTTGATCTGTTCAAGCGCTTGCACCGGTACGAGCAGCAACCCGGTTCCGGTATCGGATTGGCGCTGTGCAAGCGTGTTGCGGAAAACCACGGCACTGTGATCACCATCGAGTCCGAAGCCGGGCAGGGCGCAACCTTCGGCGCTGACTTGAAGCTGCAGGAGAAACAGGGTGAATAGACGCGGCAGAACCGCCTATGTCATTGACGATGACAGGATGGATCGGAAGTTTGCGAAACGATCAATCGGCAAATCGCACATGTTTGAAACAGTGGAGCTGTTTGAAGGGCCGGCGGCTGCCATGCAGCATATCGAAGAGGGCGGGCAGCCTCCGGAGCTGATCTTTCTGGATATCAACATGCCGCCGGTTACCGGTTTCGAGTTCTTGGAAAAATGCAGTGCACAGATCGAACGCCTGGATCCGGTCCCCGTCATTGTGATTGTCAGTACCACGGTCAATCCGGCTGACCTTGAGCGCGCTGCCAGGTTTCCATTGATCCGAAAGTTTCTAACCAAACCATTATCTGAAGATCGGGTGGCGGAGGCGGCGGCACTTCTGGGATGAACGTAATTGAGCCCGGAGGTGTGCTGCAGCCGGTTGCACCGCTTGAAACCGCGTAGCGGCCTGGGCACTGGCCCTTATCTTTTCCACCCGGAAACCTGCCGTGCTTACTGGCCCAGAGGTCTTGCACAGTTTTGCAGGCGCTGCTGGCAGGCAAACGCGCAAGGCGCGATAGACGGCACAGAATTGATAACCTGGTGCCATCCCTGCCGCGGCACCAGTGAGCGGGAGGCCTAGTCCGGAGAATGCCGCCCTTCGATGGCCAGCCAGACAAGCCAAGAGCGAACGCAGATGCTGAATGGTTGCCGTTGCATTACAGTGCAATAGTTTACGTGACAGGTCCCGGAACCACGTGGCCGCCGGGCGGCTGGGTGCGCAAGAAGGAACCGCAGTTCGGAAATCTTGTCTGGATGCACGCGGATCTCTGAAAGGCGCAGCTTAGAGCTAGTGTTGTATCGGGCGCAAGCTGGTGCCATTTTTGCATCTGTGGCGGGCCAGAAGAAATTCGGTGGGGCAGTTGTCTGGAGGTGGTCTGCAACTTGGGCTAGATTGGCATGGCATGGCGGGATGCCCGCCGGCCATTTCCCCCAAAGCCAAAGGTCTGGCCAGCAGCGGGTTGCCCCGGGCCGTCATTGTTACACCCGCGAAAATTTGATGAGGCCGCGATGGCGACGATCACCTTCTATGAACCCTATATTGTCGGGACGGAAATCCAGGCGGAGTTTCTGGTCACAAGCAGCAGTATTCTCTTTACAGGCTCAGACGGCTTTCGCGCAGAATACAGGGCGGCAGCGGGTTCGGAATTTCAGCTGATTATTGGTCCGAATAACACTTTCTCGATGACCGGCACAATTGAGGCCTACTATCAGTACCAGCCCTACAGTGTCACGGAGCTGGTGTATTCTGTGACCGGCCTGTCGCTGGAGGCCAACACTGTCGTTGCAGATCCCAACATCACAACTGACGAGTTCTTGCTTCTTTTCTATGGCGGCTCCGATACTTTTTATGGTTCGGATCTGAATGATACCATGAGCGGCCTGTCCGGAGACGACCTGATTTGGGGCAACAGCGGAGACGATACTCTTGACGGCGGTGCCGGAAGCGACACCCTGCGAGGCGGTGACGGCAACGATATCCTGTACGGCGGAGCAGATGCCGGCAGGTTGTTCGGTGACGCCGGCAACGACACCATGTGGGGCGGCAGCGGAGCTGATGTCCTCGGGGGCGGTACGGGGCATGATCTGCTCTATGGCGGTGATGGCGCGGACACGATGTACGGTGATGACGGCGCGGACACTCTGATCGCAGGGACGGGAGAGAACCAGCTGTTCGGGGGAAGCGGAAACGACAGCCTTGAGGGCGGCGACAGCTCAGATACTCTGGACGGGGGAAGCTGGAACGATGTCCTGCGCGGGCGCGCGGGCGATGACAGCTTGAATGGCGGGTCGGGGAGTGACACCCTGCTGGGCGGCAATGGCAATGATACGCTGCAGGGCGGTGCAGATGCCGACAGGCTCGAAGGCTGGACGGGCAATGACAGCCTGAGCGGGGACACAGGCGATGACCTGCTTCTTGCGGGTGATGGCAATGATACACTCGCAGGCGGCTTTGGTTCCGACACGCTGACTGGCGGTGCGGATGCAGATGTTTTCGTCTTCAACAGTTTCGATCACAGCCGGGCTGGCGACGGGCAGCGGGATGAGGTTTCGGATTTCGACGGCACGCAAGACCTGATCGACCTGAGTTCCCTCACACTGAACGATGCCTATATCACCGTGACGCTTGATGATGGCGAGTTTGCATTGACGCCGTCCAACGGAAGTGCATTTGCCGATATTTACATCTACATCGAAGATCATAATGACGGTTTGCTTATTTCTGCGTTTGACAGCAGTGAAGATCAGCTCGATTTTGAAATCCTGCTGCTTGGTGTGACGGAACTGACGTCAGATCACATTATCGGGCTTTCAGGCGGTCCCTTAGGAATGTAGGGAGCGCCGTTCCCAACCGGGCCGGCCGGATCATCGGCTGCCCCTCCATAGGATAGCTGTCCCATCGCGGGCGGAAAATGAGGTTTCAATGAAAAGCAGTAAATTCAGGGCCGCACATACTGTGCCCCTATGCGCCGCACTGTTTCTGGTGCCAGGACTGGCTGAAGCCGCTGCAGTGTCCAGCAGGGCAGTGCTGCAGAAAGGCGCCGCGCCATATTTGCACAAGGCGCAGGTCCGGGGAGCCCCGTCGGCTTCGAATTTCGGCGGGTCTGGCAATACTGGTGTCAGCGGGAGCGGCATTGGCGAAACGGGCGGTGATGCGGCAGAAGCGGATGGCGTCAGAAGCAGCAGCGCGGCGTCCGCGGTTGGCCCGGCATCCGTCACGAATTCCGTGACCAGCGCTGTGGTGGCGCAGATCAGTATCTCGTCGGCCGCCTGTGAGGCCGTTGGCTCCGCATACAGAACGGACTGTCTGGCTAAGGAGCTGAAGGCTTTGGTACAGAAACTGCCTGCGCACGGTGAATATGCCGCTGCGCGTGAGGCACTGGCCACGGCGTCAGCGGAACTGGCCAGCCTGTCACGGCAGAACCGCGACAACAGCCAGCCGCGCTTACGGATAACGGTTCAAGCAGACAGCGAGACTAAGCGCCGTCCGGTTTCGGCAGTTAAGCCGGAAACCGTTGCTGAAACCAACGCCAAGGCGCTCGCCATTCTGGAAGACACCACAACAGTGCTTCTGCGATCGGCAGAGGGCAACAACGATGTTGCGCTGCATTACCAGCGGATTGCTCAGGCGCTGAATTCGAGCAAGGTTCTGCTGCGCTCGTCGTGATGCGGGGGCTGGCCTTCGTGGTCAGCCTGGTTGCTCAGGGCAGGCGTCAGCAAATGCAGGGTGGGCGGCGCAGGCCGCCTCCACCGCGCAGATCCGCGGAAGGTCGGAAAAATCAGCTTCCCAGCGGCGGGCGTTGTAAAGCTGCGGCATCAGGCAGATGTCGGCCAGGCCCGGGGTGTCTCCGGTGCAATACGGCGTCTGGTTGAAGCCTTCCAGCAGCCTTTCAAACGCCTGCAGGCCGGGGCGGATGAAATGCTGCATCCAGGCCTTGGGCATATCCGGTGCGCCGCCGCTGAGGGCAGTGGCGTGTTTTGCGACCTGAAGGTTACAGACGGGATGCACATCCACCGCGACGGAATGCGCCAGTGCCCGTGCCCTGGCGCGCTGGCCGGGATCTGCGGGCAGCAGGCCGAAGTTCCGGGTTTCATCCAGATAATCGAGGATCGCCAGCGACTGGGTCAGGCGCAGCCCGTCAATTTCCAGCACCGGCACGAACCCTTGCGGATTGCGGGCCAGATGTTCCGGGCTCTTGTGTTCGCCCTTGACCAGATCAACCGGGACCGAGGTGTAGTCGATCCCGGCCAGGTTCAGCGCGATGCGCAGCCGGTAGCTGGCTGATGAGCGCCAGTAATCATAAAGGATGGTGCTGCCCATCGGCGTCCTCCATTACGGTAAAGGCAGCCCGGCGGGCTGCCTTGGCGACCTGATCTAATCAAGCCTTGTTCAATTCCTTGGCGTGCAGCCATTCGGCATGTTTGGGCGCCTTCTTGGTTTTGGACCATTCTTCCAGCATTTCCCATTTCACCGAGTCGAGCTTTTGCAGCAGCGCCTCTTCTTCCGGGTCGGGGCAGGCCAGCTCCACCCGGTGGCCGTTCGGATCGAAGAAGTAGATCGAGTGGAAGATCGAGTGGTCGGTAACACCCAGCACCTCGACGCCGTTGGCCTCCAGATGGTCCTTGAACTGGATCAAGGTTTCGCGGTCCTTCACCTTGAAGGCGATGTGCTGCACCCAGACCGGCGTGTTGCGGTCGCGGTCCATTTCCGGCTTGGTCGGCAGCTCAAAGAAGGCCAGGACGTTGCCGTTGCCTGCGTCCATGAAGATATGCATGTACGGGTCGGGTTCATGGGTGGAGGGAACGTGGTCTTCGGCAATCGCCAGGACAAAGTCCATGTTCAGCATCTTGTTGTACCACTCCACCGTCTGCTTGGCGTCTTTGCAACGGTAGGCGACGTGGTGGATCTGTTCGATTTTCAAGCGGAGTCCTCCCCGGTTTTGAGCGCGGCAGCCGCCAGCGCCTGTTTCAGGATCGCGCGTTTTCCAATGTGGTTGGCCAGCACCAGCACCAGGCGCGCGTTCAGCGTGTCGCTTTCCGCCTTGCTCAGGTCCTCATGTGCGGCCAGCAGATCGGCATAGAAATCGTCGGCGCGCTCGAGGTTGGCGGCCAGGATCAGTTGGTCTTCGGTCATCTTGATCACTCCTTGCCGATGGCCCGGCGGATCGCGTGCCGGAACTGGTTATCGTCATAGCTGGGACGGCGGGCGGCGACATGCTGGTCCGGTCGGATCAGGTAGACGCAGCTCTCATGCTTGCCCAGGTAGCGGTCCTTTAGCGCCAGTGTCTTGTCGTCCTTGATGGACAACGCCAGCCGGGTCACCTCTACGCCTGCTTCTTCGATCACCTCGGGGGCATCGGCATCGATGGTCAGCAGCACAAATTTGTCGCCAAGCTTATCCAGCAGAAAACCGTCGCCCAGCGGCACGTCGAGGCAGGGCGATCCGGGCCGGGTGCGCTCTGGCCCGTCCAGCGCGTCCGCCGAATTCAGCGGTGAGCCGTCATAGGTGCACGGCACCGACAAACGGCCGGAGTTCACCAAGGGACGCGCGAATTCATACTGTTCGGACAGGTCCAGAACCGCGTCGCGCAGCACCCGGCTCATCTCCGATTTTGGGGTTATGAAGTCGGTGGAGCGCGAGGAGTTCAGGATGTTCTCGTCGGCGCCATGGATGCGTTCGATGTCATAGCTGTCGAGCAGGCTTTCCGGTGACTTTCCGTCCATAACCAGCTGCAGCTTCCAGCACAGGTTGTCGGTGTCCTGCAGGCCGGAGTTGGCGCCGCGGGCGCCGAACGGCGAGACCTGATGCGCGGCATCGCCCGCAAACAGCACCCGCCCATGGCGGAATTTTTCCATCCGGCGGCATTGGAAGGTGTAGATCGAGACCCACTCCAGCTCGAACTTCACGTCTTCGCCCAGCATGGCCTGCAGCCGCGGGATCACGTTCTCGGGGCGCTTCTCGCGCTCCTTGTCGATGTCCCAGCCCAGCTGCAGGTCAATGCGCCAGACACCATCCGGCTGCTTATGCAGCAATGCCGACTGGCCCTTGTTGAAGGGCGGATCAAACCAGAACCAGCGCTCGGTCGGGAAATCCGCCTCCATGATCACATCTGCAATCAGGAAGTTGTCCTCGAACACACGGCCGACGAAATCCAGCCCCAGCATCTGCCGGGTGGGGGAGCCTGCGCCGTCGCAGGCGATCAGCCACTCGGCCTCCAGATTGTAGGGGCCTTCGGGCGTGTCGACTTCCAGCGTCACATGGCCGGGATGGGTGCCGATGGCCGAGACCTTGTTGCGGCCGCGGATTTCGATCGGTGCGCCCTGCTCCTGCAGTTCGCGGACCCGGTTCACCAGGTATTCTTCGAAATAATACTGCTGCAGATTGATGAAAGCGGGGCGCTTGTGGCCCTCTTCCGGCAGCAGGTTGAAGTCATAGACCTGACGGTCGTCAAAGAACACCTTGCCGACGTTCCACTGCACGCCCTTGTCTACCATCGGCTGGCCGCAGCCCAGCCGGTCGAGGATTTCCAGGGGCCGCTTGGCAAAGCAGATCGCGCGGGAGCCGAAGCTCACCTTGTCGTTGTCATCCAGCACCACCACCTCGGTGCCGGCTTGCGCCAGGTCGATGGCGGCAGCCAGGCCGATAGGGCCTGCCCCGATCACCACCACCTTGCGGCGCACAGGTGCCGCGGCATCCTGATCCGCGTGGCGCGCATAGGGGTACAACGGGACTTCAAAGATCTTGTTCATCAGGTCTCCTCCCAATTTCCGGGTGCCCGCAGGCACAGCTCCACCGTTTCCCGGCATTGGCACGCCGGGAGGATGGTTTAGCGTCTCACAGGTTCTTCCGGGGCGACACGATCTGGATCAAAGCGCCCCGGTTGCAAAATCAGCCCTGCAGGGCCTCCCACATTTCCAGATCGCGCTGGGCGGTCCAGATGCGGGGGTGGGCTATGCCGCGTGCCTCGTCATAGGCCCGGGCGACGTTGAAGGGCAGGCAGTGCTCGTAGATCGCGTAGTCGGCGAACTTAGGGTCGCATTCCGCGCGCACCGCATCCCAGGCTTCTTTCAGCGAACCGCCGCGTGCTGCGATGCGTTGAACCGGGCGGTAGGTGCTTTCGACAAAATCGCGGGTGTTTTCGATGGCGGCATTGACCATCTCTTTGCCAACCAGCGCATCGCCGCGGCCCGGCGCGATGGCGTCGACGTCATAGGCCTTGATATTGTCGAGGGTCTGGCCCCAATCGGCGAAATGCCCATCGCCGCAATAGCAGGCTGAGTGGTATTCGACGATGTCGCCAGTGAACATGACGTTCTGATCCGGCACATGGATTACCGCGTCGCCGGCGGTGTGGGCACGGCCGATCTGTTTGATGTCGACCCGGCGGTTGCCGAGGAAGACAGTCATCTGATCGGTGAAGGTTGTGGTGGGATAGGTCAGCCCCGGAATGCTTTCGTGGCCTTCGAACAGGCGCGGGAAACGCTGGAACTCGCTGTCCCAGTCCTCCTGCCCGCGCTCCAGCACCATGTTATAGGCGGCGTTGGACATGATCACCTGCTGCGCGCCGAATGCGCTGGCGCCCAGCACCCGCACAGCGTGATAGTGGGTCAGCACCACGTGGGTGATCGGCTTGTCGGTCACCGATCGCACGCATTCGATCACCTTGTTCGCCAGCCGCGGGGTGGCCTGCGCCTCGACGATCATCACGCTGTCGTCGCCGATGATCACGCCGGAGTTCGGGTCGCCCTCGGCGGTGAAGGCATAAAGCCCTTCGCCGATCTCATCAAAGGTGATCTTCTTTTCGGTCAGGTCCCCTTGGGACGCAAAAGCCTTTGCCATGGTGGTCTTCCTTATCTTGCGTAGGGGTCTTCAAGTGCGGGCAGGACGGTGCCGGTGCAGTCGCCGAAGCCGATCGTATAGCCGTCGCCCTTGGCCGCGCCCTTCAGGGTCAGCGTGTCGCCGTCGGCGATAAAAGAGCGCTCCTCGCCGGTGTCCAGCGTCATCGGCTCCTTGCCGCCCCAGCTGAGTTCCAAGAGCGAGCCGCGGCTTTCCTTGGTGGGGCCAGAGATGGTGCCGGAGCCCAGAAGGTCGCCCGCATTCATCGGGCAGCCCGAGGTGGTGTGATGCGCCAGCTGCTGTGCGGCGGAGTAATACATTTCCTTGTAGTTGGTCCGCGCGATGGTTGTGGCCTCTTTGCCTTCCGGCGCCAGAGTCACTTCGAGGTCAATGTCATAGAGCATCGGACCGCAGTCCTTCAGGTGGTCCAGCAGCTCGACCTCGCGTTCCGGCGTGTCGCAGCGGAACGGCTCCAGCGCCGGTTTGGTCACGATCCAGGGAGAGATCGTGTTGGCCGTGGCCTTGGCCTGGAACGGGCCAAGCGGCTGGTATTCCCAGGCCTGGATATCGCGCGCCGACCAGTCGTTCAGCAGCACGTAGCCAAAGATGTTGTCATCCGCTTCCTGCACGGTGATCGGGCCGTCCGACGGGGTGCCCACGATGGCGCCCATTTCCAGCTCAATATCGAAGCGTGCACAGGGGGCCCACCGCGGCGTGTCGTCGTTCGGGCCTTTCAGCTGGCCCCAGGGGCGGCGCACATCGGTGCCGGAAATAACGACTGAGGACGCGCGCCCGTTGTAGCCGATCGGGATATGCAGCCAGTTCGGC
>JABXIA010000365.1 GCA_013373325.1 Paracoccaceae bacterium
GAAATCTATCAATCCCTGACCATGGAGCACTGAGATGAAACGCATTTTTTCTCTGGCCCTGCTGGCCCCCTCCAGCGCCTTTGCCGCCACGTTTGAGCGCCCGATCCCGCAGCCGCAGACTGAAGCCGCAGAGTTCTGGTTCCTGGTGGGGTCCATCGCGCTGATTATCAGCCTGGGATTCGTTCAATATCTGGTGAGCCGGCGATGACACCGCAGCCTTCCTGGCGGCTGCTGGCAGCGCTTTACCCGTTCGGGGCGGGGGCCGCGGCGGTCAATATCTTCTTTGCCTCGCTGATTGCCAGCTGGATCGGCTGGCGGGTGCTGAGCCCTTATGAATCGGTGGCCTGGGGGCTGCTGCTGGGCCTGCCCCTGACGTTTGTCTTCGCCCGTCACATCGAACGCCTGAAACAGCAGGCGAACGGCGGCTGAACGCCTCCCGGCATGTAAAAAGGGCCCTGCAGAGCAAGGCCTGGCACCGTTTAACATAAATGGGAGACACAAGTGGCAAGGCGGCTGGTTTTGAGGGGGGAGCCGCCTTGCCGCGGGTTCAGCCGGCTGTTGGCAGCAGACCGGCTTCCTCCGCTGCCTTCACCTCAGCCAGATCCGCCTCGCCGTCAGCGTTGGCGTCGATGGTTGCAAAGGTTTCCTCTGTCAGGTCGGGAAACGCCGCCTGCAGCTCTTCCAGCGAATAAGTGCCATTGCCGTCGGTATCGGCCTCGGTGATGGATTCCATCGCCGCCAGCGGTGATGCGATCAAGGCAGCAAAGGCGGCAGCGGTCAGTGCGAAGGTTTTCATGTGAGACACTCCAATCATGAGTTCGGGTCTTCCAGCGGCCGCGGTGTTCCGCGTGCCGTGGCTTAGTGCTAGGCCGGGCCGGTGCTGGCTTCCACGCTCTTGCCGCAGGCAGAGAGTTTCAGGCACCAGGCTGCCGGAACGGACTGTTCTGCCCGGCGCATTGCCGCTCTGAATTCCTGCTGGTCCTTTCTCCGCTTATGCTGCTGAGCCCGCCCTGCAGGTTTTCGCCCGTTCAGCCGGGAGTTCTGCAAAAGAAGCCGTCATTGCGGCTTTTGCCGACATCAGCAGAGGCCAGATGCAGAGAGGGCCCGGTGAGTCGCAGAGACAAGGCAAGTTTTACTGCTGCCGCGGAGAACGGGCGCCGCGGGGAGCTTTGCCTTGCAAGAGAGTAAGATCGGAAGTCAGCTGCCGGATCAGGACCTATTGCGAGGGGACCGCAAATCCGCCGTTCAGGGCGCTGACAGCCAGCTCCGGTGTGCTGTTGCGCGTTGCCATGCGTTCCAGGTTGACGATGGTCGACAGCATGATGCGGTCGTGGCTCCAGTCGCTGGGGCGCTGCAGCAGCATCGCCGTTGCCAGCACAACCCCGGCCATCGCCAGTGAAACGACGCCCCAGCCGAGCGAGTTCGGCCCCTGCGGCTGAACGGCGGTCACTGCGATGATACGCCGTTGCAGCGACGCGCCGCGGCGGGTTTCGCGGCGGTCTACCAGGGCCACTGCGGGGCTGCGGCGCATGAACAGCGCCGGGCTGCGGGCTGCGTGGGCGCAGGCACGGATCAGGCATTCGCAATAGGCGCGCACATCGAAAGAGGGCCGCGCCATCAGTGCCTGGTCACAGGCAAATTCGCGCAGCAGCCGCACCTCGCGGCGCCACAGGTAGAAGGCGGGGTTCCAGAACAGCAGCGGGCGCAGCATTTCCAGCAGGAACTCGCATTCGATGTCGCGCTGGCGGAAATGCTGCAATTCGTGCGCAATGGTCAGACGCAGGTCGCGCGGGTCATTCAGCAGCTGCGTGGGCAGGACCACATAGCGGCAAAACGGCCCGCGGGTGGAATAGGCCACGCGGATGTCGTCGGACACCATCAACTGCACGCGGCCGATGCGTTTCCAGACAAAGGCACCTGCCAGGTTTTGCCGCAGCCGGAAGACGGAAACGGCAACATGCGCCAGGCAGATCAGCGCTCCGGCGGCAAAGCCGGCGGCAATCATCTGCGCCCAGGCCGGCTGCAGGCTGGTGAGGCCGCGCACCGCATCTTCGCGCAGGCCGAGGGTGGCCTCAAAAGTTCCGGCGCTCATGCTGACATTGCCCTGCAGATACTGGGAAACCAGCATGTCGGAGAAATTCGGCGGATGGGCGATGACAAAGCGGGTGAAGGCCAGGATCAGCAGCGGTGAGGCCGCCAGAAGCACCGTCATGCCGTTCAACAGCCGCAGCTGCGGCCGGTAGGCGCGCCCCAGCGGGCTGCGCGCCAGCGCCTTGCGGGCGGCGAACCACAAGAGGGTGCCCGCCAGCAGCAGAATATTCAGATCAATATAGGCATTCAGCAGAACATCAGCGTTCATTATCCCCCAGCCTTTCCTCCAAGAGCGCCCGCATCTCCTCGAGCATCTCGTCGGTCACATCCTCATCATCGACCAGCCGCGCCACCAATGCGGCGGGCGCGCCGTTGAAAAGCTTGCTCGAAAGGTTTTTCAGAGATGTTTTCTGATACTCTGCCTTGGGAACGGCGGGGCGGTACACCAGCGATCGGTCCTTGCGCTCGCTGGTGAGAAAGCCCTTCTGCTCCATGATCTTGAGAACCGTGGCCACCGAGGTGTAGGCGCGTTCCTGCATCTTGTTCAGCTCTGCCAGGATATCGCGCACGGTGCCGCCGCCCATGTCCCAGACCACGGTCATGAATTCCAGCTCAACCTCGGTCAGCAGGGAAGTGTCGTGTTTCTTGCGCATCGCCTCGGCAGTCCGGCTCATGTGATCGTTCCAGTCATGCTAGGGGAAGCAGGCTTCCGTGAAAACTATTTTTTTAGAAGATGCGCGGCGGCGGGGTTTTTGTTGTCAAAATGTGCGCTGCCGCGCGAGTCTATTCAGCAGGTTGCGGGGTGACGTGCCGGTTCGAAGGTTACTGCTTGGCGCATCGGTTTGAGGTTTTGGCTGAGAAGGCCTTGAAGGGCACGTTTGCCTTCAAGGCCTGTCCCGATTGTGTCTTTGTTTCACGCGTCAAGGGCAAGCCGCCTGCGGCGGGGCCTTTGGCCCCCTTGACCCGGTCTGCCGGCGTCAGACTTTCCAGAAGCAGAAAATGCCCCAGGCGATCGACAGCCCCAGCGGCCACCACAGCGGCATCCCCACCAGCCCCAGCCAGGCCAGGAAGATGTAAGAGGTGCCCAGAAGGCTGATGAACAGCCGGTCGCCGCGGGTGGTGGTGAGGCCGAGCACGCCCTTGCGGGCCGCGCCGCCGGGGTGGCGGATTTCGGCGATGATCAGCACGCCGATGGCGCTGAAGATGCCGATGAACAGCAGGGCAGTGGGCCAGGTCCAGGCCATCCATGAAAGCATTACACCCTCCCCATCGCGAATCCCTTCGCGATGTAGTTGCGGACAAACCAGATCACGATGGCGCCCGGAATGATTGTCA
>JABXIA010000259.1 GCA_013373325.1 Paracoccaceae bacterium
CGCGGGTCGCTTCGGGCAAAGCCCGAAGCGAAACACCTCGGCAACATTTGCGTCCGCGCACCCCGAACCCGCACGGCGCTGCCGCGACGGGCGCGAGCCCGGCGTCTCCACAAAAAAAACGGGCGCGGAACCTCTGGTTCCGCGCCCGCCCGATTTCCCCGGTCAGATCTGCAGGATTACTCGGCTGCGATCTGCCCTTCGATTTTTTCGACCTTCACCGCCGAGAATTTGAACTCGGGGATCTTGCCGTAGGGGTCCAGCGCCGGGTTCGTCAGAATGTTGGCTGCTGCTTCCACATATGCAAAGGGCACAAACACCATGTCCTCGGCAATGGCCCGGTCAGCCCGTGCCATGATCTCGATCGAACCGCGGCGGGTCGACAGGCGGATCATTTCGCCCGGCTCGATCCCCATCAGCTTGAGCGTGCGCGGGTTGAGCGAGCAGTTTGCCTCCGGCTCCACCGCATCCAGAACCTTGGACCGGCGGGTCATCGACCCCGTGTGCCAATGCTCCAGCTGGCGGCCGGTGGTCATGATCATCGGATAGTCCGCATCCGGTGCCTCATCCGGCGGGATCACGGACGCGGGGGTAAAGCGGGCCCGGCCCTCGGGGCGCGGGAAGCCGTCACCGAACACAATCGCCTGACCGGGATCGGTCTCGTGCAGCGACGGGTAGGTGATGGTCTCGGTCTCCAGACGCTCCCAGGTGATGTTGTTCAGGGACTTCATGTTCAGCTTCATCTCAGCAAAGACTTCGCTGACGTCCTTGTAGTCCCAGGGCAGGCCGATGCGCTGCGCCAGCTCGACAGTGACCTGCCAGTCTTCGCGCGCCTCACCCGGAGGCACCACGGCGGGGCGCACCCGCTGCACCTGACGGTTGGTGTTCGACACGGTGCCGTTCTTTTCATAAAGCGCCGAGGCCGGCAGGATGATGTCGGCGTAGTTTGCTGTCTCGGTCAGGAAGATGTCCTGAACGATCATCAGCTCCAGCTTCGCAAAGGCATCTCGCGCGTGGTCGGCATCCGGGTCGGACATCGCCGGGTTTTCACCCTGGATATACATGCCCTTGATGTTGCCGGCATAGGCTTGGTCCACGATCTCGGTCACGGTAAGGCCTTTCTCGTTTGAGAAGTCGCCGCCGCCCCAGACATCGGTGAAGCTCTTGCGGACATCATCCGAGGTCACGGTCTGATAATCCGGCAGGAACATCGGAATGAGGCCCGCGTCCGACGCGCCCTGCACATTGTTCTGGCCGCGCAGCGGGTGCAGGCCGGCACCCGGTTTGCCCACGTTGCCGGTCATCAGCGCCAGCGAGATCAGGCAGCGCGAGTTGTCGGTGCCGTGAATGTGTTGGGAGACGCCCATGCCCCAGAAAATCAGGCCTGCCTTGCCGCCCGCAAAGATGCGCGCAACACTGCGAAGCTGCTCAGGGGAGACACCGCAGATTTCCGACATCTTTTCAGGCGTGAACTGCGCCAGATGCTGTTTTTCCGCTTCCCAGTTCTCGGTGTATTTGTCGATGTATTCCTGATCGTACAGGCCTTCCTCGACGATCACGCTCATGATCGCGTTCAGCATCGACACGTCGGCGCCGGGGCGGAACTGCACCATCTCAGTCGCGAACCGGCGCAGGCCGACGCCGCGCGGATCCATCACAATGAGCTTGCCGCCGCGCTTGGTGAACTGCTTGAAGTAGGTCGCAGCCACCGGGTGGTTCTCGATCGGGTTGGAGCCAATGACGATCGCCACATCAGCGTTTTCGATCTCGTTGAATGTCGCGGTCACAGCACCGGAACCCACGTTTTCGATCAGCGCCGCAACCGAGGAGGCGTGGCACAGACGGGTGCAGTGGTCGACGTTGTTGTGCTTGAAGCCCTGGCGGATGAACTTCTGGAAGAGATAGGCCTCTTCGTTGGTGCATTTCGCCGAGCCGAAGCCCGCAACCGACTTCGGATCTTCATCGCGCAACTTGATCAGGCCCTTGGCGGCCAGATCCATCGCCTCTTCCCAGGATGCTTCGCGGAAATGGGTCGACAGGTTGCCCGGATCGACGTTCAGGCCTTTTGCAGGCGCGTCGTCGCGGCGGATCAGCGGCTTGGTCAGGCGGTGCGGGTGGTGGATGTAATCAAAGCCGAAGCGGCCCTTGACGCACAGGCGCCCTTCGTTCGCCGGGCCGTTGATGCCCTCGACATGTTTGACCTTGCCGTCCTTCACCTTGAGCGAGACTTTACAGCCGACGCCGCAGAACGGGCAGACGCTTTCGGTTTCAGAATCGTAGTCCTTGCTGTCGCCAACCTGGTTTTCGTCCAGCACGGTGGCGGGCATCAGCGCGCCGGTCGGGCAGGCCTGTACACATTCACCGCAAGCGACACAGGTGGACTGGCCCATCGGATCGGCGATGTCGAAGGTCGGATAGGCGTCGTGGCCGCGGCCGGCCATGCCGATCACGTCGTTCACCTGCACTTCACGGCAGGCGCGCACACACAAACCGCAGGAAATACAGGCGTCCAGATTCACCTTCATGGCGACGTGGGAGTCATCGAGCAACGGAATGCGGCCCTCTTCCAGCTTGGGGAAGCGGCTCTCGGTGACGCCGTTCAGCTCGGCCATGTCCCACATGTGGGAGGATTTGTCGTGCGCCTCTTCCTTCTTGGGCTGGTCAGCCACCAGAAGCTCCATCACCATCTTGCGGGCGTTCTCAGCCCGCGCGTTGTTGGTGGTGACCACCATGCCCTCGGCGGGTTCGCGGATACAGGAGGCGGCCAGCGTGCGTTCGCCTTCGATCTCGACCATGCAGGCGCGGCAGTTGCCGTCCGGCCGGTAGCCGGGCTGCGGCTTGTGGCACAGGTGCGGGATCTTCAGCCCGCGGCCGTTGGCGACTTCCCAGATGGTCAGGCCTTTGTCCGCCGTGACCTGTTCGCCATCGAGTGTGAATGTGACTTTATCGCTCATGGCTCAGACCTCATCCGGAAAATGTTTCATGGTCAGGCGGATCGGGTTCGGCGCAGCCTGGCCCAAGCCGCAGATCGAAGCGTCGACCATTGCGGTGCTCAGCTCTTCCAGCAGGCCCTGATCCCACTTCTTCTCGCTCATCAGCTTGACGGCTTTCTCGCAGCCCACCCGGCAAGGAGTGCACTGGCCGCAGCTTTCATCTTCGAAAAAGCGCAGCATGTTGAGCGCCGCATCGCGGGCCGAGTCCTGATCGGACAGCACCACCACGGCAGCAGACCCGATGAAGGTGCCATGCGGCTGCAAAGTGTCGAAGTCGAGCGGAATGTCGTTCATCGACGCAGGCAGCAGGCCAGAGGACGGGCCGCCCGGCTGGTAGGCCTTGAAGGCGTGGCCATCCAGCATACCGCCGCAGGCCTCGATGATATCGGTGATGGTGGAACCGGCGGGCAGCAGATGCACGCCCGGCTTCTTCACACGGCCCGAGACCGAATAGCTGCGCAACCCCTTGCGGCCGTTCTTCTCAACCGAGTTCAGGCACTCCGGGCCTTCGCGGTTGATCTTGCAGACCCAGTAGAGCGTTTCCACGTTGTGAACGAGGGTCGGCCGCCCGAAAACACCCACCTGCGCCACAAACGGCGGACGGTGGCGCGGCTCGCCGCGCTTGCCCTCGATCGACTCGATCATCGCGCTTTCTTCACCGCAGATATAGGCCCCAGCCCCGCGGCGCAGGTCAATATAGCCTGCCTCGACGATGCCGGCCTCTTCCAGCGCCTTGATCTCGCGGCGCAGGATTTCCAGCACCGCCGGATATTCGTCGCGCATGTAGATAAAGGCTTTCTCGGCCTCGACCGCCCAGGCGGCGATCAACATGCCTTCGAGGAAGACATGCGGAGTGCGCTCCAGGTAGTAGCGGTCCTTGAAAGTGCCGGGCTCGCCCTCGTCGCCGTTCACGGCCAGGTAACGCGGACCTTCGTTGGCGCGCACAAAGCCCCATTTGGTGCCGGAGGGGAAGCCGGCGCCGCCCAGACCGCGCAGGCCCGCTTCTTTGACCTTCGCCTGAACCGCCTCCCAGTCGCCGTTTGCCCGCAGGTCTTTCAGCGCGGCATAGCCGCCTTCGGCCTCATAGTCGGCGAAGGTTTCATAGGCAGGGATATGCGCGTGGGTGTCGTCCGCCGCAATCGCGGCTTCGACCTTCTCCACCGTGGCATGGTCGATGTGGTTGTGGCCGATTTCCAGCACTGGCGCGGTATCGCAGCGGCCCATGCAGGGTGCGCGCAGCACGCGGACCTGGCTTGCGTCCAGACCGTCTTCCAGCGCCTTCTGCAGCTGCTGTGCCCCCGCCAGTTCGCAGGACAGCGAGTCACACACCCGGATGGTCAGCTCCGGTGGCGGGGCCTCACCTTCCTTCACCACATCGAAATGGGCGTAAAAGCTGGCTACCTCATAGATCTCGGCCTGACCGGTGCGCATCTCCTCAGCCAGCGCCCGGATGTGCGCGGCGCTCAGATGGCCGTATTTGTCCTGGATCAGGTGCAGGAACTCGATCAGCAGGTCGCGGCGGCGCGGACGGTCGCCCAGCAGGTCGCGCACCTCGGCCCATGCCTTGTCCTCGACCTGACGGCCCTTCGGAGTCCGGCGTCCCCGTCCCTTGCCAGATTTCCATACGCCCTTGCGCTCATCGAGTGCCATCGAAGCACCTCCCCGTATTCGTGTTGGCGCAGCCTACCGTCCACGCCGTCCCGGACGCAGATGAAAAACGACGCACTGGAGCATGGCTCCGCCGCGAAATGCCCCGTCTTTTGCCTGATGGGTGACGGAAAGTTCCGATAGAGGTAAGACATCCAATGGTATCGGGCGGCGCTCCGGGGGAAAAGATGGCACGATTCACGATCGCAACGCTGGGTATGGTGGTGCTCTTGGCGCTGGCCATGATCCTCGGCGCGCCATTCCCTTTCATTGCGCTGCTCTACATCACTGTCTTCACGTTCTTTCTGGACAAGCTGACGGCCCTGGCCGCTCCTGACCGCCCGGATGCGGAGTTTCCGGCGGGCGACGCCTTGTCGGTGACGCTTGGCCTGCTTCATTTCCCGCTGCTCTACGGCGGCGTCCGGGTCATCGCCGCCGGGGGTCTCTCGGTCTTGGACACGGTCTGCCTGTTCGCGGCACTAGGCCTGTTCCTGGGACAGGTGTCGAATTCCAACGCGCACGAGTTGATCCATCGCTCGCCCCGCGCCATGCGCCGGTTGGGCGTGGCGGTCTATTCCTCTGTTCTGTTCGGGTTCCACGCTTCCGCGCATACGCGGGTTCACCACGTCCACGCCGCCACGCCAAACGATCCCAATTCGGCGCGCATGGGGGAAGGCTACTGGCGGTTCGCCATGCGGGCCTGGCGTGGCGCACTGGTGGAGGGGTACAGGGCGGAACGTCGGCTTGGCCGCCGCGGTCTGTCGCATCCCTACACCGCCTATGGCATGGGCGCGGCGTTTTCGGTGCTGGTCGCCGCCACCGTGGCCGGGCTGACAGGCGTCGTGGTGCTGTTTGGTCTTGCGGGCTATGCGCAGGCACAATTGCTGCTGTCGGACTATGTCCAGCACTACGGGTTGCGCCGCCGGGAGGTCGCTCCGGGCAGGTTTGAACCGGTCGGGCCCGGCCATAGCTGGAACGCGCCCCACGGCTTTTCGTCGGCATTGATGCTGAACGCACCGCGCCACTCCGATCACCATGCCCACCCGTCGCGGCATTATCCCGGGCTGGAACTGGACCGCGGTGCGATGCCGATCCTGCCGCACTCCCTGCCCGTGATGGCCGTTCTGGCGCTTGTGCCGCCCCTCTGGCGCCGCGTGATGGACAAGCGTGTGCGCCGCTGGCAACCCGGATGATCCGTACCCGGGCGATCCTTCGCCGACGCGCGCCAAAGTCTTAACCATTCGGTAATCCCGTATCTTGCCTCCGTCCGTGAATGTGGCAGGATTGAGGCATGAAACAGTTCCTTCCTGCCGCACTGGCGCTTGCCCTAGCCGCTGCCCCCGCATTCGCCGCCGAGCCCCTTTCGGCCAACGCCTTCGAAAGCTACGTCGACGGCAAGACGTTGTATTACGGCATGTCCGGCGACGCCTACGGGGTCGAGGAATACCTGCCCGACCGCCGCGTGCGCTGGTC
>JABXIA010000106.1 GCA_013373325.1 Paracoccaceae bacterium
CCTCCTTGCTCATGCCCTCAAAGCCCCAGGCCTCCCAGGGCTCGGCAGAGCATTCGACGATCACCGTCGCGGTGTCCGCGTCGAACTGATAGGCGTGAATCCACATCCAGCCGTGCTTGGTCTTCTCGAAGATGAAAGTGAAAGCATCATCGAATTTCTGATGCGTGCCCAACCAGATGAACTTGCAGGGCCGCACATCGATTTCCGGTTTGAAATGTTCTGCGAACTCATTGCGAACACTGGAATTCAGCCCGTCGCAGCCGACCACCAGGTCATAGTCTTTCTGATACTCCGACGCAGGCTTCGCGGCGGTTTCGAACTGCAGGTCCACGCCCAGCTCCCGGGCCCGGTCCTGCAGCAACAGCAGCATCTGCTTGCGCCCGATCCCGGCGAACCCGTGCCCGCCCGACACCGTGCGGGTGCCGTCATGCACCACAGCAATGTCGTCCCAATAGGCAAAGCTTTCGCGGATCGCTTCGGCACTTTTGGGATCATTGGCGCTGAGGTTCTCCAGCGCATCGTCCGACAGCACCACGCCCCAGCCAAAAGTATCATCAGGCTTGTTGCGCTCGACCACCGTGACCTCGGCCTCCGGCTGGCGCAGCTTCATCGAGATGGCAAAGTAAAGGCCGGCAGGCCCTCCTCCCAGACAGACGACTTTCATGATCATCCCTTCCCGCTCAGCGCACGTCTCTGAGGATCAGGATAAGCAGGTGCAGAAAAACTTCAAGCCTAAAGTTTTAAGCTTGAAGCAATTGATCGCAGCAAAGCCCCTGCGCCCCCTCAGGCGCAGGTGCCGCCTCTCAGACCTACCCGCGGGTTATAGCCCCCGCAGGTATTCCATGACGGCTGGGCGTACCGCCTGGTCGCCGCGGTGGCGGGCGTCGGAGATGATCTTGCGCAGCTCGCCCAGATCCACCCGCAAGAGCAGCGACTTGACCGGACCGATGGAGGCCGGGCGCATCGACAGCGTGCGGATGCCCATCGCTGCCAGGCAAACCGCCTCGACCGGGCGGCCCGCATCCTCGCCGCAGAAGCTCAAGGGCGTGCCGGAGATCGCGCAGCGCTCCACGATCCGCTCGATGAAGCTCAGAAAGCTGACGTTCAGCGTGTCATAGCGCCGCCGCACCCGCTCGTTCTCGCGGTCAGCCGCAAAGAAGAACTGCTTGAGGTCATTGCCGCCGATAGAGATGAAGGCCACCTCGTCAAAGAACTTCTGCGGTGCATAGGCCAGCGACGGCGTCTCCAGCATTGCGCCGATCTTCAGGTCAGCAGGCAGCACATGGCCCAGAATGCGCTCGCGCTCAATGGTCTTTTCCACTTCTGCCCGGGCAGAACGGTATTCCTCGAACTGAGCGACAAAAGGGAACATGATCGACAGCGGACGCCCCTCGGCAGAGCGCAGCAGCGCCTGCAGCTGCATCCGCATCACGCCCGGCTTGTCCAGGCCCACCCGGATCGCCCGCCAGCCCAGCGCCGGATTCGGCTCATCCGTGGGCTTCATGTAGGGCAGAACCTTGTCCGACCCGATATCCAGCGTGCGGAACACCACCGGCTTGCCGTGGGCGGCATCCAGCACCCGCTTGTAGAGCGCCACCAGTTCAGAGCGCTTGGGCATCTGGTTGCGCACCAGGAACTGCAGCTCGGTGCGGAACAGCCCCACGCCCTCAGCGCCGGAACCATCCAGCGACGGCAGATCCGCCATCAGGCCTGCGTTCATCACCATGTTGATACGCTGCCCGTCCGTGGTGACAGCGGGCTTGTCGCGGATCGAGGCATAACGCTCCTGCGCCTTGGCCTGCATCGCGATCTTGTCGCGGAAAGCGCCGACCACGGTCTCGTCCGGGCGCAGATGCACGACCCCCTGGTCGCCATCCACCATGATGTGGTCGCCGTTCAGTGCCTCGGTGGTGACACGCTTGGCATTGACCACCAGCGGAATCGCCAGCGCCCGCGCCACGATCGCCGCGTGAGAGCCGACTGAGCCCTCCTCCAGCACGATCCCGCGCAAAGAACGCCCGTATTCCAGCAGGTCGCCGGGGCCGATGTTGCGGGCAATCAGGATCGGGTTTTCCGGCAGCTCCGCCCCGGTGTTGGCGCCCTGCCCGGTCAGAATGCGCAGCAGCCGGTTCGACAGGTCGTCCAGATCGCTCAGCCGTTCGCGCAAGTAAGCGTCCTGCACCTGGCTCATCCGGGCCCGGGCCTGGGACTGCTCCTTTTCCACTGCCGCCTCGGCGCTGAGGCCCCGGGCGATGTCTTCTTCCATCCGCCGCATCCAGCCCTTGGAGTTGGCAAACATCCTATAGGCCTCAAGGACCTGCAGCTGCTCCTTGTCGCCGTTACGCGACACTTCCAGCATCTTGTCGACGCCGACCCGCAGCTCCTCCACGGCCTCGTTCAGCCGCTCCAGCTCCTTTTGCGGGTCATCGGCAATCGGGTTGGTCACGATCACCCGCGGCTCATGCAGCCAGACATGACCCTCTGCAGCGCCTTCTTGCGCCGAAACCCCGTGAACCAGAACCGCCTGCTGGTGCAGCGGCGACAGCGCCGCGCCCTCGCCGACAAAGGC
>JABXIA010000290.1 GCA_013373325.1 Paracoccaceae bacterium
CGGCCCGATGTCCCGCCGCGGCAAAACCAACGTTCTTATTTCCACGCCCATATAGCGCAATACCGGGAATATTTCCTATATCTACCCTCAAGTCAAACACACTGAAGAGGGTACAGGAATGTCCGCACCATCGACACATGCTGCCAATGCCGCCACTCAGGTCCGTGGCAGCATGGACTGTATGGTTGCAGGCCAGGTGTGTTTTGCGGGCTCCGGCCCCGGCGATGCAGAGCTGCTGACCCTGAAAGCCCTGCGCGCGGTGCAAGCCGCCGACGTGATTCTGCATGACCGTCTGGTCAGCGGTGAGATCCTCGCGCTGGCCGGCCCGCAGGCGGTGCTGGAAGACGCCGGCAAAGAAGGCTTTGGCGCTCAGGTCAGCCAAGCGGACATCAACGCCCGCCTGGTTGAGCTTGCCAAGCAGGGCAAGAAAGTTCTGCGGCTGAAGGGCGGCGATCCTGCGATCTTTGCCCGCCTGGACGAGGAGCTGACCGCCTGCGAGGAAGCCGGCATCGCTTACACCATCATTCCCGGCATCACCGCCGCCTCTGCCGCCGTGGCCGCCATCGGCCAGAGCCTGACGCAGCGCGGCCGCAATACATCCGTCCGGTTCCTGACCGGCCACGCGATGACCGGCTTTGCCGACCACGACTGGGCCGCTTTGGCGCGCCCGGGCGAGGTTGCTGCTGTCTACATGGGCAAGAAATCCGCCCGCTTTGTGCAGGGCCGCCTGATCATGCATGGCGCCGACCGCGCAACGCCGGTGACCATTGTCGAAAACGCCTCGCGCCCTGATCAGCGGGTGCTGGAAACCACATTGGACCGCCTGCCCGCCGACCTGGACGCGGCTGGTTTCGGCGGCCCTGCCCTCACATTCCTGGGTCTTGCCCCGCGCCAGGCGGCGGCAGCCCTGAACGATCTCAAAACGGAGCTTGCATAATGGCCCGCGCCTTTACGCCCAAAGTCATCACCGCCAACGACCTGCTCGAGGGCGACGTGATCTATTTCACCGCCGAAGACACCTGGACCCGCGAGCTGTCGGAGGCTGAGCTGATCACCGACGAGGCAGACGCCCAGCTGCGCCTGCTGGAAGCGGAGAAGCAGAACATCCGGATCGTCGGCGCCTATCTGGCCGACGCCAAGGCCGGCCCGAACGGCCCCGAACCGACCCACTTCCGCGAGGAATTCCGCCGCACCGGCCCCTCGAACTACTTCCACGGCAAACAGGAGGCCGAAGCCAATGTATAAGTACAATGAATTCGACGAAGCCTTCCTGGCGGAACGCAACGCCCAGTTCCGCGCCCAGGTCGAGCGCCGCATCGACGGCTCGCTCACCGAGGATGAGTTCAAGCCGCTGCGCCTGATGAACGGCGTCTACCTGCAGCTGCACGCCTACATGCTGCGGGTCGCGATCCCTTATGGCACCCTGAACCCGAACCAGATGCGCACCCTGGCGCTGCTGGCAGAGAAGTGGGACAAGGGCTACGGCCATTTCACCACCCGCCAGAACATCCAGTACAACTGGCCGAAACTGCGCGACCTGCCGGACATGCTGGACGCGCTGGGTGAAGTCGGGCTGCACGCCATCCAGACCTCGGGCAACACCATCCGCAACACCACCGCCGACCATTTCGCTGGTGCCGCCGCGGATGAGCTGACCGACCCACGCCCCTATGCCGAGCTGATCCGCCAGTGGTCCACCGACCACCCGGAATTCCAGTTCCTGGGACGCAAGTTCAAGATTGCCATCACCGGCAGCAGCGCAGACCGCGCTGTGATCAAGGCGCATGACGTGGGCCTGCAGGTGGTGGAGCAGGACGGCAAGATCGGCTTCAAGGTGATCGTCGGCGGCGGCCTGGGCCGTACCCCGATGATCGGCCAGGTGCTGCGCGAGTTCCTGCCGCAGGCGGACCTGCTGCCCTACCTGGAGTCGGTTCTGACCGTCTACAACGTGCTGGGCCGCCGCGACAACAAGTACAAGGCGCGCATCAAAATCACCGTCTCCGAGAACGGCATCGATACCTACCGCGCGATGACCGAGGAAGCCTTTATGGCGATCCGCGGCCAGTACGACGGCACCGACCAGCAGCTGCTGGAAGAGATCAAGACGCATTTCCAGGCGCCGGAGTTCCGCGCCGCCCCGACCGATGCGTTCGATGCAGCCTATGCAAACGACCCGGTGTTCCGCGCCTGGGCCGACACCAACCTCGCAGAGCACCGCGCCGACGGCCACGCCATCGCCACCATCTCGATCAAGGCGCATGGGGCAACCCCGGGCGACGCGACGGCGGAGCAGATGCGGGTGATGGCCGATCTGGCCGAGCAGTACGGCTATGGCGAGCTGCGCATCAGCCACCAGCAGAACGTGATCCTGCCGCATGTCCACAAGAACGACCTGCCGGCCATCCACGCGACGCTGAAGGCGCACGGCCTGGCCACCGCCAACATCGGCCTGATCTCGGACATCATCGCCTGCCCGGGCATGGACTACTGCGCGCTGGCGACCGCCCGCTCGATCCCCGTCGCGCAGGAGATCGCAACCCGCTTTGACGAGCTGAAGATGGAGCACGACATCGGCCATCTGCAGATCAAGATCTCGGGCTGCATCAACGCCTGCGGCCACCACCATGTTGCCAATATCGGCATTCTTGGTTTGGACCGCGCGGGCGTCGAGAACTACCAGATCACCCTGGGCGGCGACGCCACCGAGACGGCTGCCATCGGCACCCGCACCGGCCCCGGCTTTGCCTATGACGAGATCGTTCCCGCCGTGGAGCGCATCGTCGAGGTCTACATGGCCCAGCGTGAGAGCGCCGAGGAAACCTTCCTCGAAACCTACCGCCGGATCGGCATGGAGCCGTTCAAGGCAGCACTGTACCCCGAGGCTCAGAAAAAGGTCGCCTGATCTGATGTTCCATACAGCCGGAAACAAGCCCGCCGGAGAAGGTGATCTTCTCCGGGACCGGGAGCTGGCCGCCAAGGCGGAGGCGCTGAATGCGCGCTTCCGCCACCATTCGGCCAACTCGGTGATGGAGGGCGCATTGCGGGACGCAGGGAATATCGCCCTGGTCTCCTCTTTCGGCGCGGAATCCGTGGTGCTCCTGCATATGGCCGCGGTCATCGACCCGATGACGCCGGTTGTGTTCGTGGACACCGAACTGCTGTTTACTGAAACGCTGATCTATCAGCAGGAAGTGAGCGAGCGGCTGGGCCTGCGCAATGTGCGCATCATCCGCGCCGATGACATCGCCGAGAAGGACCCCTACGGGGCCCTCAAGTTCAGCGATAAGGACGCCTGCTGCACGCTGCGCAAAACCGTGCCGCTGCAAAAGGCGCTCGCCAATTACGATGGCTGGATCACCGGCCGCAAGCGGTTCCAGTCCGGCACCCGCGCTGCTCTCGAATTCTTTGAAGTCGAGGAAGGCACCGGGCGGCTGAAGATCAACCCGCTGGCCCACTGGGCGCCGGAAGATGTGCGCGCCTATATGGATGAGAACCGCCTGCCCCGCCATCCTCTGGTGGCCAAGGGCTATCCCTCGATCGGCTGCGCGCCCTGCACCAGCCCGGTCAAGGAAGGCGAAGACCCGCGCGCCGGCCGGTGGCGCGGAGAGAACAAAGAAGAATGCGGCATCCACGTGGTGGACGGCCAAATGGTACGCACAGGAGCGTGAGTGAGATGACTGTTATCGTGACCGACACCGGCTTTGCGGCCGACGACTGGACCGGCGGCTTTGAGGGCAGCAACGTGCTGGAGCTGGCCTCCGACGCCAACCTGAACGACGTTGACCTGGACGGCGTTGAACTGGTGCGGGTGGAGTTCCCCAGCTTTGCTGACGGCCGCGGCTTTACCCTGGCCCGCCAGCTGCGGCTGAAGGGCTATCAGGGCCGCCTGCGCGCCTTTGGCCATGTGATTGCCGACCAGTACGCCATGGCCCGCCGCTCCGGCTTTGACGAGGTGGAGCTGAGCGACGAGCTGGCCGCCCGCCAGCCCGAGGACCAGTGGCTGGCCCGCGCCAACTGGAAAGACCACAGCTATCAGGCCC
>JABXIA010000241.1 GCA_013373325.1 Paracoccaceae bacterium
ACGGTGCGCACCAGCGCCTCGGTGGAGGTGACGTCGCCGGGCATTTCCGCCAGTTCTTCGGCCTTGGCCTCGAAGAAGTTGTCGTTTTCCAGGAATTCGGTGATCTTCACGCGGCTCTGCCCCTCGACAAGCACCTTGACGGTGCCATCGGGCAGTTTCAGCAGCTGCAGCACATTGGCCAGCACGCCGGTGGTGTAGATGCTATCTGTTTCGGGATCGTCCTCGGAGGGGTCGATCTGGCTCGACAGCAGGATCTGCTTGTCGTCGGCCATCACCTCTTCCAGGGCGCGCACCGATTTTTCCCGGCCCACGAACAGCGGCACGATCATGTGGGGGAACACCACGATGTCGCGCAGCGGCAGGACTGGGTAGGAGGAATTGAGTGGCTCTTGCATACTCGGTCCTTTGGTTAGGCAAGACGGCCCGGCCCCGGTATTGGCAGCTTTGGCCCGTCTCCTCATTGGATGTCTTTACTTGGTGGGGCGGTTCTGGGTTTTCAACCGCGCATCCTCAAGGCTGGGGCTCACCTTGCCCGCTGCGCGCCGGGACCACAAGGGCGCAAATGCAGGAAGGGTGAGCAAAGAGCTAACAAAGGCTGCCTCCGTCAGCGGACCGCACTCTGCAACTGTCAAGTGCACCCCCTGCGTCCCAATTTGCAGGCATATTTGCCGTAATTTGGTCACTAACCCGCGCTATCATTCTGAATACCGAGGAAGCAGCAGTTTTACAGGACATAACAATGAACCAGCAGCGGCCACTTACAGCAGCGGAACTGGACCAGAAGAGCTATCTTGAGGCCAGAGACAGCAGCGACAAGGAACTTCTAATTTTCGCAGCCAGAAAGTCCGGACGGTCGCCGCTCAAGATCCAAAGAGAGTTCCGTCAGCTCGCCAGATCTGAATCCCGTCTCAATCTGGTCGAATACGTCCGCAACGGGCTTTATCACATCGACCGTTTCAACGACGAGGAACGCTCCGCGTTTATCTCGAATGACCTGCACTGGCCAATCACGCACAAATGCAATGACCGCCGGTGGGCCGGAGCTGCCGAAGATAAAATCGTTGCGGAGACGATGCTGTCAGCCGGTGATGTTCCCGTGCCGCAGACACTCGCGGTTCTAGACACCTCTTCTCGCCTGTTTCCCGGCAAACAGAAAATTCAAACGCCCTCCGAACTTCGATCCTTTCTTCAGAAGCACACCGGCGAAACAATTTTTGGCAAAATCCTGAACGGGATGGTCAGCTTCGGCGCGTTCCGAATTGAACAAGCCGATGACACCCATGTACATTGCGCCGGTCACGATCCGCTGACTTATCAGGAGTTTATGCAAAACTACATCGGCTCAAACGCATATCTGTTGCAGAAGGCGCTGGACAACCATTCGGAATTCTCGAGCTACTGTTCCGCATTGGCCACCGTCCGCATGGTCAATATGGTTACTACGGAGAGGGTCATCACACCTCTTGCCATCATCAAGCTGCCGCAAGGGGACAATATCGCTGACGCATTCTGGCGCCCGGGCAACCTGGCCTGTGAAGTGGACATTGAAACGGGCTGCATCCGCACAATCGCCCAGCGCGGGGTTGAAACGGAATTCCTTCGGGATCATCCCTCCAAGGACGGGCTTATGGGCCTGCAACTGCCGCACTGGAACAAACTGAAGGAGATCAACGACCGTGCCGCGCGCATTTTCGCGCCAATCCGCTACCAGTCCACAGACATCGCAATAACCGAAGATGGGCCGGTGCTTGTCGAAATGAACTACGGCGGCGGTTTTGACCTGCCCCAATACGCCAGCGGGCGGGGCATGCTGACACCAGAGGTCCGGGCATTCTTCAAAAGCTGCGGAGTTGAGCTGACGCCACCGCGCAGGAAAGGCCTCTTTTCGCGCCGCCGCAAGTAATGCCTTCTGGCCGCGCCGGGCTGATACTGTCGGGATCAGCCCCGCGGCCGTCAGCGCCGCAGCAGCGTGATCAATCCGCGCTCCAGCCGCCCGCCCGGCCCGGTTTCGCGGTAGGTGCCGCTCATCCGGCCCTGATCGACCAGGAAAAGACGGATATCATGCCGCAGCATCTCTCCGGTACCGCTGTCGCGCTCCGCCAGCAGGTTCAGCCGCAGCAGCTGATCCGCGCCGCAGGGCAGCGCGCCCAGCGCCAATTCATCCAGGAAAACCTCAGCGCCGTCAGCCAGATCGCCACGGCCGACGCTATCGGCCCTGAGGCCCGTGCCGGGCTTCAGCGGCGCCCGGTTCTCCACCCCGATGGGCAGAAACCCCAAGGCCGCGGAATCCGCCACCAGCCGCCCGCCCCGGAACCCCAGGCGCAGCAGGTCGCCGGTGCGTTGCGGCAGCGGCACCATTTCGATGCGCCCGCCTGTGTTCAGTGATATCTCGCCCGGCCCCTTCTGCACGATCCATTGCCCGCGCAAAGCCTGCGAGCCGCCCTTGATCAATTCGTCAATGGAGATCCGGCAGCCATCCAGCGGCGGCGCTTTGAAAAAACTTGAGGCTTCCGCAAGGGAACCCGGCGCTGTGTTGCTTTGTGCAGTCTGCGCCTCGGCTGCAGGAGAGCCGCCCAGCAGCGCGGCCAGAGCCAGCGCACGCAAAAATGTCATCGCCATCCTCCGCATTTTGTCGGCAGGATAGCGGATCAGGTCTTCATAACAGGTGAACGCGGGCGCACGGCCCGCTATCTGCGGCCGGGTGTGTGCTGCCCGGCCGCAAATCCTCAATCTGAAGGACCGCTGGCTACTCGGCCGCCACCTGCTCCAGCAACGGGTAATCGGTATAGCCGTCGTCTCCGCCGCCATAGTAGGTTTCCGGATTGCCGTCGTTCAGCGGCGCATCCGCTGCCAGCCGGTCAACCAGATCAGGGTTGGCGATGAAGGGGCGCCCGAAGGCCACGAGGTCCGCCTGGCCAGATGCCGTCCGCGCCAGCGCAGTTTCACGGTCATAGCCATTGTTGGCCATATAGGTGCCGGCATATAGCTTGCGCAGAGCCTCGAAATCACCATCGCGGCTGCCGCCTGGTTCCCCTTCGACCATGTGCAGGTAGGCCAGGCCATAGCTGTTCAGACGCTGGATGAGCGGCGTGTACAGGCCCAGGGGATCGCTGTCGGAAACATCGTTGAAGGTCGCGAAAGGCGACAGGCGCAGGCCAATGCGGCCGGCCTCCCAAACCGTCAGCAGCCCGTCCAGAATTTCAAAAACGATCCGGGCGCGGTTTTCCGGCGATCCGCCATAGGCATCCGCGCGGGTGTTCACACCGTCTTTCAGGAACTGCTCCAGCAGATAGCCGTTGGCCGCATGCAGTTCGACACCGTCGAACCCTGCGTCCTTAGCGTATTTCGCCGCCTGAACATAGTCGGCGACCACCCGCTGAATGCCTTCGGCGCTCAGCGCCTGCGGCTTGGCCGTCGGCTCAAAACCATTGCGGGTGAAGGTCTGGGCCTCAGCCGCGGCATCGGTGGAAGACACGGCTTGGGTACCTTCGGGCAGCAGCGAGTCATGCGTGATCCGCCCGACATGCCACAGCTGAATGACAATCTTGCCGCCCTTCGCATGGACCGCATCGGTGACCTTGCGCCAGGCCGCGGCCTGCGCCGCCGTGTGGATGCCCGGGGTCTGGATATAGCCTTTGCCCTCGGGGCTGATCTGGCTGCCTTCGGTGATGATCAGGCCTGCACCCGCCCGCTGGGCATAGTACTCCACATGACGGTCCAGAACCTCGCCGGTCTGGTCGTCAGCCCGGTTTCGGGTCAGCGGCGCCATGACAATGCGGTTTTTAAGCTCGATTGCACCAGCAGTGCTGGCGGAAAACAATTCTTGGCTCACGGGGATTTCCCTCCGGTCAAAGTTTCCAGCAACAGGAACGTTGCCGCAAAGACCTGAGCATTCAACTCCGCGCGTTCAAGCAGGGGTCGGCCAGAACTGCTGCTCACCTGCGCACAGCAAACTGTTCAATTGCGCGGCTTTACAGCCGCTCGATATCGCCCTGCGCACGGGTGTCGTGGAAGTCCTTCTGCCAGGCCTCGAACGTTCCGGCAGCAATCGCCTCCCGCATGCCGGCCATGATCTCCTGGAAATAATGCAGGTTGTGCCAGGTCAGCAGCATGCCGGAAATCATCTCGTTGGAGCGGAACACATGGTGCAGGTAAGCGCGGGAATAGTTCGAGCACGCCGGGCAGCTGCAGTTCTCATCCAGCGGCCGCGGGTCGTCCTGGTGGCGGGCGTTCTTGATGTTCACGACGCCGTAGCGGGTAAAGGCCTGCCCGGTGCGGCCCGACCGTGACGGCAGCACGCAGTCCATCATGTCGATACCGCGGGCCACTGCACCGACGATGTCGTCGGGCTTGCCCACCCCCATCAGGTAGCGCGGCTTGTCCTCGGGCAGGAAACCGGGGGCGTAATCCAGGCATTCGAACATCGCATCCTGCCCCTCGCCAACTGCCAGGCCGCCCACCGCATAGCCCTCGAACCCGATCTTCTTCAGCGCCTCGGCGCTTTCCTCACGCAGGTCCTGCTCCAGCCCGCCCTGCATGATCCCAAAGAGCGCATGGCCCGGACGGTCGCCGAACGCCTCGCGGCTCCGCTCGGCCCAGCGCATCGACAGACGCATCGACTCGGCAATCCGGTCGCGGTCCGCGGGCAGCGCAGGGCATTCGTCGAAGCACATCACGATGTCAGACCCCAAGAGCCGCTGGATCTCCATTGACCGTTCCGGCGTCAGCTCATGCTTGGAGCCGTCCACATGGCTCTTGAAGGTCACGCCCTTCTCGGTCAGTTTCCTGAGCCCTGCCAGCGACATCACCTGAAACCCGCCGCTGTCCGTCAGGATGGGGCGCTCCCAGTTCATGAACTTGTGCAAGCCCCCCAGCCGGTCGATCCGCTCTGCCGTCGGGCGCAGCATCAGGTGGTAGGTATTGCCCAGCAAAATGTCTGCACCGGTCGCGCGCACGCTTTCCGGCATCATCGCCTTGACCGTCGCGGCAGTGCCAACCGGCATGAAGGCAGGCGTGCGGATGTCGCCGCGCGGGGTATTAATGACACCTGTGCGCGCCTTGCCGTCGGTTGCCTTCAGTTCGAAGTTGAAAAGCTCTGCCATCTCGTATTCCTGCCGTTACACTTAAACCGGCACCCCGGTGATTCACCCCTAATGCCAAGGAGCCAAGCTCATGTCCACAGCCGACCCTGCACCGCAATTGAAACTCGGCTGGGAGGAATGGGTCAGCCTGCCGGACCTCGGCCTGCCTGCCCTGCGGGTCAAGGTCGACACCGGTGCCCGCACCTCGTCTCTGCACGCCACCGGGATTGAGACTTTCGGGCCTGCAAACGCCCCCAAGGTGCGCTTCATGGTGCATCCCATTCCCGGCCAGTACGATCTGGAAATCCCCTGCTCTGCCCTGATCAAGGACCGGCGCGAGGTGACATCGTCAAACGGCGAAAGCGAGATGCGCTTTGTGATCGAGACGCCCATGGAGATCGGCGGCCAGTCCTGGCCGGTGGAACTGACGCTGACCGACCGGCGCGGCATGGCCAAACACATGCTGCTGGGCCGCCAAGCACTGACCGAGAACGTGACCGTGGTGCCCGGCGAACGCATGTGCCAGCCCGCCCTGGACTATTCCGTCTACACCTCTGCCAACATCCGCAAAGCCGCGCCCAAACGCGCCCTGCGCATCGCCGTTCTTAGCCGCGAGGACAATTATTCCACCCGCCGCCTTGTGGAAGAAGGTGAAAGCCGCGGCCACACGGTGGAGGTGATCAACACCACCCGCTGCTACATGGCGCTCAATGCGCTGGCGCCGGAAATCCATTACGATGGCGAGCGCCTGCCCCGCTATGACGCGGTGATCCCGCGCATCGGCGCCTCCGTCACCCAATACGGCACAGCGCTGCTGCGCCAGTTCGAAACGCTGGGCACCTTTTGCGTCAACGGGTCTGAGGGCATCACCGCCAGCCGCGACAAACTGCACGCGCACCAGATCCTGGCCCGCCACAAGATCGGCATGCCCGCCACCGCCTTTGCCGCCTCGCCCAAGGACACCGGCAGCCTGATCCAGATCGTCGGCGGCGCGCCCCTGATCGTGAAACTGCTGGAAAGCACCCAGGGCAAGGGTGTGGTGCTAGCGGAAACCAAGAAAGCCGCCGAAAGCGTGATCACCGCCTTCCGCGGGCTCAAGGCCAACTTCCTGGTGCAGCAGTTCGTCAAGGAAGCCGCGGGGGTGGACATCCGCTGCTTCGTTGTCGGCTCCAAGGTGGTGGCTTCGATGAAACGTTCGGGGGCGGAGGGCGACTTCCGCTCCAACCTGCACCTGGGCGGCAGCGCCGAGACCGTCCGCATCAGCAAGGAGGAACGCGCCACCGCCGTGCGCGCCGCCCGCGCCTTTGGCCTCAATGTGGCTGGCGTTGACCTGTTGCGATCGGAAACCGGCCCCAAGGTGCTGGAGGTGAACTCCTCCCCCGGGCTGGAAGGGATCGAGAAAACCTCCGCCAAGAACATCGCCGGCCTGATCTACGCCGAGATCGAGCACCGGGTCCGCCCGGCACCGCTGCGGAGGCTGAAACCCTCCAGCAACTGACCTGTGCCAGCAGGCCCGTCCGGGCTTGCCAGCCTGCGCTGCGACGCGTCATATACGCCCGCAACCTCTTGAAACTGCCGCGGCAAACACCCACTTGTATACCATTGCACACAAATGGGCCTGTCATTGAACAAGGCCAAGACACCGGGCGCAAAGCCGCTGCCCGGCGCGCCGGCGGAACCGGCTGCGCTGGCCGCTGCTGCGGCCCCCGCTGATCCATCAAAGGAATTTTACATGAACGAAGACCTCATCCTCGACCTCCTGTCCGGCAACCTGCTGTATCTGCTGGGCGCCGTGCTGCTGGTCGTCATTGTCCTCAAGGGCATCAAGATCGTGCCGCAGTCGGAAAAATACGTGGTCGAACGCTTTGGCCGCCTGCACTCGGTGCTGGGCCCGGGCATCAACTTCATCGTGCCTTTCCTCGACGTGGCCCGCCACAAGATCTCGATCCTGGAACGCCAGCTGCCTAACGCCACCCAGGACGCGATCACCAAGGACAACGTGCTGGTGCAGATCGACACCTCGGTGTTCTACCGCATCCTGGAACCGGAAAAGACCGTCTACCGGATCCGCGACGTGGACGGCGCCATTGCCACCACCGTGGCCGGCATCGTGCGCGCCGAGATCGGCAAGATGGACTTGGACGAGGTGCAGTCGAACCGCGCCCAGCTGATCTCACGCATCCAGGAAAGCGTCGAAAGCGCAGTGGATGACTGGGGCATCGAAGTGACCCGCGCCGAGATCCTGGACGTGAACCTGGACCAGGCCACCCGCGACGCCATGCTGCAGCAGCTCAATGCCGAACGCGCCCGCCGCGCCGAGGTAACCAAGGCCGAGGGCCAGAAACGCGCCGTCGAGCTGCAGGCCGATGCTGAGCTTTATGCTGCCGAACAGACCGCCAAGGCCCGCCGCATCCAGGCCGAAGCCGAGGCCTATGCCACCGAAGTGGTTGCCAAGGCGATTGCCGAAAACGGGCTGGAGGCTGCACAGTACCAGGTGGCGCTGAAACAGGTGGAATCGCTGACCGCGCTCGGCAAAGGCGAAGGCAAACAAACCATCTTGGTCCCCGCCCACGCGCTGGAGGCCTTTGGCAATGCCTTCAGCCTGCTGAAAGGGGGCAAGTGATGGACGCCCCCTTCTGGGCCTTGTGGTGGGTCTGGGGCGCAGGCGCACTGGCGCTGGCCATCCTTGAGGTGCTGGCGCCGGGCTTTGTCTTCCTGGGCTTTGCTATCGGCGCCGCGGTGGTGTCCCTTTTGCTGCTGGCCGGTGCGAGCTTCGGCCTGCCACCGCTGCTATTGATCTTCGCCGTGCTGTCGCTGGCGGCCTGGCTGGTGATGCGCAAGTTCTTCGCCCTGCCCAAGGGCCAGGTGAAGACCTTCAACCACGATATCAACGATTGACCCGGCTGCCGGAGCCCTCACGGGCTCCGGTCCTGGTATGGCCCTTGCCTCCAGCCGGCCCGGCCTCTCGGCACGCAGCCTTCCGCTGCACCTTTTGCCACGAGCCAGGCACCGTCGCATTTCCCCGCAATAACCAGCAAGTCCGGCGGCACCATGACCGTGCGAGCCGCACGGGCTGTGCAGCAAGCACCGCCCTCTCTTGCCCGCGGCCTTTCGCAAGTGCTTCAAGCATGCCCGCGACGGGGAAAAGTCTGCAGCGTTTCCATTCAGGTCGTTCCCTGATGCCACCTCCGCGCGGAGCGCGGCTTTGTCACGATTGCCTCATGGCCAACACTGCGGGAACGGACCTTCAATCTTTGGCCAAAGCCCATAGTCCCGGCTGCACTTTCGCTGCAGCTGCTTACGGCCATCGCGGGGCAAATAAACAATCCGAAATTGCATCTCATTGCCTCCCTGTTAGCCGGTTCAGATCTACACCATTCAAAAGCAAGGAAAATTATTCAATACCATTCCAGCAAAGGCAGAGCATGAAGGTTTGAATTCTGATCCCCGCCTTCCAACGCAACGCAAGCCTTCTTCGCTTGCTGCGCGACGCTATGCAGCTGATTTCGAGAAACAGCTGGCGCAAGTGTTCGGAACCAAGCTCTCCAAGCTGACGGTGTCGGGCTCCGCCGCGAACCTGCTGGCGTTAATTGCGCTCACCTTCTTGGAAACTGGCAAGGCTCGGATTGAACCCGGGGCTGAGGTCATCACAGTTGCAGCGGGCTTTCCCGCCACCGTTGCGCCGATCCTGCAGAACGGCTGCATTCCGGTCTATGCCGATGTGGATCTGGCAACACACAACGTGGACGTTGACCTGATCGAAGCCGCAATCAGCAGCAAGACCCGCGATCATGATCGTGCACAGCCTGGGCAATCCCTTTGACGCGATGCGGATCGCCGAAACCTGCCGTGCGCTTGACCTCTATCTGATTGAGGACTGTTGCGGCGCATTCGGCGCCACGGTGACAACTCCCGATGGCGCAACCCGGGGCGTTGGAAACCATCGGCGGCGATGGCGACATGTGGGAAGACGCGCCAATGCGGCGGCTGGTTTCAGCCGGCGAAATGGCAACCTTTCACCACGACGGCTTCTGGCAGCCAATGGACACCCTGCGCTGGCAAGGCGGCGCTCGAAACGCTGTGGAAAGAGAACCGCGCGCCCTGGAAATTTTGGCAGGGAGGCCGGGTCCAGCCCTCCGCTCCCCGGCATGACCCGCCGCCCTCCCGCAGAGGGCTTCACTGATGCAGGGCATATCACCCGGCTTCTGGCCAACCGCCGTGTCCTTGTGACCGGCCACACAGGCTTCAAAGGCAGCCGGCTTTCCTCCTGGCTGCTTGACCTCGGGGCGAACCTGCGGGGGTATGCCTTGCCGCCGGCACCTGACGGGCTGCCTGCAGGAACAGCCAGCTACTTTGATGAACCGGGCCTGCTGTCCCGGATGGATCACATCTGCGGCGACATCCGGAATGAAACAGCACTGCAAGCCGCCATGGAGGCGTTCCGTCCGGAAGTTGTCTTTCACTTGGCCGCGCAGCCGCTCCTCCGTGCGTCTTATGCAGATCCAGTTGGCACCTATTCCACCAATGTCGTGGGCACCGTGCACGTGCTGAATATCTGCCGCGGTCTGCCCGGCCTGCGCAGCATCGTCAGTGTCAGCAGCGACAAATGCTATGAAAACCGTGAACAGGTCTGGGGTTACCGCAAAACCGACCCGATGGGCGGGCATGACCCCTGCTCCGGCTCCATGGGCTGCACGGAGCTTGTTACGGACGCGGTCAGGCCGTCCTATTTTCTGCCCGGCCGGCATTCCAGCCACGGCGTGAGCTTGGCGAGCGCGCGCGCCGGCAATGTCATCGGCGGCGGCGGCTGGAGTGCGGACCGCCTGGTGCCCGATGCCGTGCGCGCACTGCGCGAAGGCAGGCAACTGGACATCCGCAACCCACAGGCAACCCGGCCATGGCAGCATGTTCTGGAACCGTTTTCCGGTTATCTGCTGCTGGCAGAAACAGGGACAACTGATCCCGGGCAGAAAGCTGCGGGCGATTTCAACAATGGCCTCTGTTTCGGTCGGGCATCTCTGCAGCGGGTTGTACATCGTGAACCTTGGCACATGCCTTGAACACGGTGAATCAGGTGGGCTTCGGCCGAACAGCCTCTATGCAGCAACCAAGGTCGCGGCGGCATCGATCATCTCATACTGCTGCGAGCAAAACCATTCCGCCGCCATCACACTCAAGGCACCAATGATCTATGGCCCGGGCGAGAACCGGCCCGGCTGGTCCGGCTGCTGATTGATGCCGCGATCAGCGGCCAGGCAGTGGACCTGTCTCCGGGAGAACAGCAGCTGGATGTCATTCACATCAGAGATATCGCCTCTGCTGTCATGGTCGCTGCACGCAATGTGTCAAAACCAGAAGCAGCCGGGCGCCACAGCATATGTCAGGTCACATCCGGGCAAACCATCACGCCCCGGCTTCTTGCCCGGGAAATCGAAAACCTGTCAGTAAAGAAGGTTCCGGCAAACTGGGGCGCTCGCCCCTGCCAGACCGGTGAGCGTATGAAACACTGGACCGGGACCCCGCAGCTTGAAGGCTGGTCGCCCCAGGTGGACTTGCAGAGCGGGCTGGCTGAGCTTCTGGCGAATTCATCTCTGGCGCCTGAAGCACGCAAATCGCCGGGGAACCTGCCTCTTTGACACGGGTCAGCGCCACACGCCAGCGGGAAGCTGTTCAGCACTTCAGGACATAACCAAAGTTCCCTGTCCGTGCCGGTGTTAAAATCCCCACTCCACGAAACGGGCAGCGGACCTAAGGCAAACGCCGGCTGAATTTCCGGCACAACTTCCGAAAACCGCAACCGCACGATGATTTGACAGCAGCACTCCCCGCTTCTGTACGGCGCGAACGCAAGTCCGGATTGGCATGGGTGAGATATACGGGCGGTTGTGAAACCGGCTGGAACACATGAAACGGCGGCCGGCCGGTTCCGAAGATTTGACCGGCGCCGCAAGGCGGCTTCTCGCAGGCCTCTTCGGTGCTCCGCGGCACGATCCATGCAGACGGGGCACCGTCAGGCCTTCCTTTCGGCCTTCAGAACCGGAACCCGACACCGGCCAGCAGGCTGTGCGTTACCGCATCATGGCGGAAGAAACTGCCGGTGCCGCGGGTGCCTTCCTCATAGTCCACCCCCAGCCCGCGGTAGAGCACATAGATGGACGCATTCTCCCAGCGGTGATGCACCAGGCCGCCCATCAGAGACCAGCTTTCCTCCGACCCGGCGCCAAATCCGCCGATGTCCCCTTCCAGGGTGACGCTGAAACTGTCCGACAGCCGCCGTTCCCAGCGCATGCCAACGACAGGATCGGTCCAGTCCGCGCCGCGCCGCAGGGTCGTCCCCGGCAGCGAGGCGGTCACATCCACGTCCCAGTGCCGCAGGCCGCCGAAGACCTCAAACTGATCCAGCCCGCGGCCGAACCGGTAGGTCACCAGCGCCTCGGCCAGGTTCTGGTCATAACGCACTCCGCCCGGCCCCACCGACGACAACGCGCTGGAATCGGCATCCAGCACCGCATAGCGCAACCGGAAGCCGAAATTGCTGAAGTGGGCGCCCTCGAACTGCAGCATCCCGCCCGCCTGCAGCTGGTCGAACGCATCGCCGGCGTCAATGGAAACATCGCCTCCGGTCCAGCCCAGCTCGGTCGTGCTGTCGATGGAAGGCGCCACCATGAACGGCGTCAGCTGCCACTGCCAGCTTTCCCCGGCCGTGGCGGCAACTGCGCCCGTCAGTCCCGCGGCCGCCGTCAGACAGACCTGCACGGCAGCGCGTAGGGGTGCAATCGGATCACGCATCGCTCCTCCCGGCGCACCAGCCTGCCCGGCCCGGAGGGCAGACAGCATCCGGTCCGCTGCAATCTGGCAGCCTTTACAAAAACATCGCGGGGGATTCACAACGTAGAGCGGGTGCAGCCCCAAATCAAATTTTCACATCAGCGTGAAGCATATTTCCCCGGCCCCGCCATGCCCGCCGCCTCTGGACGCCGGGGCGCTTATTCCCTATATAAACCGTCGGAAAATAGAACCGGGATCCTCATGACCAACCCTGCCGAACCGCTCGAAGGCGCCCCGCTGATCGCCCCCTCCTCCGTCAGCCACCCGCTGTACGAGGCCATCGTCGACGCCTGCCGCACCGTTTATGACCCGGAAATCCCGGTGAATATCTACGAGCTGGGCCTGATCTACACCATCGACATCAATGACGAGAACGACGTGAAGATCATCATGACCCTGACCGCGCCTGGGTGCCCGGTGGCAGGCGAGATGCCGGGCTGGCTGATCGATGCCGTCTCGCCGGTCGACGGCGTCAAAAGCGTTGATGTCGAACTGACCTGGGAGCCGCCCTGGGGCATGGAGATGATGTCCGACGAGGCACGCCTCGAACTGGGCTTTATGTAAGGTTCCAAGCCCGCACCGCGTCGGCTGTCATGGGAATTTGATGCGCCCGTCATGCGGGCGCAATCCGGGTGTTACATACAGGCGCCACTCTTGGCGCAAATTTTGACCAACCGGAGAATTTTCAATGCGCTGCGCCCTGACTTCGGCAACCGCCCTGCTTGTGTCCACCGCCGTCTTTGCCGGCAATCCCCCGGTTGCGGCGGATACGGGCCTCAGCTACGGCCCGCGCCCCGCCTATCTGGTCTCCAAGCTGCCCGAGGGCGCGCTGAAAGAGAAGTTGCAGTCCTGCCTGGGCCAGGTGCCGCAGCGCTCTGATTTCTCCATCGGCCACCGCGGCGCACCGCTGATGTTCCCCGAACACACCGCCGAATCCAACATTGCCGCCGCCCAGATGGGCGCAGGCATCCTGGAATGCGACGTCACCTTCACCAAGGACCTGGAGCTGGTCTGCCGCCACGCCCAGAACGACCTGCACACCACCACCAACATCCTGACCTCGGATCTGGCGGACACCTGCGTTACCCCCTTCACCCCGGCGGTAGGTGAAGCGCCTGCAACGGCCGAGTGCCGCACGTCTGAGATCACCCTGGCAGAGTTCCGCAGCCTGCAGCCCAAGATGGACAGCGCCGACAAGACGGCCCTCACCGCCGAGGCCTACCAGGGCGGCACCGCCAGCTGGCGCTCCACGCTGTTTGCCGGTGATGCCACCAGCATGACCCACGCGGAATCGATCGCCCTGTTCAAGTCGCTGGGCGCCAAATTCACCCCGGAACTGAAAAGCCCGGTGGTAGAGATGCCCTTCAACGGCTTTTCCCAAACCGACTACGCCCAGAAACTGATCGACGAATACAAAGCCGCCGGCATCCCCGCCTCCGACGTCTGGGCGCAAAGCTTCAACCTGGATGACGTGCTCTACTGGATTGAAAACGAACCGGAATTCGGCAAACAGGCGGTGTTCCTCGACGCCAGCTACGAGCACGAGGGCTTCGACCACAACAGTCCGGACACCTTCCCGCACGACTTTGCCGCGCTGCACACCAAGGGCGTCAACTACATCGCGCCGCCGATGTGGATGCTGGTTACCGCTGAGGACGGCCAGATCGTTCCGTCGGCCTATGCCAGGTCCGCCAAGGCCGCCGGCCTCAAGCTGATCACCTGGACGCTGGAACGCTCCGGCCCGCTGGCCTCCGGCGGCGGCTGGTACTTCCAATCGGTCAAGGAGCTCACCACGGACGACAGCATGTATTACCAGCTGCTGGATGTGCTGGCCCGGGATGTGGGGGTTGAGGGCGTTTTCTCCGACTGGCCCGCCACCACCACCTATTACGCGAACTGCATGGGGCTCTGACCGCCGTCCCCCCTTTTGACGGACCCCATCACCGGCCGCCTCCCCGCCCAGGAGGCGGCCTCTTTTAATTCTGCATAGCAGCTATATGTTATTGCTTCCCTGTCGCATCCGGGGTTGAGCCGCCCCGGCAGCCATCCTAGATAACAGGGTAAGCGCAAGGAGACATACATGTTCGGCATACCCGGCAAACAGGCGGTGACGATGACGCCCAAGGCTGCGGCCCAGATCGCCAAGCTGATGGCAAAGGACGGCCATGCCGGCCTGCGCATCGGCGTCAAAAAGGGCGGTTGCGCGGGCATGGAATACACCATGGAATATGTCGATGCGCCCGACGCCAATGACGAGGTCGTGGAACAGGACGGCGCCCGCATCCTGATCGCGCCGATGGCGCAGATGTTCCTGTTCGGGACTGAGATCGACTATGAGGTCACACTCCTGGAAAGCGGCTTCAAGTTCAACAACCCCAACGTCTCCGAAGCCTGCGGTTGCGGCGAGTCGATCTCCTTCAAGGAAATTCCCGGCGCCTGACACCGGTCAGGGCAGCCAAGGTAACAGGGCGGGTCTTTCCCGCCCTTTTTGCTGCGCAGAACCGGACGCAAGCGAATTGCACGAACCTGCCGCCGGTGCTACCAGTCACGCCCAAACAGGACAATCGGAGGCACCCATGCGGCGCAAACTGGCAGCAGGCAATTGGAAGATGAACGGTACCGGCGCGAGCCTTGCGGAACTGGCAGCACTTGCGGAAAGCCATGCACGCCCCGCCGCTGACATTCTGATCTGCCCGCCCGCAACCCTCTTGTCGCGCGCCGCGGACACCGCCCAGGGCAGCACCGTTGCCATCGGCGGCCAGGACTGCCATGCAAACACCTCCGGCGCCCACACCGGCGATCTGTCGGCTGCGATGCTGAAGGACGCAGGCGCCTCCGCCGTGATCCTCGGCCACTCCGAACGCCGGGCCGACCATGGGGAGACCGATGCACAGGTCCGCGCCAAGGCTGAGGCCGCCATCGGCGAGGGCCTCGTTGCGGTGATCTGCATCGGCGAAACCCTGGCGGAACGCGAGGCCGGCGATACGCTCAAGGTGGCCGGCACCCAGCTTGCAGGCTCCGTTCCCGCTTCGGCCACCGGTGAAAACACCGTGATCGCCTATGAACCGGTCTGGGCCATCGGCACCGGCAAGGTACCCACCCTGGAACAAATCGCCGAAGTGCACGATTTCCTGCGTGCCGAGCTCACCACCCGTTTCGGCGCGGAAACCGCAGACAGCATCCGGTTGCTCTACGGCGGCTCGGTCAAACCGTCGAACGCCGCGGAAATCTTTGCCGTCTCCAACGTCGACGGCGCGCTGGTGGGCGGCGCCAGCCTCAAGGCCGCGGATTTCTCCCCGATCATCA
>JABXIA010000293.1 GCA_013373325.1 Paracoccaceae bacterium
GTCGAAGGCGACATCATCCACAAGACCATCGCGATCGAAAGCGGCGCCCATTTCGAAGGCTCCGTGCAGCGCCAGGACGACCCGCTGAACCCGGGCGGCCGCAAATCCGCCCCGGCCGCAGCGCCCGCCCCCTCGGCAGCGGTTCAGGCCGCCACCGCGGCGCACAAGGCCGAAGGCTGAGCTGCCGGACGGCAGACCTTCAGCGCTGCCGGGCCTGACAGACACTAACAAAACGCCGCAAGCCTCCGCTTGCGGCGTTTTTTGCTTTGCCGGGAACACTCGCAAAAGCTGCAAAAACGTTACAGTTACGCTACGGTAAAGATTTCCTTGCCTTGAACATTCCGCCTTTTCCAGGGCAATAGACCTTTGAATTGAGTTGACCAGCCGGGTTTCAACCAGAATTTTGCCAAGTCCAAGGAGCTGTTCCCAATGGCTACGTTTACCGTGAATGATTCCAGCAACAGTTGGGATGTCGGGGATCTTCAAACCTTCCGGGTCCTCAACCCGACACCTGGAACCATCAACAACCACCTTCTGGAAATCAACGGCACCACTTACAGCGGCGACAGTTTTTTCGGCAGCTACACTGGCAGTTTCAGTGCCTTCGGCTCATCCGTTTACGGAACGATCACCGGCATCACATTCCGGATTAACGGATCAACCGTTTTCACGGCCAGCGGTCTGGACGTGTCGTTCACCACATACTCCAGTACGTATTACCCCTCCTCCTTCGAGGAAGAGGCCACCAAGGGCAACGACCTCTTCTCCATCAACTCGACCCGCAGCAGCACCTGGAAGCTGGGCGATGGCAATGATACAATCAATGCGGGAAGCGGCTGGGACTACATTTACGGCGGCAGCGGAACAGACAGGCTGATTGTCGATGGCGCCTTCTCTGAGGCCAGCTTTTCCTCCAGCTTCAGCCGCATCATCCTCGACGGACCGGACGGCCGCGACACCCTGAACTCCATCGAGTTTGTTCAATTCAGCGACCGCACTGTCAGCCTGACGGCCGGGTCCTCTTATGACAACACGCTGAATGGAGATAACAGAACGGCAACATCCAACGATGTGCTGCTCGGCGGCAGCGGCAACGACAGCATTAACGGATACTCCGGCCACGACCTGCTTCTGGGGGAAGACGGCAACGACAAGATTTCCGGCCACAGTGGCAATGATATCCTGCGCGGCGGAAACGGCAACGACACGCTGCTGGGCGGTTTCGATTCCGACCGCCTGTTCGGCGAAGGCGGCAACGACAACCTGTTCGGCGGCGACGCGCAGGATACGCTGCTCGGAGAGAGCGGAGACGACACGCTGAGTGGCGACGACGGCAAGGACACGCTGCAAGGCCACTCCGGCAACGACCTCTTGGATGGCGGCCGCGGCAGCGACAAGTTGCTGGGCGGCACGGGCATCGACACCTTGAACGGCGGCAATGGCGCCGACACCCTGTCCGGCGGCGGCGGCAATGACACCCTGTCCGGCGGCACCGGCGGCGACCGCCTCAGCGGCGGCAAGGGCCGCGATGTGCTGCTGGGCCAAAAGGGCGACGACCTGCTGACCGGCGGCGGCCGCGCCGACACCTTCGTGTTCCACAAGGGCCACGGCAACGACACCATCACCGACTTCGCCGCAGGCCAGGACCACATCCAGATCGGCCGCGGCGCCTCCCGCCTGGGCCAGCTGGACTTTGAACAGCAGGGCGCGGACGTGCTGGTCTCCTTTGCCGATGTGACCATCCTGGTGGAGGACATCAGCGTGGCGCAGCTGCAGGACGCGGATAACTTCCTGTTCTGACCGGGGCGGCCCGGCCGCTTCCCCCGCAAAGGCGCGCCCGCCCCGGCGCGCCTTTTTCTTGCACCCGCCCCCCGGCACAAAAAAACCGCGCCGGAAAGCCTCCGGCGCGGGTTCCACCGCGGTGCGGGCACCGCCGGTTATTCGGTCACGGTCACCTTGGCCATGGTGTCAGGCTGGCCGATCACCGCGCCATTGGGGCCTTCGCCGCGCTTGATCGCGTCGACCACATCCATGCCCCCGGTCACCTTGCCGACAACCGTGTACTGGCCGTCCAGGAACGGGCCCGGGGCGAACATGATGAAGAACTGCGAATTGGCGCTGTCCGGGCTCTGCGACCGGGCCATGCCGACCACACCGCGGTCATAGGTGATGTCGGAGAACTCCGCCGCCAGATCCGGACGGTCAGAGCCGCCCTGCCCGGCCCGGCGCATATCGCCGCCGGCCTTGCCGAACTCGACATCGCCGGTCTGCGCCATGAAGCCCTCGATCACGCGATGGAACACCACGCCGTCATACTGGCCCGCTTCGGCCAGCGCGGTGATCTGCTCCACATGCTTGGGCGCTACGTCCTCAAAGAGGTCGATCTTAATGGTGCCGTTGGCTTCGCCCTCGACCTGGATTTCCAGGCCGGAGGCAAAGGCAGGCCTTGCCGCCAGCAGGGCCAGTGCTGTCAGGCGTTTAAGCATCCGCAGCGACCTTGACAGAGATCATCCGGTCCGGGTTCGCAGGCGGCTCGCCGCGGGTGATCGCGTCCACATGCTCCATGCCTTCGATGACACGGCCGTAAACGGTGTACTGGCCGTTCAGGAAGTGGTTGTCCTTGAAGTTGATGAAGAACTGCGAGTTGGCGCTGTCCGGGTTGGCAGAACGCGCAGCACCCAGAGTGCCGCGGTCATGCGGCAGCTTTGAGAACTCGGCCGGCAGGTTCGGCAGATTGGAGCCGCCGGTGCCCGCCATGCGGATGTTGAACCCGTCTTCCATGTCGCCATTGGCCACGTCGCCGGTCTGCGCCATGAAACCGTCGATCACCCGGTGGAAGCAGACGTTGTCATATTCACCTGCACGGGCCAGTTCCTTCATGCGCTCAGCATGCTTCGGCGCCACGTCGGGCAGCAGCTCAATCACAACATTGCCGTCTTTCAGTTCGATGATGACGGTGTTTTCGGGATCTTTAATCTCGGCCATGAGGCCCTCCTGTCGTCGAAATTTGCAACGATAGTTAAGGGCAGCGCCCGGAAATGCCAAGGGAGCATTGACTGATGCGCAAAAACCCCCGAAACAGCCCGCGGATTTACCTGCACTTTCACCATAGGGAGCTCGGCAGATGGGCTGGAAAACACTCGACGACATGGATCTGAACGGTAAGCGCGTGCTGGTGCGCGTGGACATCAACGTGCCGATCGTCGACGGCGTGGTGACCGACTCCACCCGCATCCGCCGCATCGCCCCCACCGTGCGCGATATTCTGGCCGCGGGCGGCAAGCCGATCCTGCTCGCCCACTTCGGCCGCCCCGGCGGCGAGCGCCGCGAGAACCTGTCGCTGAACCAGCTGGTGCCGACACTGGAGCGTGCCTTTGAAACCAAGGTCCTGTTCGCCGCTGATTGCGTCGGCGCCGGGGCCGAAGCCGCCGCGGACGCCCTGCAGCCCGGCGAAGTCCTCCTCTTGGAAAACACCCGCTTCCACGCGGCTGAGACCAAAAACGATCCCGACCTGGCCGCCGGCATGGCCCGCCTGGGCGAGGTCTACTGCAACGATGCCTTCTCCGCCGCCCACCGCGCGCATTCCTCGACTGAGGCGATTGCCCGCCTGCTGCCCGCCTGTGCCGGCCGCCTGATGCAGGCAGAGCTGGAAGCCCTGGAAAGCGCCCTGGGCCAGCCCAAGCGCCCGGTGACCGCCGTGGTCGGCGGCGCCAAGGTCTCCACCAAGCTGGAACTCTTGGGCAACCTGATCGAGAAGGTCGACCACCTGGTGATCGGCGGCGGCATGGCCAACACCTTCCTGGTCGCCAAGGGCCTGCCGGTCGGCATTTCCCTGGCTGAACGCATCATGAAGGACACCGCCGCCGAAATCCTCGCCAAGGCCGAGGCCGCGGGCTGCGAGATCATCCTGCCCTCCGACATCGTGGTCGCCAAGAAGTTCGAATCCAACGCCCCGCGTGACGTGCTGCCCGCCGTCCAGTGCCCCGAGGACGGCATGATCCTGGACGCAGGCCCCGAGAGCGTCGCCCGCATCATCGAGGTCTTTGCCAACAGCAAGACCCTGATCTGGAACGGCCCCCTCGGCGCGTTTGAGCTGGAGCCGTTTGATGCCGCCACCAACGCCGCAGCGCTGAAGGCCGCCGCGATGACCCGCTCCGGCCAGCTGATCTCGGTTGCCGGCGGCGGTGACACCGTGGCAGCCCTGAACGCCTCCGGCGCAGCCGGCGACTTCAGCTATATCTCCACCGCCGGCGGTGCCTTCCTGGAATGGATGGAAGGCAAAGTTCTGCCCGGCGTCGCCGCGCTGGATCAGTAAGCCCAGAACCCTGTCTGCCACAGTGTCATGCCCCGGCCGCCGCGCCGGGGCATTGCGTTTCACCGATAAAAAACACCCCTGTGGACAGTTTTGGGATTCCCAAGACGATTCGCCTGTGGCATAGTCCTCTCAGACGCCGGCAAACGGCGCAAAATACAACATAAGCAGTAACATACAGGCACCTCCAAAGTGACCCGAAGCACACGGCCGTCCCTCGGCGCCATTGCCTTTTTCGCCATCGCATTCGCGCTCAGCGCGTATTTCACCTTTGCGGCGGTGCAGGGCGATTTCGGGTTGTTCAGACGGGTTGAGATCCAGGCCGAAGCAGAAGAACTTCAGCAGGATCTCAGCCGCCTCCAAGCACGGATCGGGGAAATGGAAAACCTGACCCGCCGCCTGTCCGACGACTACCTCGACCTTGACCTCCTCGACGAACAGGCACGCACGGTTCTCGGTCTCGTCCGCGCGGACGAGATCGTGATCCGCTGATCTGTCCTGCAACATTTGCCGCCGGCAGCACAGCAGCCGGCAGCAGGACGCTTACAGCAGCCGGGCCGAAATACCGCCATCAACCGAAACCGGCGCACCGGTCATAAAGCTCGCCCTGTCCGACAGCAAGAACATCGCGGACTGGGCGATTTCCTTCGGCTCCGCCATCCGCTTGAGCGGGTGCAGACCGGCGATGAACTCATGTACTGCCGGATCATCGCCCGCCATATCCGTCCTGGTGCCGCCCGGCAGGACCGTATTCACCCGGATCCCCTCAGCCGCATGTTCCGTGGCCAGGGTCTGGGTCAGCCCCAGCAATCCTGCTTTTGATGCCGCATAGGCCGCCATGCCCGGCATGCCGCCATTGCTGACGCCGACAAAGGTCCCGGTAAAGACAATGGCACCTCCGCCCCGTCTTTGCAGCGCAGGGATCTGGGCTCTGGCAGACAGAAACGCGCTGGTGAGATTGGTTTCAAGGACGGTGTCCCAATTGCCGGGCTCCATCTCAGCAACAGGTCCCACATCCCCCATCATGCCTGCATTGTTGAACGCGCCATCAAGTCCGCCGAACTGTTCCTCCGCCAAATCAACCAGCGCCTTGGCAAAAGATCCGTCGCAGACATCCCCTGCCAGAAAGGCCGCGCGCCCGCCGCTTTGTTCAATCTGCCCGGCAATGGATTGCAGCCGAGCCTCCCTGCGTGCACCCAGTACCACATTCGCTCCTTCAGCCGCAAACAGCAGCGCTGCAGCGGCGCCGATCCCGCTGCTGGCTCCGGTAATAATGATTGTCTTGTCTTTCAGTTCCATGGTCATGCCCTTTCGTTTTGCATGCCAATCAAGAAAGGAGGAAAGACCAGGCGGTGCGACCCGGATCTTGCGCTTGCCGCGCAGCCTGGGCCGAAACCGCAAGATCCGGGCCGGCCCTGCGCCTGCCGCCGCTGCTGTATTCGGCCCCGCCCCTCGGCGGATCTTTACCCCGGCTTCACCCCGCGGCAGAATAGCACTATCCAGCCGGGCCAAAACCCGCTATGAATTTGTTTAACACTAAACTATCTAGCCTTCAGGGGGAGCTGACCACCATGGCCGCTAGAAAAAGCGCAAAGAAACCAAACGTTTCTGCCGAAGAACTGACCAAACACTACCGCGAGATGCTGCTGATCCGCCGATTCGAGGAGAAGTCGGGCCAGCTCTACGGCATGGGCCTGATCGGCGGCTTCTGCCACCTCTACATCGGCCAGGAAGCGGTTGTTGTAGGGCTTGAGGCCGCAGCCGAGGAAGGCGACAAGCGCGTCACCTCCTACCGCGACCACGGCCACATGCTGGCCTGCGGCATGGACCCCGA
>JABXIA010000225.1 GCA_013373325.1 Paracoccaceae bacterium
TGCAGAACCTCGGCTTCAACCCGGCGGCCTACCTCAAGAACACCGTCGACTTCCTGGAAGCGCTCGACATCATCTCCTCGCTTGTCAAGGGCGCGGCCTTTGGCACCATCGCGGCGATGATGGGCTGCTATTACGGCATGCAGTCGGGCCGCGGCGCGCAGGGTGTGGGCCGCGCCACCAAGGGCTCGGTGGAATCCGCAGCCGTCCTGATCCTGGCCGCCAACTTTGTCCTCACAGGGGTGTTCTTCTCGCTATGATACGCATGGAAAACGTCCACAAGGCCTTTGGCGACAACCGCGTGCTGAACGGCATGAACCTGGAGATTGCCAAGGGCACTTCGATGGTGATCATCGGCGGGTCCGGCACCGGCAAGTCCGTGGCGCTGAAAAGCATCCTCGGGCTGATCACGCCTGACAGCGGTCAGATTTACGTCGATGGCAAGCCCGCCGGATCGGGCGACCGCGACAAGTTCCTGGCGCGCTTCGGGATGCTGTTTCAGGGCGGCGCGCTGTTTGACAGCTTGCCGGTCTGGCAGAACGTCGCCTTCCGCCTCTTGCGCGGCGCGCTGAAGCGCCCGCAGGAAGAAGCCCGCGAGATCGCCATTGAAAAGCTGCGCCGGGTGGGGCTGAAGGCCAATGTGGCGGACCTCTTTCCCTCAGAACTTTCCGGCGGGATGCAGAAACGCGTCGGCCTGGCCCGTGCGATTGCGGCGGAGCCGGAGATCATCTTCTTTGACGAGCCGACCACCGGCCTCGACCCGATCATGTCGGGCGTCATCAACGACCTGATCCGCGAAATCGTGGTGGAGATGGGCGCCACAGCCATGACCATCACCCACGACATGACCTCGGTACGCGCCATCGCCGACAATGTGGCGATGCTGCACGGCGGGGTGATCCAATGGACCGGCCCCGTCGCGGAGATGGATCATTCGGGCGATCCCTACATGGAGCAGTTCATCCACGGCCGCGCGGAGGGGCCGATCGAGGCGGTGCGGTGAGGCATGGCTGAGGATTGCCTTCCGCTTCATAACCTTCTTGGCTCCGCCCCGAGCCCTTATGCGGTTGCGATGTCCTACATCATCCTGGCCCTGCCTGTTGCCGCCGGCCTTTCCCTGATTGCAAAGCGGCTGAACGGGCAAGCCTCGCCCCGCATCGCAATCGGGATCGCCTCTGCACTTCTCTGGTCCGGCCTGCTGGCGACAAACTGGGTATCGCCCGGGTTCAGCAGCCGGCTCCTGCCGCAAGGCCTGAACACATTGGTTTTTGTGCTGTTGTTCGCCAGCACCATGCTTGACTGGACCGTCCAGGCGTTTCGCAGCAAGCTGCGCCCGCGCCTGAATGATGCATTTGTCCTCCTCCTCATTGCCGCCCTGCCCGCAATGGGTTACGCCGCGTCCAACTCTGCAAGACCGGTATGCGAAGACAGCTTCCAGTAAGAAGCCTTGTCCCCCTTTTCACCTTCTCCAAATACTCCCGCCGGAGGCTTCCTTCACAAGGCCGCAGAAGCCTCAGCAGGAAAGGTTCTCGCCGTTTTCCCCCTTTCAATCACGGCACAGAAGGCCCAAGTCTTGGCGGACCCGCAGAAAACGAGCCGCTATGATCCTCCGCCTCCTCACCCTGTCGCTGCTGATCCTCTACCCCGTCGCCTGGTTTGCGCCCTTGATGCGGGCGGGGCTGCTGCCGATCTTCGGCCTCAGCGAGATCTCGGTCATCACGGGTGTGCAAAGCCTTTGGGGCAGCGATGCGGTGCTGGCGCTGATCGTCACCTTCTTTGCGATCTTTGCCCCCTACCTCAAAACCATCGGCACCGCGCTGGTACAATGGCAGCTGATGGACGCCCGCGTGCAGAAGGTTCTGCACGTGCTGGGCAAGCTGGCGATGGCCGATGTTTTCCTGATCGCGCTCTACATCACCCTGGCCAAGGGCATTGGCCTGGCAACCATCGAGACCGCCTGGGGGCTTTACCTGTTCACCGCCTGCATTCTGGCGTCGATTGTGCTGGGGATGCTGACGGAGCGCACGGCCAGGATGCAGCACAAGCCGCGCTAAACCCTTGATCCGGTACCAAACCGCTCCATTTCATAAGGCCGGACAAGTGAAAACGCACCGTCGCGGACCTGGCCGGCTGTGCCCTTTTCGGGCTCCCCCCGCCTTGCAGGCCCCGGTTCCGGGCGTGCATTTGCTGGAGGGGGGCCAATGGCCGGCATTCAATCCATCCTGTTCACCGCGCAGACCGCGCTTATGCGGTTTGCCTTTGCACTGATCTGCCTGGCCGCCGCGGCGATGCTGGCGGCAACCACACTGTCGGCCCTGGGCGTCTGGCCCTGGCTGTCACTGCAGGCGGGCCTGGGCGGCGAACCGATGCCGCAGGCCGGAATGGCCGCGCAGATCGCGCTGACCGCGCTGGCAGTGATGCTGGCGTTCTTTCTGCCCGCCAACGGGCGCATCATGGCGCTGGAGGCCTCGCACCGGCGGTTTTCCATGAACATGGAGGACGTGCTGCAGGCCTATCAGCTGGCCCATGCCGGCGACCGCGCAGGCATATTCACGCTGGCTTCCGAGTTTGATGCCGTGAAGGAACGGCTGGCGTTCCTGCGGGATCACCCGGATCTTGAGGGGCTGGAGCCGGATGTGCTGGAAGTGGCCGCGCAGATGAGCCAGGTGAGCCGCGAACTGGCAGAAACCTACTCCGACGCCAAGGTGGCCCGCGCCCGCCAGTTTCTGAAGCAGCGCCAGGAAGAGCTGGAAACCTTCAAGGCCCGGCTGGAGGATGCCCAGATCATCATGCATGAACTGCGCCAGTGGACCCGCGACGTGGAGATCGAGGAAAGCATCGCCAAGTCGCATCTGGGGCGGCTGCGCGGCGAATTGTTTGAACTGCTGCCTGAACTGTCGGCGCAGTTGCAGGGCCAGCCGGACGGTTCGGATCCGGAAGGCGGCAGCGTGGTGCCGATACAGCCGCCCCGCCGCGCCGACTGACGTGCTGCAGGGGGCTCCGCCCCCGGCCCTTTTGGGCCTTCCCCGGGATACTTAATGCCAGATGAATGAAGGATCTCTTCTTCATCTGGCCGAAAATATCCCGGAGCGCGAGACAGAGCCTCGCATCCGCCCGGAACAGCTCGCGCCCCCTTGAACAAAAGGGAAACATCTGCCACTGATCTGAGCCATGGCAAAAACATCTTTCTCCTGCTCCGCCTGCGGGGCCAGCTTTTCGAAATGGTCGGGCCGCTGCGAGGGCTGCGGCGAGTGGAACACCATCACCGAGGATCAGGGGCTGTCCTCCGGCCCGTCCAAAAAGTCGCTGGGCGTCAAGCGCGGCCGCACCATCCAGCTGACCGATCTGTCGGCGCGGGAAACCCCGCCGCCGCGGGCCTGCTGCGGCGTGGGGGAACTGGACCGGGTGCTGGGCGGCGGGCTTGTTGCGGCCTCGGCCATTCTGGTGGGCGGTGATCCGGGCATCGGCAAGTCCACCCTGCTGCTGCAGGCGGCAGCGCGGTTTGCCCAGGCGGGGGTCAAGACCGTCTATGTCAGCGGCGAGGAGGCATCGGCCCAGGTGCGGATGCGGGCGCAGCGGCTGGGGCTGGCGGATGCGCCGGTGCAGCTGGCGGCCGAAACCAACCTGCGCGACATCCTGACCACGCTGGAGGCGGAAAGGCCGCAGCTGGCGATCATCGATTCCATTCAAACTATGTGGGCCGACCATGTGGACAGCGCGCCTGGTTCCGTTAGCCAGGTGCGTGCCGCCGCCCACGAACTGACCACATTCGCCAAGCGGCACGGGATCTCGATCATCATGGTTGGCCATGTCACCAAGGAGGGCCAGATTGCAGGCCCGCGGGTGGTCGAGCATATGGTCGACACGGTTCTGTACTTCGAGGGCGAGCGCGGCCACCAGTTCCGCATCCTGCGGGCAGTCAAAAACCGCTTTGGCCCGGCGGATGAGATCGGCGTCTTTGAGATGACCGGCAGCGGCCTCAGCGAGGTGATCAACCCCTCTGCCCTGTTCCTGTCGGAGCGCGGCGAGCCCTCGCCCGGGTCAGTGGTCTTTGCCGGGATTGAGGGCACAAGACCCGTGCTGGTCGAGATGCAGGCGCTGATTGCGCCCTCCCCCCATTCGCAGCCCCGCCGCGCGGTGGTGGGCTGGGATTCTTCGCGGCTGGCGATGATCCTGGCCGTTCTGGAGGCGCGCTGCGGCATCCCCTTTGCGGGCCTGGACGTCTATCTGAACGTGGCGGGCGGCATGAAAATCTCAGAGCCTGCCGCCGACCTCGCCGTGGCGGCGGCGCTGCTGAGCGCACGGGAAGACGTCGCCCTGCCCGCCGATACGGTGGTTTTCGGAGAAATTTCGCTATCAGGCGCCCTCAGGCCCGCCCCGCAGACCGAAAACAGGTTGAAAGAGGCGCAAAAACTTGGTTTCACGGCGGCGATTGCCCCGGGCGGCAGCAAAACAGTGTCTGTAAACGGTCTGAATCTCAGAAAGTCAGGCGATCTGGCAGGTTTTGTTGGCGAATTCTTCGGGGCCGGTTAAAGTCGCAAAAAATTTGAGATCGCAGGCAAACGGGCGAGGGACATGGAAGGTTTCACAATTATCGACGGGGTCGTGGCCCTGGTCATCGTGGTATCGGCGCTGCTGGCCTATTCGCGCGGTTTCGTGCGCGAGGCGATGGCGATTGCCGGCTGGATCGCCGCAGGTGTCCTGGCCTTCATCTTCGCGCCGCAGGTGGAACCGCTGATGGCGGAAATCCCGGTGATCGGCGTCTTCATCGCCGACAGCTGCGAGCTTTCGATCATTGCCGCCTTTGCCGCGGTGTTTGCCCTGGCGCTGATCGTGGTCTCCTTCTTCACGCCGCTGTTTTCCACCCTTGTGCAGCGTTCTGCACTTGGCGGGCTGGATCAGGGGGCCGGTTTCTTCTTTGGCGTCTTGCGCGGCATTCTTCTGATCGCGATTGCCTTCTTCCTCTATGATGTTGTGATGACCGGGCAGAGCTTCACAATCGTTGACGAAAGCCGCTCTGCCGAGGTGTTTGAGCGCCTGACCGGCAAGATCGAGGAACGCAATCCGGAGCAGGCCCTGGGCTGGGTGACCGAGCAATATGAGGCGCTGATCGGAGCCTGCGGCCAGTAATTCCAAGGGATTACCACCTTCTGACAGATACGCGGGCGCCCAAGGGGCGCCCGTTTTGCTTGAATTTCAATGCGTTCACACAGTTATCCACAGGATGCGGGGTGCAGCCGTTAACAGAGCAAATTCGCATTAACACTCTGTTAACCAAAGAGAATCGGGCGGCAGGCGGCAATTGGGCGCGTCTCAAAAATTGCGTCAATTCTTAATAAATCCTCAGCCTGCACCGTGAAAAGGTTAACAATACCCCTAAAAAAGCAGCTTTTGTCCCCAAAAAATCGCCTCATCCCGAAAGGCGACGCACCCCTGCCCCAATTTGGTCCCAATTCGGGGGCCACATGGCTTCAACGGCAAAACGCCGGGACGAAGACGCTCAGAAGGGACGCAACAATGCAGCTGGATCACACCACAGATTTCGCCGACTACCTGCCGGTTGACGTGCTGCTGCTGACCAATCCCCTGCCGCACTCCGTGAAACCCGCGCCCAAGCGCGCCCGCATCCGCAGCGGCGGCTTCCTGCCCGATACGCTGGTGGAGACCGAAGAAGGCTTTAAGCAGGCCCGCGACGTCAAGCCCGGCGACATGGTGTTCACCTTTGACGGCGGCGCCCAGGAAGTGAAGGCGGTGAAACACGCTGTACCGCGCCTGACCACCCTGATGCATGTCCCAGCTGGCGCCCTGGGCAATGACACCGACCTGATGCTGCCCTCGGACCAGAAAGTGGCGCTGGAGATGGAGACCGCAGAACGCCTGTTCGGCCTGCCGGTCGTGGTCGCCAAGCTGATCGCCCTGGCCGGCTACAAGGGCATCACCGCAGCCGCGCCCGAACGCCTGGGCCGCATCCATTTCGAATTCGCAGAAGAAGAGCTGGTCTGGGCCGAAAGCGGCATGCTGCTGCCCGCAGGTGATGCAGTCGAAGACTCCGCCTTTCACCAGCTGTCGCTGACCGAGACCCGCCAGGTGCTGGCCAGCGATGAAGGCCGCGCGCTGTCGCAGACCGGCATGGGCGAGATTGACGCCCGTCTTCCCAGCCCGCTGGACAACCTGCTGGACCGTATCCTGGCGGCCTGATCCAAGGGCCAGCCAGCAAGACATTCCCTCCCCCCCTCGGGCCCGCCTTTGTGCGGGCCTATTCTTTTGGCAGCCCAGGCAGGCCAGGATCCGCTCCGGGCATTTCCGCGGAATTGCGGAACGCACGTTCCATACGCAGGGGCATTTCGAGAAAAAGTTGCCCGGAAAATATATGTATGCCAGCATCCCCTCAGGCGCCAAAGGCCCCGCAAAGCAACCGGCGCCCGGTATTTAGGGAGGATTTGACGATGAACTTGCGGCCTGACCCAACATTTCACGCAACACCCAAACTGGCGATGGAGGCCCCGGCGGAAAAGCTGGCGTTCACGCTGATGCTGAGCCCGGATTTTTCCCAGCCGGACGGGCTGGCGGTGGTCGATGTCGACCCGGGCTCAGATACCTATGGCCAAATCGTGCATCAGCTTATCATGCCCAATAAAGGCGATGAGTTTCACCATTTCGGCTGGAACGCCTGCTCCTCCTCCCTGTCGCCGCTGTCGGGACACGCGTTCCTGGAGCGGCGCTACCTGATCATTCCGGGCATCCGCTCCAGCCGGATCTATGTGGTGGACGTGAAAGAGCCGCTGAAGGCGAAAATTCACAAGATCATTGAGCCGGAGGAGGTTTTTGCCAAGACCGGCTACTCGCGCCCGCACACCATCCATTGCGGCCCCGAGGGCATCTATGTCTCGACCCTGGGCGGCGGCGGCGAAGTCGGCACCGACGGGCCGCCGGGCATCTTCATCATGGATTGCGAAACCTTCGAGATACTGGGCCGCTATGAAATGGACCGCGGCAAGCAGGACAAGCACTATGATTTCTGGTGGAACCTGCCGCGCGATTACATGGTGAGTTCCGAATGGGGCCTGCCGCCGCAGTTTGAGAACGGCATCGTGGCAGAGGACCTGCTGAGCAACAAATACGGCCATTCGATCCACTTCTGGAACCTGCGCCAGCGCAAGAACGTGCAGACCATTGACCTGGGCGAGAACCACCAGATGGCGCTGGAAATCCGCCCGGCGCATGATCCCTCACGCGATTACGGGTTCTGCGGCGTGGTGGTGGACACCACCAACCTGCAAGGTTCGATCTTCACCTGGTGGCAGAAGGACGACGGCACCTTTGAGGCCAAGAAGACCATCACCATCGACCCGCGCCCGGAGAAGGCCGAAAACCTGCCGCCGCTGCTGCAGGGGTTTGAGGCGGTGCCGCCCCTTGTCACCGACATCGACCTGAGCCTGGACGACAAATACCTCTATGTCGCTTGCTGGGGCTTGGGCGAGATGCACCAGTATGATGTGAGTGACCCGATGAACCCCAAGCTGGCCGGCAAGGTCGAGCTTGGCGGCATCGCGCGCGGCGCCAAGCACCCGAACGGCAAGGATTTCGCCTATGGCCCGCAAATGGTTGAGATCAGCCGCGATGGCAAGCGGGTCTACTGGACCAACTCGCTTTATTCCACCTGGGACGACCAGTTCTATCCCGATGCCGTGGGCGGCCAGATGGTGATGGCCAACGTCGGCGAAAACGGCGGGCTGGAGCTGGACAAGGACTTCTACGTTGAGTTCCCCGAGGGCTACCGCAGCCACCAGATCCGGCTGGAAGGCGGCGACTGCTCCACCGACAGCTTCTGCTATCCCTCCGTCTGACGCGTGGCAGAGATCAGCACGGCGGCGGCCCTGTGGGGGGCCGTCGCGCTTTCCGGCGTCTATCACGGCGTGAACCCCGGCATGGGCTGGCCGCTGGCGGTTTCAGCCGCGCTGATGGAGCGCGCGCAGGGCAGCCTGTGGCGGGCCCTGGCCGCGCTGGCGGCGGGGCATCTGCTGGCGATGGCGGCGGTGCTGTTTCCGTTCTCGATGCTGCTGGTGCTGGCCGAATGGCAGCGCGAAATCCAGATCGGCGCCGCCTGCCTGGTGATTGCCCTGGGGCTGTATCTTCTGTGGAACCGCCGCCACCCGCGCCTGCTGGCCCGGGTGCCGCCGTCGCGGCTGGCGCTGTGGTCGTTCCTGGCGGCGATGGCGCATGGTGCCGGGCTGATGCTGGTGCCGATTTACTTGGGTCTATGCGCCACGGTGGAAACAGATGCCGGACACGCCGCCGCCGGGGCGCTGATGACCGGCAGCGCGGGCATCGCCATGCTGGTCGCGCTGGCCCATACGCTGGCGATGACGCTGGCGGGCGGCGCCATGGCCTTTGGCGTCTATCACTGGCTGGGGCTGAAGTTCCTGTCCCGCGGCTGGTTCAACCTGGATCTGGTCTGGGCGCTGAGCCTGATCCTGGTCGGCGCAGTGTCGCTGCTGACTTTGCATTGATTGCGGCGGCGCCCTTGCCCGCACATTCGGCAAACCGCCCCTATTGCCGCAGCGCAGAAGGGAATTGTGATCCTTTGATGACAGACGCCGCGAAAGCCTCTATGTGAGGGCGCGAACAGGAAACGGATTCGGAGCCACACCGCCTTGCCGCTGCTGCAGACGCTGCCCGCCTGCCCTTGTGGACCTGACCTGATGCGCGCGGCGCCGGGGAACAGGGCTGCAACCGGCCATCAGGCTCCGGACGTTTTGCCGGCAAGCTGCTTTGGCGCCTCCGGAATGGCGCGGACGCGCAAGAATGCGCTAGACTGTCGGCCAAGCCGCTTCCATCAGCCATCGGACTAATCGGGATTGGAGCCAGCCAATGTGCGGGATTTTGGGGATCGCAAGCCGGGACACGGAAGTCTTTGCTGAGATATATGACGGGCTTCTGATGCTCCAGCACCGCGGTCAGGACGCCTCGGGCATCGTGACCTACACCGGCGAGTTCTTCCGCGAGCGCAAGGCAAACGGCCTGGTCAAGGATGTGTTCGGGCCGTCGGACGCGGAAACCCTGACCGGCCGGGTCGGCATGGGCCATGTGCGCTACCCCACCGCGGGCTCCCTCAGCGCCGCCGAGGCGCAGCCGTTCTTCGTGAACGCGCCTTACGGCATCTACCTGGTCCACAACGGCAATATCACCAATACCGCCGAGCAGCGCGAGAAGGTGACCGGCAAGTACAGCCGCCATCTGCGCACCACCTCCGATTCCGAAATTCTGCTGAACGTTCTGGCCGACAAGGTCGCCGATGCTATCAAGGTCAACGGCAACGCCGAGCCGATCCGCAACATTTTTGCCGGTGTGAAGATGACCATGGAGCGGGTGCAGGGCGCCTATTCGGTGCTGTGCATGATTGCCGGTGTCGGCATGCTGGCCTTCCGCGACCCTCATGGCATCCGGCCACTGTCGCTGGGCAAGCGCCCGGCACAAGGCGAAGGCGACGACTACTGCATTGCGTCCGAGGACGTGGCCTTTGGCATCAACGGGTTCGAGAAGGTCCGCGATGTGAAGGCAGGCGAGGCGGTGCTGATCGATCTGCACGGCAACCTGCATACCTTCCAGGCGGTCGAGGGCAAGCTGACCCCCTGCATCTTTGAATATGTCTACCTGGCGCGCCCGGACTCGATGATGGATGGCGTTTCGGTCTACAAGACCCAGCTGCGCATGGGCCAGGCGCTGGCCAAGCAGATCCAGGAGTCAGGGCTCGAAATCGACAGCATCATCCCGGTGCCTGATTCGGCCCGCCCCGTGGCGCTGGAAGTCGCCAACTCCACCGGCATCCGCTACCGCGAGGGGCTGGTGAAGAACCGCTACGTCGGCCGCACCTTCATCATGCCGGGCCAGGCCGAGCGTCAGAAATCGGTGCGCCGCAAGCTCAATGCGATCCCGCTGGAGTTCAAGGACCGCAACGTGCTGCTGATCGACGATTCCATCGTGCGCGGCAACACCATCAAGAAGATCGTTCAGATGTGCCGCGAGGCCGGCGCCAAGAAGGTCTATATCGCCTCTGCCTCGCCGCCGGTGGTCTACCCCAACGTCTATGGCATCGACATGCCGACCAAGCACGAGCTGATCGCAAACGGCCTCAGCATCGAGGAAATCCGCGAGGAGCTGGGCGCCGATGCGCTGTTCTACCAGAAACTCGAAGACCTGATCTGGGCGGCGCAGGAAGGCAACCCGGACATCCAGGGCTTCGATTGCTCCTGCTTTGACGGCAACTACATTACCGGCGTCACCGAGGAATATCTGGCGGCTCTGGAAGGCAGCAGCCGGGTCAGCGCCAAGATCCAGGACATGCCCGCACCGGGTGCCTCCTGGAACGCCTCCAAGCTGGCCACCGGCTGAGGCTTGCCCCAACAGGGGTTTGAACTTTGGCCCGCATGCGTCTATGAGGGCCCGGAACTTTGCATGGGGAGGCGCTGGCCATGACGGCCCGCGCCTTTTCCTATGCTCCTGACGAAAGGCCGCTCCTTGGACGCGCATCTTGCCCGCATGCTGACTTCTCCGCGCCAGTGCCGCTGCTGCGGCGCGACTTTCGCGCAATTGCTCAGCCTCAGCTGCGACCGTCCCGACATCTGTTCCGAGGACATGGAGGTGGAGGACAACTCTGCCGTCCTCGCCACCCGCGGCGACATCCTGACCGAGGACTTCTGCCGCCTCGGCGATCTGCGCTTTGTCCGGGCGGTGCTGGCAATTCCATTGAACGGCACCCGCGGCGAGGAGTTCATCCTGGGCACCTGGGCCAGCCTCAGCCGCGATGATTTCGACGCCTATCTCGACCTCTTTGAGATGCGCGAGACCGACAAGCTGGGCGACCGCCCGGCCTGGCTGGCCAATGCCATCCCGCCGGACATGCCGCTGCCTGCGGGTTGCATGCTGGAAATGCGCCCCGGCGGCCAGTACCCGGAGCTGAAGGTCACCGAACAAAACCACCCGCTCTACCCGCTGCAAAAGGACGGGGCAGAGCTGGAGGAGCTCCTGGAGCTTCTTTATGCATACGGGCACGACCTGCCGTCGCTGGTCTATGACGCCTGAGGCATGACCCAAGGCCAGGTGCAAGCAGCCTGACGCGGGGCCGTCGGCGATCCTCCACTCAGCCAGCTGCAGCTTTCCGCCGAGGCCCGTTTTGCCTGCTTGAAACAGCAGCGGCCGCACGCCAGATGCCATCCGGACAAACAAGGGGCAAACGAAGATGGCGAACGAGCAGACCTCCGCCAAGGTGGCGGGGCTGGCAACCCAGACCAATGCAGTGAACCGCAGCAACCTGAGCCTGCTGGGGGTCTACGGGCCGGAAAACAGCATGAGCGCGCTGATCCGCCTGCCCTCCGGCCGCACCCGTGAAGTGAAGCGCGGCAGCAAGCTGTCGCAGGGCCAGGTGATTGCCATCGGCGCCCAGGGTCTGGTTCTGAACCAGCGCGGGGAAACCAGACGCCTGGTTATGCCGGGCAGCTGATCAGGCGGGCTGCGGCGCAAATTCCTTCCAGGAAATTTGCCAAGGATTTTCGAAAATCCCCGGCGCTGCCTTCCGCCTCTTGACCTGCCCGCGCGGGCGGCCCAAGAAGGCGGCCATGACAGACAAAATCGCTCTCATCACCGGTGCATCGCGCGGCCTGGGCAACGCCCTCGCCGAAGCGCTTGCGCCCACCCATCACATCGTTGCCGTCGCCCGCACCACCGGCGCGCTGGAAGAGCTGGACGACCGCATCAAGGCGGCGGGCGGCTCTGCCACCCTGGCGCCGATGGACATCACGGTGCCGGAGGCGATGGCGACGCTCTGCCGCGGCATCCATGACCGCTGGGGCAAGCTGGACCTGTGGCTGCACACTGCGATCCATGCAACGGCTCTGTGCCCGGCGCCGTCAGTCGCGCCCAAGGACTGGACCAAGGCCGTGGCAATCAACGCCACCGCCACTTCGGTGCTGATCCCTTATGTGGCACCGCTCCTGGGCCAATCGGGCCGCGCGGTATTCTTTGACGACCCCAAGGCCGGCGAAAAATTCTATGGCACCTACGGCGCCACCAAGGCGGCGCAGATGGCGCTGGCCCGCAGCTGGCAGGCCGAAACGGAGCGCACCGGCCCGAAGGTCAGGATCCTGGAGCCGCAGCCGATGGCCACGGCGCTGCGCGCCCGTTTCCACCCGGGCGAGGACCGCGATGCGCTGACGCCGATCCAGGACGAGGCCGCGCGGCTGCTGCCGCTGATCCTGGCGGACTGACCTCTCAGACCGGTCCGGGGCGCGCGCGCGCGGGGGGGCCCCCGCGCCCGAA
>JABXIA010000036.1 GCA_013373325.1 Paracoccaceae bacterium
ACGCTCCTGAGTGGTCCAGCCCATCTTGACCAGGTCGGGCAGCGGGATGCCAGCCACGGTGGAGTAGCGCACGGAGGGCACCATGGTGTCGCCGTGGCCGCCCAGCACAAACGCGGTGACGTCCTTCATGGAGACGCCGAATTCCTCAGCCAGGAAGTGGCGGAAGCGGGCGGAGTCCAGAACGCCAGCCATGCCGCAGACCTTGTTGTGAGGCAGGCCGGAGAATTCGCGCAGCGCCCAGACCATCGCGTCCAGCGGGTTGGTGATGCAGATCACGAAGGCGTCCGGTGCGTGGTCGCGGATGCCTTCGCCAACGGATTTCATCACCTTGAGGTTGATGCCCAGGAGATCGTCGCGGCTCATGCCCGGCTTGCGCGGCACGCCGGCGGTCACGATGCAGACGTCGGCGCCTGCGATGTCCTCGTAGGACTGGGTGCCCTTCAGGGAGGCGTCAAAACCCTCGGAGGGACCGGATTCTGCGATGTCCAGCGCCTTGCCTTCGGGGATGCCTTCGGCGATGTCGAAGAGAACGACGTCGCCCAGTTCCTTGAGGGCTGCGAGATGTGCGAGGGTGCCGCCGATCTGACCTGCGCCGATGAGGGCGATTTTGGGTCGTGCCATTGGAAAATGTCTCCGGTCCGGTTGAAATTTCCTGATGCCTACGGCGTAAACCCGTGCCGTGCAAGGGCTCTGCACTGCGGCAATCGGCTCTGTATGCTTGTGTATACCGTGCTGATACCGCTAAACCGTCTGTAATCTGGGCATTTCGGAGGGCAGGTGATGGCGGCGTTTGATGCGATGTTTTTCGTTTTTGCCATCCCGGCAGTCGTTTTTGCGGGCGTTTCAAAGGGCGGTTTCGGATCCGGAGCCGCGTTTGCCTCGGCGTCGATTCTGGCGCTGGTGCTGGAGCCGGGCATGGCGCTGGCGCTGATGCTGCCGCTGCTGATGCTGATCGACGTGGCTAATCTGAAACCTTATTGGGGGCGCTGGAACCTGCGGGCGTCACTGCTGCTGATTGGCGGCGGATTGCCCGGTGTGGCGCTGGGGGCCTGGCTCTATGCGGCGGTGGATGCCGATGCGATGCGGGTGCTGATCGGGCTGGTCTCCGTAGGTTTTGTGCTGTGGCAGCTGCGGGCACGGCTGGGGCTGCGGCTGGCGGCGGATGCGCCGCTGTCCACGGGCGCCGGGGCGCTGGCGGGGCTGGCGGTGGGGTTTACCAGTTTTGTCAGCCACGCAGGCGGGCCGCCGGCCGCGGTCTATCTTCTCAACCTCAAGTTGCGGAAGACCGAGTACCAGGCCAGCACAGTGCTGATCTTCTGGGCCATCAACATCGCCAAGGCGGTGCCTTATGCCGGGCTGGGGCTTTTTACCCGCGAGACCTTGACGCTGGATCTGATCCTGGCGCCCTTTGCCCTTCTGGGGGCTTGGCTGGGTGTAAAGCTGCACCATTCGATCCCGGAGCGCTGGTTCTTTGCGCTCACCTATGTGCTGCTGACGGTGACCGGTGCCAAGCTGATCTGGGACGGGCTGGTCTGAAGACTGCTCATATCAGCCAGCCCGCGCGGCGTCCCCGGCCGCTTAACCTGCAGCCTGGAAACCTGCCTCAATACCTGCTCAGGCGTCGCTGTCGGTGTTCGGCAGTGCTTCTGCGAGCACTTCATAAGACTGTCCGGAAGCCACCAGGCAGGTCATGCCGTTTGGGGTGGTTACCGTAATGGTCCAGCTGCCGGTTTCGTCCGAGGCGAAGGTTTCCATCACCATGCCTTGCTGGCCCATGCCAATGCTCTGGCGGCTTTCGCCGTATTTTTCCGCCAGCCGTTTCACCACCGCATCGCGCGGGGCGCAGTTGCGGCTTTGGGCGGCGGCGGGGGCGGCGGCCATGGTCACCGCGGCCAGCGCCAGCGGCAGTGCGAAGAATGAGTGTTTCATCTCGTTTTACCCTTTCCGGAACGGCCGGACAGAGCAGGGTGCCTGACGGCAGCCCCCGGTGTCCCTGTTCGGGCCGGTGTGTGACGCAATTCGAAATGCAGGCCCCATGCCTGCGGGCATCAGATGCGGCCTGGTGGGGCGGCGATGTGCTGTGCCTTGGTACCCTTCAGTGTGCCAATCAGGTGCTGATAAGTGGTTAATCGGGCGTGCGCCGGGAATTCACACATTTTTTCAGTATCTTGCTGCGATGGCGCGAGAGGTTACGCTGCGCTGCGGCGGAATTGTACTTGAAAGTATACAATCGAATCTGTACCGCTTTACGCAACAAAATAACTTTTGGAGAGGCTCCATGGATCCGCGCACGCGCCCTTACCGTTCGGTTTTGTATATCCCCGGCTCCAACGCGCGTGCGCTGGAGAAGGCCAAGACCCTGCCGGTGGACGCGGTGATCTTTGATCTGGAGGACGCGGTCTCAGCCGATGAAAAAACCAATGCGCGCGAGACCTTGGCCCAGGCGCTGAAGACCGGCGGATATGGTTCTCGGATGAAGATCGTGCGGATCAACGGGCTGGATACACCCTGGGGCCGCGGTGACGCAGCAGCAGCAGCGCGGATGGCCCCGGATGCGATTCTGCTGCCCAAGGTGAATGCGCCGGAGGACTTGGATGCATTGGCAGAAATCACCGGTGACATTCCGCTGTGGGCGATGATGGAAACCCCGCGGGGCATGCTGAATGCGGCGGCGATTGCCGCGCACCCCAAGCTGCAGGGCATGGTGATGGGCACCAATGACCTGGCCAAGGAGTTGCAGACCCGCTACCGCCCCGACCGGATGCCGATGATGGCAGGTCTGGGCCTGTGCCTGCTGGCGGCCAAGGCCGAGGGGCTGGTGATTGTCGACGGCGTCTATAACGCCTTCAAGGATGTGGAGGGGCTGGCCGCCGAATGCGCGCAAGGCCGCGACATGGGCTTTGACGGCAAGACCCTGATCCACCCGGCGCAAGTGGAAGTGGCCAATGCCGCCTTTGCCCCGACAGAACGCGAGATCGACACCTCCCGCCGCCAGATTGCCGCATTTGATGAGGCGCAGGCCGCAGGGCAGGGTGTCGCGGTGGTTGACGGCAAGATAGTCGAGAACCTGCATGTCGTAACAGCGCGCGAGATTCTGGCAAAAGCGGATGCAATCGCTGCGGTTTCCGCGTAGGTGTTAATCAGCTTAACATCAAAGAGGGGCTGAAATGGCACTGTTGATCCTGGGACTTCTGCTGTGGTGGGGCGGCCATCTGTTCAAACGGCTGGCGCCAAAGAGGCGTGCCTCCATGGGCAACGGCGGGCGCGGCGTGGTGGCGCTGGTGCTGGTTGCGGGTGTTGTGCTGATGGTGCTGGGTTACCGCAGCATGGACTTTATCCACGTCTGGGCGCCGCCGTCCTTCATGGTGCATATCAACAACCTGATGGTGCTGATTGCTATCTACATGATGAGCCCCGCGCCGAAGAAAGGCGCATTGCTGAGCGGCATGCGCCATCCGATGCTGGCGGGTTTCAAACTGTGGGCGGCTGCGCATCTTCTGGTCAATGGCGATCTGGCCTCGGTCGTCCTGTTCGGCGGCCTTCTGGCCTGGGCAATTGTTCAGGTCATCGTAATCAACCGTGCAGAACCGGAGTGGCAGCCCGGGCCGAAGGGCACGATCGCCAAGGATGCGATGTTCTTTGCCGCCTCGATTGTCCTGATGGGGGTGATCGGCTACGTCCACGGCATAGTCGGCCCGTCGCCGTTCGGCGGGTAGCCTCATTACAGGAATGGATAACATGAAACTTTACCGATTTTTGTCCGAAGACGACACCTCCGCCTTTTGCCACAAGGTAACGGCAGCGTTGAACAAGGGCTGGGAGCTGCAGGGCGAACCTGTCTATGCCTTCGACGCGGCCCGCGGCGTGATGCGCTGCGGCCAGGCGGTGGTGAAGGACGTAGATGGAACCTACACGCCTGAGACCAAACTGGGAGAACACTGATGGCCAAGACCAATCCGGGCCGGTTTTTCGAAGACTACACCGTGGGCGAGGTGATCCGCCACGCGGTGCCCCGCACGGTGTCGGGCGGCGAACGGGCGCTGTACCACGCGCTCTACCCGGCGCGCCATGCGCTTTATTCTTCGGATGAATTTGCCCGGGCTTCTGGTCTGCCCTCGGCGCCGCTGGATGATCTGGCGGCCTTCCACGTGGTGTTCGGCAAGACCGTGCCGGACATCTCCCTCAATGCGCTGGCAAACCTCGGCTATGCCGAGGGGCGCTGGCTGCTGCCGGTTTATCCCGGCGACACGCTGCGCTCGGAATCCGAGGTGATCGGCCTCAAGCAGAATTCCAACGGCAAGTCCGGCGTTGTCTATGTGCGCACCCGCGGGCTGAACCAGCGCGACGAATGCGTGATGGAATATGTGCGCTGGGTGATGGTACGCAAACGCGACCTGGATGCGCCGGCGCCGGAAACCGTGATCCCGGAGCTGAACAAGGTGATCCCGGCGGATCAGCTGGTGATCCCTTCGGGGCTGGATTTCAGCAATTACGATTTCACCCTGGCCGGCGAGCCGCACCGCTGGGGCGACTATGAGGTGGGCGAGACCATCGACCATGTGGATGGCGTCACCATTGAGGAAGCCGAGCACATGATGGCGACCCGCCTTTGGCAGAACACCGCCAAGGTGCATTTCGACAATACCGCGCGGCCGGACGGCACTCGTCTGATCTATGGCGGCCATGTGATCTCGATGGCGCGGACATTGTCGTTCAATGGCCTCGCAAACGCGCAGATGATCGCCGGCCTGAATGGCGGGGCGCATGCCAACCCCTGCCTTTCTGGTTTCACTGTGCGGGCCTGGTCAGAAGTGCTGGACAAGGCCGACACCGCGGCGCCCGGCGTTGGCGCGATCCGGCTGCGGCTGGTCGCGACCAAGGGCGGCGCACCGTATGCGCTGAAGGGCGAAGACGGCAAATACCTGCCGGATGTGCTGCTGGATCTGGATTACTGGGCCTTGATGCCCAAGTGACCGGGCGGGCGCGGCGGTCTTTCGGGACCGTTGCTTGCAGCCCACGCTCTCCCTGTCAGAAAAGCGGACCGGAGAAATTCCCGTCTTGCAATCCTGAGGCGCGCCGGTAAACCTGCCGACGCTACTCAGGGTGGAAACTTTATGATTGACGAAGAAAAGTCATCGGCCAGCTACGGGACAGCTGTCATATTGTGCGGTCTGTTCGGTGTGATTGGCGTGCACCATTTCTACTTGCGGAATTACGTGCATGGAATGATTGACCTAGGGCTGTTCATTCTGTTTGTCGTTCTTCTGGCCGGCAACCAGCCCTTGCTGGGTTACATGGTGCTGCTCGTTGATATCGTGCACTCAATAATCGTTTTTTATCTGTTGATTGCGGAAAAGGCCCGTGACGGATCGGGCCGTTTGGTCAAACTGAAATAAGGTTAAGAACAATATGGCAAATATGGATCATGCAGTTGCCGGCGACGTAAGCGAAAAGGGGTTCGTTCCTGCTGTGCTGCTCTGCTTCTTTCTGGGCTCGCTGGGCGCGCACCGCTTCTATCTCGGCAAGATCGGCACCGGCATCCTCATGCTGATCACGCTTGGCGGCCTGGGGATCTGGACAATCATTGACTTTGTCCGCCTGATTATCGGCTCCATGGGCGACCGGGACGGTCTGCCGCTGCGCCGCTGAAACTTGTCTGCTGCGGCACTCAAGCCGCAGCAGATTTTGCGGCCTGAGTGCCGGTAAACTCCCCGCGCAAAAGTGATAGCCCTGCAAGCTGCAATCAGCTTAAGCTGGCGGCATGCGGGTTTTGCAGCTTCTGGTTTTCTCCATGCTCTCCCTCTGGCCGCTGCGCGCAGCGGCCTGCGATCTGGCATTGGTGCTGGCGGTGGATGTCTCCGGCTCAGTCGATGCCGAGGAATACCGCATTCAGATGGACGGGCTGGCAGCGGGATTGCGCGATGGCGTGGTCTCTGAGGCGCTGGTCAAGGCGCGCGCGCAGGTGCTGCTGCTGCAATGGTCGGGCGAGTCGCGCCAGGAAGTGACGCTGCCCTGGGCGGAGATCCGCACCTTCGGCGATGTCGAGGTGCTGGCGCAGGCGATTGAGCAGGCGCCGCGGCCCTGGCGCAATTACTCCACCGCGGTGGGGGAGGCTTTGTTTCTGGCGTTAGAGCAGTTTCCGGCAGTGGAGCACTGCAAGCGACGGGTGATTGATGTCTCCGGTGACGGATTCTCCAACGAGGGGATCGAGCCGCGCGAAGTGCATGGCGCGCTTACCGCGGCAGGGGTCACTGTGAATGCCATCGCCATTGAGCAGAGCGAGCCGGACCTGACGGCCTATTTCTTTGAAAATGTCATCCGCGGAGAGGGGGCCTTTGTGGTCTCTGCCGCGAGCTTTGCCGACTACCCTTCGCGCATCCGTAAGAAGCTGGTCAGAGAGGTGGCAAGACAGACCGCGGCGCTGCCTGCTGGGACAGAGAGGGCGGTTGCGTCTTTGCAGTGATTTGCAGAAGGGGCCCTGATTCTGCAAAAAATTTTCAATCGGCAGATTTGTGATCACTAATTATTTGCTGTGATCACAAGCCGTGGCGATTTAGCGCCAACAGGCCAGAAACCTGCCGTTTTTAACCGTTCCTTCGGGTGACACGCCGTAAAAATCGGCTAAAACGTCGTCAGCCAACCTGAAAAGGAGCCAACATGGCCGATGTCAATCGGGGCAACCGCCCGCTTTCGCCGCATTTGCAGGTCTACCGGCCGCAGCTGACCTCCGTGACTTCGATCCTGACACGGATCACCGGCAACGCGCTGATCGTCTCGGCGCTGCTGATCGCCTGGTGGTTCCTGGCCGCTGCAACCTCGCCCGAATACTTCGCAATTGCCAACGGGCTGCTGACCAGCTGGTTCGGCGATCTGGTGATGGTACTGTCGGCGCTGGGCCTGTGGTATCACACGCTGGCGGGCATCCGGCATCTGATCTGGGACAACGGCATGATGCTGGACCTGGAGCAGGCCGAGAAGCTGGGCTGGTTCGTGGTGATCGGCTCTGCCGTACTGACTGTCCTTACCATTATCATCGTCTGAGCCCGGGAGGCACACGCAATGCGATATCTGACTGACCGCAAGCGCGCCGTTGGCATGGGCGCTGCAAAATCCGGAACGGAACATCACTGGTCGATGCAGGTGAGCTCAATTGCTCTCCTGATCCTGGTGCCGCTGTTTGTCTTCACCTTCGGCTCTGCGCTGGGCGGCACCTATGAAGAGATCACCGCCTATTACTCCCGCCCGTTCCCGGCGATCGTGGCGGCGCTGACCATGTGGGTTGGCATGATGCACTTCAAATCCGGCGCCCAGACCATGATCGAGGATTACGTCCACGGGCTGAAAGGCCGCCTGACGATCATCCTGGTCAACTGCCTGTCCTATGCCGTCGCCGCGACCAGCGCCTATGCGCTGATCCGCCTGGCCCTGTAACTCCCCGAGGTCTTTTTCAATGGCTGCTTACGAATACGAAACACATGAATATGACGTGGTCGTGGTTGGCGCCGGCGGGGCCGGTCTCCGCGCGACGCTGGGCATGGCGGAGCAGGGGCTGCGCACGGCCTGTGTGACCAAGGTGTTCCCGACCCGCTCCCACACCGTGGCGGCGCAGGGCGGTATTGCCGCGTCCCTGGGCAATATGGGCCCGGACAGCTGGCAGTGGCACATGTATGACACCGTCAAGGGCTCCGACTGGCTGGGCGACACCGACGCGATGGAATACCTGGCCCGCGAGGCGCCCAAGGCGGTGTACGAGCTGGAGCACTACGGCGTGCCGTTCTCGCGCACTGAGGAAGGCAAGATCTACCAGCGCCCCTTCGGCGGCCACACCACCGAGTTCGGCGAAGGCCCCGCGGTGCAGCGCACCTGCGCGGCGGCTGACCGGACCGGCCACGCCATCCTGCACACGCTCTATGGTCAGAGCCTCAAGAACAACGCGGAATTCTATATCGAGTATTTCGCTATCGACCTGATCATGTCCGATGACGGGCAGTGCCAGGGCGTTGTCTGCTGGAAGCTCGATGATGGCACCATGCATGTCTTCAACGCCAAGATGGTGGTGCTGGCGACCGGCGGGTACGGCCGCGCTTATTTCTCTGCCACTTCGGCGCATACATGCACCGGCGACGGCGGCGGCATGGTGGCGCGTGCGGGGCTGGCGCTGCAGGACATGGAATTTGTGCAGTTCCACCCGACCGGCATCTACGGCTCTGGCTGCCTGATCACCGAGGGCGCGCGGGGCGAGGGCGGTTACCTCACCAACTCCGAGGGCGAACGGTTCATGGAGCGCTACGCGCCCCAGTACAAGGATCTGGCGCCGCGCGACTATGTCTCGCGTTCGATGACCATGGAGATCCGCGAAGGCCGCGGTGTTGGCGCCGAGGGCGACCATATCCACCTGAACCTGTCTCACCTGCCGGCCGAGGCGCTGGCGGAACGGCTGCCGGGCATTTCCGAGAGCGCCAAGATCTTTGCCGGCGTGGACGTCACCAAGGAGCCGATCCCGGTTCTGCCTACCGTGCATTACAACATGGGCGGTATCCCCACCAACTACTGGGGCGAGGTGCTGAACCCGACCGCCGACGATCCGACCGCCGTTGTGCCGGGCCTGATGGCCGTGGGCGAGGCGGGCTGCGCCTCGGTGCATGGCGCCAACCGGCTTGGATCCAACTCGCTGATCGACCTCGTGGTCTTTGGCCGTGCCTCCGCCATCCGTGCGGGCAAGGTGGTGGATGCAGACGCGGCGAACCCGGTGCTGAACCAGGCCTCCGTCGACAAGGCGTTCGACCGCTTCGACACCTTGCGCAACGCCAATGGCGGCATCCAGACCGCGGATCTGCGCCTGGAGATGCAGAAATGCATGCAGGCAGACGCGGCGGTGTTCCGTACCTCCAAGACCATGGCGGAAGGCGTCGAGAAGATGACCGCGATTGCGGCCAAGCTGGATGACCTGAAGGTGACCGACCGCTCGCTGGTCTGGAACTCCGACCTGATGGAGACGCTGGAGCTGACCAACCTCATGCCAAACGCGCTGGCCACAATCGTTGGCGCCGAGGCGCGCAAGGAAAGCCGCGGTGCCCACGCGCATGAGGACTTCACCACCCGCGACGACGAGAACTGGCGTGTCCACACCGTCTCCCGCGTGGAGGGCAACAAGGTTGACCTGTCCTACCGCCCGGTGGTGGTCGACCCGCTGACCACCGAGGATGAAGGCGGCATCAGCCTCAAGAAAATCGCGCCCAAGGCGCGGACGTTCTAAGGAGACAGACCATGGTTCAATTCAGCCTCCCGAAGAACTCCAAGATCACCACTGGCAAGACCTGGCCCAAGCCGGAAGGCGCCAGCAATGTGCGTAAGTTCAAGATCTACCGCTGGAACCCGGATGACGGGAAAAACCCGCAGGTCGACACCTATTTTGTCGATATGGACAGCTGCGGCCCGATGGATCTGGACGCGCTGATCAAGATCAAGAACGAGATCGATCCGACGCTGACCTTCCGCCGCTCCTGCCGCGAGGGGATCTGCGGGTCCTGTGCGATGAACATCGACGGTATCAACACGCTGGCCTGTATCTACGGCATGGATGAGATCAAGGGCGATGTGGCGATCTACCCTCTGCCGCATATGCCTGTGGTCAAGGACCTGATCCCGGATCTCACGCATTTCTATGCCCAGCATGCCTCGATCATGCCGTGGCTGGAGACCAAGACCAACCGCCCGGCGAAAGAGTGGAAGCAGTCCATCGAGGACCGCAAGAAGCTCGATGGCCTCTATGAGTGTGTGATGTGCGCCAGCTGCTCGACCTCCTGCCCGAGCTACTGGTGGAACGGCGACCGTTACCTTGGGCCGGCAGCCCTGCTGCACGCCTATCGCTGGATTATCGACAGCCGCGACGAGGCCACGCCGGAGCGTCTGGACCAGCTGGAAGACCCGTTCAAGCTCTACCGCTGCCACACCATCATGAACTGCGCCAAGACTTGCCCCAAGGGCCTGAACCCGGCCAAGGCGATTGCGCATATCAAGAAAATGATGGTCGAGCGTACGGTCTGATAGCCCGCTAAAGCGGAAGTTGAGCCCCGGTGTTGACATGCCGGGGCTTTTTTTGTGCTTTAGGGTTGTTTTTTGGGGAGGGGTTTCATGCCAAAACTGTTTACACGTGTTTGCCTGATGGCTGCGCTGGCCTGGCCGTCGCTTTCGGTGGCGGAGAACTACAGTCCATTCAGCAGTCCTCAGTTTGGCGGGTTTACGACTAAGATTGATGAGAAATTTGTGCTTGCTGGATTGTGCACTGTCTCAGCCGGAAAGACTGCCGGGGTTGTCGCCAAACTGGAGGACATTGCCGACAAAATTCCCTACGGGAAGGTTCTGGCAAGGCTGATCAAGAAAGCTCCCTTGGAAGAGGGGGAGGCTTTGTGCGGGCTGAAGCATGCACGCGGCGGGAAGTGGTACAGCCTGCGTGGTGCAAAGACGGATGGGTTCGCCCTGACGGTGCGCAGTTACAAAGACCTGAAGGCAATTGTCAGCGTGTCACCGGAGCGGTTTTGCGACCGCGGCTGGGTAAATGCATTCAGCTTCTGCTACGAGAACATCAACAGCAAGGAGGCAGACGGAGCCAAGGCCGATGGCGTGACCGCATGTGTTGAAACGATAAGGCCGTCTGACAGCAAACGTGTTTCTTTTGTGCTGCATGCAGGAAAAGTGGCTCCGGAGATTTCCGCTCAGACAGGATCTGAGGCTGAAAACCTCAAGGAACTGGCATGCGATCAGAGAACATTCTGATGCAGTGAGGGGTGCTGCTTGGCCGGAGGTTCGCAAGGAACCGCCGCCCTCGCACGATGAAAATTGCATGGCCCCTGGTTTCCTGCGAAACCGGGGGTAGTTTTGTCGGGTGACGGATTTTTGGGCATGAAACTTCTTGGATGTGCCGCGGGCGCGCTTATCCTGCTGGCAGGCTGCATGACTGCAGCGGACAACGACCGGATCGGCGGCCAGCTGGCGGCGACGGATGCCAGGATACCCGGCTGCATTAAGGCTGCTGGGATCACCGGAGAGGTCCGGATCAGCACCGAGTTCCTAGGCCATGGCGCTGGCGCTACCGTGTTGCGCAATGTGCAGACGGGGCCAAATGCGACAGAGGCGCAGGCGGCGCAGGCCACAGCCTGTATCAACACCTGATCTAAACTGGTTGAGCGGCTCGGATAGCCGCCCTAAGGTGCTGGAATGCAAACGTATTTCTATGCCATCATGCTTGCCGGCTTTGCTGGGCTGTCGATGCCGCTGGGCGGCCTTCTTGCCTGGTGCGAGCACATCAGCAACCCGGTGCTGCGCGACCGGGTTCTGCACACCATAACGGCCTTTGGCGGCGGCGCGCTGGCCTCTGCCGTGGCTCTGGTGCTGGTTCCGGAGGCGGCTGAGTCGCTGCCAGCGGCCTTGGCAATTGGCCTGTTTGCTGCGGGGGGCTTGGTTTTCTACCTCACCGATACTGTTCTGCAGCGCCATGGCGGCAGCGGTGCCCTGCTGCTGGCAATGCTGCTGGATTACCTGCCGGAGGCGATGGCGCTGGGGGCGATGCTGGTGGCGGATGCCGCGACTGCCAAGCTGCTGGCGCTGATGATTTTTCTGCAGAACCTGCCTGAGGGATTTGCCGCCTTCCGCGAAGTGTGGAGCGGTGACAGCCCGGCCTGGCACGTGCTGCTGCTGTTCGTGGGGCTGGCCGCGTTGGGGCCAGCCTGTGCGCTTGCGGGGCTGGTCTGGCTGGCAGAGGCCCATGCGGTTCTCGGGGGAATCATGATCTTTGCCGCGGGCGGGATCCTTTACCTGCTGTTTCAGGACATCGCCCCCAAGGCGCACAGCAGCCGCAGCAGCGCGCCTGCCCTGGGAGCGGTTGCCGGTTTTGCTCTGGGACTGGCGGGGGATCTTCTGATCGGCTGACCAAGGGGCGGCTGCGCCGGATTGCAGCAACTGCATGGCAAACCTGCAAAAACATCCGGTGCGGCGGGAGGCCTAAGCAGCTAACCTGCAGCGCATGGGAGGATGGTGCCGCAATCTAGGAGACCACCTGATGAAACCCGTTGAAACCTTTGAAGAACAGCAAGCCAAAGCCGCACGGGCTGCGCTGGACGCGCTGGAGCAGGCCTTTGAATATTACAGTCCCGAAGCACCGGTGGCAGGCGTGCTGGAACCAGGACAGGAACAGTTGTTCGAATATTATCAGGCGGCTTGATCCACGGCGCCCGGCAGTTTCCGGTTTTGCGTTTGAACAGTTTGCAGGGCACGGCTAGACAAGCTGTATGGTACTCATCGTCGTTCTGGCAATTGGCGTTTTCTGCTATTTCCTGTGGCGCCACCGTGCCTTGGATCTGACCCGCAGCTGCCGCTGGCGGCAGGCCAAATCAGAGGGGCACTGGCGCTGCATTTCTTGCGGTGCGGTGGAGCCCGGGCAATCCGCGCCCCGCAGGTGCCGCAATCCGCAGCGTGCCGGATTCTGACAGAGCGCTCCCACGCCCAACTGCAACTGTGCTTTTGCCGAAAAGCACAAGGCGCAGGCGGGAGAGCTGCGGACCGGGTTGAGGCCCTGGCCGGGATGGCCAGTGACCGGGCAGCCGGTGCTATGGGCTTGCGCTGGGGCCGGGATACGGTCTTGATGGGGCAAACGAACAGGAAGGTTTGCCCCTATGTCCAGCACACCCGCTGCCCCAGCAGACGCAGACGCCCGCCGCGCCGTCAAACCGGTGATCTGCTATCCGAACGAGACGCTGCCGGTGCCGGACCTTGCGCTCTACAGGCAAGCGCGGGAAGGCGCGGTGAAGACCGGCGAGGTACGGGTGCCGCCGCGCGATGCGGCCTGCTTCGAAGTGCCTGCCGGGCATTTTTTCCGCATCACCTCAATCGAGGGGCCGCAGGTGGGCGACCTGAACCTGTGGAACAAGAATGATCTGTCGGAGCGCTTCTATTCCGGCAAGACCCGCGCGCTGCATGGCACCCACATCACCACAGGGGAACGGATGTGGACCAGCTTCCCGCATCTGCGTCCGATGGCGACCATTACCGCCGACACATTGGACTGGTACGGGATGGATGATTTCGGCGGCTCGGTGCATGATGTGATCGGCACCCGCTGCGACCCTTACACAGGCAACCTGCTGGCAGGCAGCCAGTATCATCATTGCTGTCATTCCAACCTGACCCGCGCGCTGGCAGATCATCTGGGTGTTTCCACGGAGGAAGCGGAGCCGCATGTGCATGACGTCCTCAATGTCTTCATGTGCACCGGCTTTACCCGCGATACCGGCCAGTATTTCATGAAGGCAAGCCCGGTGCGCCCCGGTGACTACTTGGAGTTCTTTGCCGAGATCGACCTGCTGGGCGGCCTCAGCGCCTGCCCGGGCGGTGATTGCTCGGCCGAGCATTCCAGCGATACAGCCGCCTGTTATCCGCTGCTGGTTGAGATCTTTGCCCCGGCTGAAGGATCGCTGGGCAATTGGCAGAGGCCGCCGCCCAACGGGTATGACCGCAGCCACGGGCGTGGCTGACCAGCGCGGATTGCGCATTCTCCGGATCGGATGGCGGAAATCTTCGGTGAATATGCAGGAACAGCTTGTGAAAGCTCTCAAAACGGAATTTTAAAAAGGGCAGCAAAAAATCTGCTGCCCTTTCGTGAAAATAAATTGAATTACGAAAGGTCAGCTAAATGCTGCCTCCAGCGCAATTTCAACCATATCTCCGAAACTGCGCTCCCGCTGGTCGGACGGCAGGGCCTCGCCGGTGCCCAGATGGTCGGACACGGTCAGCACCGCC
>JABXIA010000124.1 GCA_013373325.1 Paracoccaceae bacterium
ATGGCGTGCGCGATGCCGAAAACATCTATCAGCTGACCAAGGCCGCGATGGAGGACATGTGGGACAAGGGCTGCGCTCTGGTGATCCTCGCCTGCAACACCGCCTCCGCCGCCGCGCTGCGCCGGATGCAGGAGGGCGGCTTGCCCCAGGGCAAGCGGGTGCTGGGCGTCTTTGTGCCGCTGATCGAGGCGCTCACCGAACGGCAGTGGGGCGACAACTCCCCCCCGCGCGAGGTGGAGGTGAAGCACGTGGCGCTGTTTGCCACCCCGGCCACCGTCGCCAGCCGCGCGTTCCAGCGGGAACTGGCGTTCCGCGCCATCGGCGTCGATGTCGAGGCGCAGGCCTGCGGCGGCGTGGTCGACGCCATTGAGGACGGCGACATGATCCTGGCCGAGGCGCTGGTGCGCTCGCATGTCGATGCGCTGAAGCGCAAGATGCCGCATCCTGAGGCCGCGATCCTCGGCTGCACCCATTACCCGCTGATGGAGCAGACCTTTCAGGCCGCACTTGGCCCTGAGGTCAAGGTGTTCAGCCAGGGCAGCCTGGTGGCAGACAGCCTTGCGGACTACCTGAAGCGCCATCCCGGAATGCTGGGCAACGGCGCGGGCGGGTTCTATACCACCGGAAACCCGGGCCGTGTCAGCGACCGCGCGACCCAGTTTCTCCGACGGGAAATCACCTTTCAGGCCGCCTGAGCCCCGACCGTCCGGAACCTTGTTCCAGGTCAAAGTGCTGAGGCGCAGTTTTTCCTATTTCTCTCCGCAGATGGCTGCGGAACCGGCATATCACATCGAAAGACGAGGTCTGACATGACCCATAAAGTGGCTATCCTTGGCGCCTCCGGCTATACCGGCGCCGAACTGGTGCGGCTGATCGCCCAGCACCCCAATATCGAGATCGCGGCCCTGTCCGCCGACCGCAAGGCCGGCATGACCATGGCCGAGGTGTTCCCGCACCTGCGCCATATGGAGCTTCCGGTGCTGTGCAAGATCGGCGAAATCGACTTTGCAAATATCGACCTGTGCTTCTGCGCGCTGCCGCATAAGACCAGCCAGGACGTGATCGCGGCCCTGCCCAAGACTCTGAAGATCGTCGACCTGTCAGCCGACTTCCGGCTGCGCGACCCTGCGGAATACGAGAAGTGGTACGGCAACCCGCACGCCGCACTGGAGCAGCAGGAAGAGGCGGTTTACGGCCTGACCGAGTTCTACCGGGAAGAAATCAGGTCCGCGCGCCTGGTGGCCGGCACAGGGTGCAACGCCGCCACCGGCCAGTTTGCCCTGCGGCCGCTGATCGAGGCAGGCGTCATCGATCTGGACGAGATCATCCTGGACCTGAAATGCGCGGTCTCCGGCGCCGGCCGGTCGCTCAAGGAAAACCTGCTGCACGCGGAGCTGAGCGAGGGCTACCACGCCTATGCCATCGGCGGCACCCACCGGCACCTGGGCGAGTTCGACCAGGAGTTCAGCAAGATCGCAGGCCGCCCGGTGAAGGTGCAGTTCACCCCGCATCTGCTGCCGGTGAACCGCGGCATCCTCGCGACCGTCTATGTGAAGGGCGACGCGCAGGCGATCCATGATACCTTTGCCAAGGCTTACGCCGATGAGCCGTTCATTGAGCTGCTGCCGTTCGGCGAGGCGCCGAGCACGCATCACGTGCGCGGCTCCAACTTCTGCCATATCGGCGTGGCGCAGGACCGGATCGGCGGCCGCGCCATCGTCTTTGCGGCACTGGATAACCTGACAAAAGGAAGCAGCGGCCAGGCCTTGCAGAACGCAAACCTGATGTTAGGTGAGAACGAGACCGAAGGCCTGATGATGGCGCCGCTGTTCCCCTGATCAGGGGGCGGCGCTGTATTGGGCTTGAATTGAGGACACCATGAAGAACCTGAAGAAACAGCGCCGTATCCAGGTCATCGCCATTGCCGCGGTGGCCCTGATCGTGGCAACCGCCCTGATCGGCTATGCCCTGCAGGACGGGATCAACTATTTCCGCTCGCCCAGCCAGGTGGCGGAGGAACCGCCAGAAGCCTCTGAAGTGTTCCGCATCGGCGGGCTGGTGGCCGAAGGCTCGCTGCAGCGCGGCCAGGGCGAGACCGTGCGTTTTGCCGTCACCGACGGCGGCGCCACGGTGCAGGTGGCCTATACCGGCGTTCTGCCTGATCTGTTCGAGGAGAACCAGGGTATGGTCGGCACCGGCAGTTATGTGAACGGTGTCTTTGAAGCCACTGAAATTCTGGCGAAACACGACGAAACCTATATGCCCAAGGAAGTCATGGATGCGCTGAAGGAACAGGGTGTTTATCAGGAACCGGAAACCTGATCACCAACCTGATCTCCGGGTCTGGAACAGAGCCCTCCCGCCCCAAAGACGCCTCCCTGCCGGGAGGCGTTTTGCGTTGGGCCAGGCGCCGCGCGATGCGCGGCGAACCAGCGCCCCGCAGGGGTGTTGCGTACCTTGCGTACGGTGGTGTCAGGGGATCTTAGGCCCTGTGCGGCAGTATGACCTTAACCGGAAAGTGGTGAGGTGACATGCTGACAGTGACTGAGATTGCGGAACAGATCGTGGCGCGCGAAGGCGGCTTTGTGAATGACCCGGCTGATCCGGGCGGCGCCACCAAATACGGGGTGACCATCGGCACGATGCGGCGGCTGGGGCTCGACCTGACCGGCGACGGACGCGTTGGCATCACGGATGTGCGGGCGCTCAGCCGGGCGCAGGCGGTGGAGATTTTCATCCGCCATTATTACGAGGCGCCCCGCATCGCCAGCCTGCCGCCCTGCCTGCAGGCGACGGTCTTCGACATGTATGTCAATGCTGGCAGCAACGCGGTGCGCATCCTGCAGCGGCTGCTGAACGAAATGGGATTTGGCGTGGTTGTGGACGGCGCCATCGGCCCGCAGACCGCTTCTGCAGCGGAGCAAGCGGCTCTGGTCGACGCGGACGCGCTGCGTGACGCCTACGGGATTGCCCGCCGGAATTACTATTTCCGCCTCGCCGACCGCCGTACGGCCAGCCGCAAATACGCTCGTGCCCGGGATGGCACCAAGGGCGGTTGGATCAAACGGGCGGAGGAATTCATCTCTGCCCAGTACCATCTGAGCCGCCAGGCCTTTCAGAGGAGGACTGCAGAATGGGGCTGATCACGAATGTTCTGGGTTTGATTTTCGGCAACCGGCGCAATGTCTTGCGCGAAACCGTTGAGGTATTCCGCGAAAATGCTGAGGCGGGTGCCGCGCGGGCGCATGACATGCAAGGCGCTGCGCTGAGCCAGCTGGCAGCCGAATTCCAGTATGGCGGCAAAAGCCGGTTCGACCGGTTCATGGACGGGGTGAACAGGCTGCCCCGGCCCTTGCTTGCGCTTGGGACCCTTGCGCTGATGGGGGCGGCTCTGACTGATCCGGTCTGGTTTGCTGCAAGAATGCAAGGGCTGGCGCTGGTGCCGGAACCCTTGTGGTGGCTGTTGGGAGTCATTGTCTCCTTTTACTTCGGTGCACGCCACCAGATGAAAAGCCAGGAGTTCCAGCAGGGGCTGGCCGCCAGCATGGCACGGGCGCCGCAGGTGGCCCGCAATATCGCAGTGCTGGAAAGCTTGCGGGCAGACTCGCCTGCTGCCGCCGCCACCGGCACCGATGCAGCCGCCCGTCTGGACGCCACCGAAACAGAGGTCAACCCGGCCCTAAGGGCCTGGAAAACCCGCCGCGGCTGATCACAATTTGCCCTCTGCGGCGGCGTGGCGCGGCGTTTGCCATTGGCCCTGCCGGCAGACAGGCGTATAGGAAACCCATCCCTGAAGACCATGCATGGACAGACCGGCACATGATCACAGAACTCGGACATTTCGCCCTAATTCTCGCCTTCATGATTGCCATCGTGCAGGCCGTTATACCCTTGATCGGCGCCCACAGACGCTGGCCCGGCTGGATGGCCGTGGCGGAACCGGCGGCGCAGGCGCAGTTCCTGTTCACAGCCTTTGCCTTTGGCGCACTGATGTGGGCCTTCATCACCTCGGACTTCTCGCTGAAGCTGGTGACACTGAACAGCCATTCGGCCAAGCCGATGCTGTACAAGATCTCCGGCACCTGGGGCAACCACGAAGGCTCGATGCTGCTGTGGGTGCTGATCGTCAGCCTGTTCGGCGCCATGGCCTCCGTCTTTGGCGGCGGGCTGCCGCCCACGCTCAAGGCCCGCGTGCTGGCGGTGCAGGCGGCCATAGGCGTCGCCTTCTTTGCCTTCATCCTGTTCACCTCCAACCCGTTCCTGCGCATGGCGGTGCCGCCGATGGACGGGCAGGACCTGAACCCGCTGTTGCAGGACCCCGGCCTGGCCTTCCACCCGCCGTTCCTCTACCTCGGCTACGTGGGTCTG
>JABXIA010000315.1 GCA_013373325.1 Paracoccaceae bacterium
GGCCCAAGGCCGCCAGCGGGTCCGGCATTGCCGGGCACGTGCGGGCGCGGGAGAGCCCCGTTTCAGCGTCCCGCCTGTCTGGCCTCAGCGCACGTAGTGCATGCCCTGGAAGGCGGCGCGGAATTCGGCGACCTCTGCCGCCATGGCTGCCGGGTCCTCCGTCCGCAAGGCCCGGGTGATCAGTTCCGCCAGCTGGGGCGCATGCTCCACGGTGACGCCGCGGCGCACCAGTTCCGGCGTGCCGATGCGCAGCCCGTTCATGTCGCCCGGCACCTCCGCGATGGGCAGGCCGATGCCGCAGGCCAGGAAGCCCGCCTTGCGCAGATGCTTCGATGCTGCCTGGCCGCCACCGAACTCCGCCGCCTCCAGTGCAAACTGATGCGACTGCGTCATACCCCGGGCGGCGGCAAAGACTGGCAGCCCCTGCCCTGCCAGCGCCTCGGCCAGGGCCAGCGACAGATCGGCAATTGCCTTGGCATAGCCTGCGCCATGCTCCACCCAATCGAGCAGGCTCATCGCCAGCGCCGCCGACTTTGCTGCATCAAAGTTTGCAGTCATGCCTGGAAAGGCGATGGCATCCAGACGCTCCGCAATCTCTGCGTCATTGCTGACGATAAGACCGCCGGCCGGTCCGCCCAAGCTCTTGTAGGTGCTCATCGTCATCATATGCGCTCCCTGCTCCAGCGGGTTGGCCCAATGGCCGCCGGCAATCATGCCGCATTGGTGGGCCGCGTCGAACAGCACCTTGGCGCCGACCGCATCGGCAATCGCCCGGATCTCCGGCACCGGATGCGGGAACAGGTTGAGGCTGCCGCCAATTGTGATGAGCTTGGGCCGCACCTTGAGCGCCAGATCGCGCAGCGCATCCAGATCGACGGTATAGCCGTCCGCATCCACCGGCGCCGGATGGGTCTGGAGCCCGTAAAGGCCCGCGCAGCCGCCCGCGTGATGGGTGACATGGCCGCCCACCGCGGCAGGCGGCGCGATGATGGCATCGCCGGGTTTGGTCAGCGCCATGAAGCCATAGAGGTTCGCCAGCGCACCCGAGCCCACGCGGATCTCCGCGTAACGCGCATTGAAGACTTTGGCCGCGACCTCAGCGGCGATCACTTCGATCTCCTCGATGGCCTCCAACCCCATTTCGTATTTGTCGCCGGGATATCCCAGCGACGGACGGCTGCCGAGACCGGTTGCCAAGAGCGCCTCAGCCGCCGGGTTCATCACATTGGTGGCCGGGTTCAGGTTGAAGCAGTCGCGGTCGTGGATTTCCGCATTGCGGTCTGCCAGCGCAGTCAGCCGCGCAGCGGTCTCCGCGCTGGTGGCGGCGGCGGTTCTGGCGGCCACGGTCTGCACGTAGTCCTCGCAGGCGGCGGGCACCCAGGTGCGGCGGGCAAGCTCTGTCATGGTCTGTCTCCTTCACGCGGTGGCGGGTTTCTCTCTGCCCCCATCAAAGCGCTGATGCCCCCTTGCCTGCAAATCAGTTTTCCGGAAAACTAGGGCTAGAAAAATTGAGTCTAAGATATGGCTGTTTCCCCGCCCCCTGCCCAATCGCTGCCGCTGACGTCCTTGCGTGCGTTTGAGGCCGCCGCCCGGCTGGGCGGTTTCTCTGCCGCCGCGCAGGAGCTGGGGGTGACGCCCGGTGCGGTCTCAGCCCAGATCAAGTCGCTGGAAGACGCGCTGCAAGCACAGCTTTTCATCCGGCGCCCGAAACAGGTCACGCTGACGGCGCTAGGCGCGCGGGTGCTGCCGGAGCTCTCCGCCGCCTTCGACCAATTGAACGCCGCCTCAAGGCTCTTGCGCGAAGAAGCCCAGCCCAGCACCGTGCATATCGCCACCCTGCCTGCGATTGCCCAGTTCTGGCTGTCGCCGCGCCTGCCAGCCCTTAGGGCCGCGATGCCGGAGATGGCGGTTTCGGTCACTGCCGCCGAGGAGCCGCCGAACCTCAAGCGTACGCCCTATGACCTGTGCCTGTTCTTTGGCGGCGATCAGGGCGAGGTGATTGAACAGGACGTGATCTTTCCGGTCTGCGCGCCCGCGCTGGCAGAGCAGCTGCGCACGCCGGCGGATCTGCAGAATGTGCCCTGCCTTTCAGACGCTGTCTGGGCGCAGGACTGGGAGCACTGGCTGCAGGCCGCCTGCCCCGGCGAGACCCTGCATCTGCGGGGGCCGGAATACTCGCTCTACTCGCTGGCGGTGGAGGAGGCCGTCAATGGCGCAGGGGTTCTGATCGGTCATCAGGCCCTGGTGGCGCCGCTGTTGGACAGCGGCAGGCTGGTGGCACCTTTTGCAGTCAGAGCCGAGCTGCCGCGCGCGCTGCGGCTGTGGAGCCTACGCCCCTCCGGCCCGCGCAGTCCCGCTGCTCGGGTGGCGCGCTGGCTGACGGAAAACAGTTAGGAGCTGCAGGGAAAAGGCGGCCTCAGCCCAGGAAGCCGCCGTCGCTGTCGTCGCCTGCCTCTTCCATCAGGCGGCGCATGTCAGGCACGGTCACATGCCGCTTGCCTTCCAGCTCGATGATGCCGTCGCGTTTCAGCGCCGAAATCTGGCGGCTCACGGTTTCCAGCGTCAGGCCCAGGTA